>JBJFFT010000093.1:0-7058 GCA_051891975.1 Candidatus Spyradenecus sp. | reverse complement strand
CGGCGGCAAGGTGGGCGTGATCGTCGAAGTGGGCTGCACCAAGCCCGAGACCATCGCCACCGAGGCCTTCAAGCAGCTGGTGCACGACGTCTGCCTCCAGGCCGCCGCCGCCGCCCCGCGCTACCTCAACGAGAGCGAAGTGCCCGAAGCCGAGATCGAGAGCGAGAAGGAAGTCTATCGCGCTCAGGTCGAAGGCAAGCCGGCCAACATCATCGAGGGCATCCTCAAGGGCAAGCTCAAGAAGCACTTCGCTGAGGTCTGCCTCATCGATCAGCCCTTCGTCAAGGAGCCCAAGATGTCCGTGACTCAGGTTGTCAAGGAGGCCGAGAAGGCCACTGGCGACACGATCACCGTCAAGCGCTTCGTCCGTTATCAGCTCGGCATGGCCTAAGCCTCGCCGCGTCCATTCCCTTTAACCCTTTAATCAGGAGAACACCATGGGTCAGCAACTCCGCAAGCGCGTCAAGCGTGCCCGCCGCGAGGCCTACAAGAAGCGCGTTCAGGCGCGCCTCCGCGCCGGCGCCAAGGCGGCTAAGTAAGATTAGTCGCCCCGCAAGAAGAGAAGAGCCACAAGCCTGAGGGCCTGTGGCTCTTCTCTTCTTGCGGGGCTTCGATAGGCGACGCTCCGCGCTACGCTAAACGCTCGAGCAGCGCAGCTGCGAAGTCGGCCAGGGCGGCGGTGTCGCCGGGGACGGCTTCGAGGGCCTTGAGGGCGCGCTTAGTGTAGTAGGTGGCCGTCTCGCGCACGGCCTCGGTTTCGCCGCCGTAGACGGCTAGGGCGTTGAGCTCGTTGCCCACCTGGGATTGCTGGGCATCGAGGAGGTCATCGACATACTGGAAGGCGAGGCCCACGTGCGTGCCGTAGTCGGCCAGCGCCTCGCGGACGGCCTCCGGCGCGCCGGCGGCAGCAGCGCCGAGGGCGCAGGCACAGCGGATGAGCTCAGCGGTCTTGTTGGTGAAGACGTAGCCCACCAGCGCTGGGGTCCAGTCGGCCGAGGGCATCTGCGCGGCGGCGATGTCGGAGACCTGGCCGTGGATGACCTGCGTGGCTGCGCGCGTTAGGAGCGGCAGGAGGTCGGCCGCGCGGCGGCAGGGGGCGAGCTGGGCAAAGGCGAGGGCCTGAAGGTAGTCGCCCGCCAGCACGGCCTGCCCTTCGCCGAACTTCGCCCAAACACTGGGCGCGCCCCGCCGCTCGGTGTCGTTGTCCATACTTGGCAGGTCGTCGTGGACCAGCGTGTAGCTGTGGAGCAACTCGATGGCGGTGGCAGCGCGCAGGGCGTCCGCCGCGGCCTCCGAGCCCGCCTGCGCGCCGCAGGCTTGGGCGCAGAGGAGGGTGAGGATGGGGCGGACGCGCTTGCCGCCGCCCTTGAGGGCGTGTTCGAGCGCGGCTTGGAAGGCCTCGCCGCCGGGATAGGCGCGAGCCTCTGGGCTGACGCCGGC
Source organism: Candidatus Spyradenecus sp. (assembly GCA_051891975.1). Taxonomy (GTDB): domain Bacteria; phylum Verrucomicrobiota; class Kiritimatiellia; order RFP12; family DVOR01; genus Spyradenecus. The sequence continues at coordinate 5,618 of JBJFFT010000093.1, read as the reverse complement.
GAGGGCATCATCGAGCGCGCGCTCGACCTGGGCGCGCAAGGAGGCGAAGAGGGCGTTCATCGGCGCGGCCGGGGTTAGAGGGCGGCGGCGATCATGTCGCCCACCTGCTCGGTGGTGAAGCCCATCTCGTTGGCGAGCTGGCTCTTCATCTTGGGGGTGACCGAGGCGATGGCGCGGGTGATGGCATTGGCGGCCTCGGCTTCGCCCAGGTGCTCGAGCATCATCGCGCCGGCACCGATGGCGGCGATGGGGTTGATGGCGTGCTTGCCGGTCCACATGGGGGCGGTGCCGCCGATGGGCTCGAACATCGAGACGCCGTGGGGGTTGATGTTGCCGCCGGAGGAGACGCCCAGGCCGCCCTGGGTGATGGCCGCGAGGTCGGTGATGATGTCGCCGAACATATTCTCGGTGACGATGACATCGAACATCTCAGGGGAGGCGACCATATAGAGGGTGGTGGCGTCGACGTGGAAGTACTGGCGCTCAACGTCCGGGAACTCTTCGCCCACCTCGGCGAAGACGCGGTTCCAGAGCTGGTACATATAGGTGAGGACGTTGGACTTGCCGACCAGCGCGAGGGTGTTCTTCTCGCCCACGCCGCGGGCCTTCTTGCCGTACTTGCGGGCATACTCGAAGGCGAAGCGGATGCAGCGCTCGACCTGTTCGTAGGTGTAGGTCATCACCTGGGTGGCGACGGCGTCCTTGGAGTCGGCGCGCGAAATGCCGCCCATGCCGGTGTAGAGGCCGCCGGAGTTCTCGCGGACCACGCAGTAGTCGATGTCCTTGGGACCCTTGTTCTTGAGCGGGGTCTCCACGCCGGGGTAGAGGCGGATGGGGCGCAGGTTGATATACTGGTCGAGCTCGAAGCGCATCCGCAGCAAGATGCCCTTCTCGAGAATGCCGGGGGTGACGCGCGGGTCGCCAATCGCGCCCAGGAACATCGCATCGTGGCCGCGGAACTCTTCCAGGACGCTATCGGGCAAAATCTCGCCGGTGGCCAGGTAGCGCCCGGCGCCGACATCGTAGGGGGTGGCATCGAGCTTAAAGCCGAACTTGGCTTCGGCGGCGTTGAGCACCTTCATACCCTCGGCGATGACTTCGGGGCCGGTGCCGTCACCAGGGACTACGGCAATCTTGTAGGTCTTCATTGGACTTCATTCTCCTCTGCTGTGAGTAGGGTTTGCAGGTCCTGAAGCGTCGGCTCCAGGCCATTGGACAAAAGGGTTGCCAGGCGCGCTTGCAGGGCCTGGACGGCCGCGTGGGGCCACTGGGCGATGCGGCCGATGAGAATGCGCTCGTGGACGGTCTTGGCGGCATCGCGCGTCACCTCGCCCAGGTCCTCGGCGAGCTTTTCGCCGGGGCGGATGCCGGTAAAGACGATGGGGATGTCGCGCTCCGGGCGCAGCCCAGCCAGGCGAATCATCGTCTCGGCCAAGTGAAGGATCGAGACGGGTTTGCCCATATCCAAAAGGAAGGTCTCCCCACCCTCGGCCAGCGTGGCGGCCTGAAGCACCAGTCCGCACGCCTCGGGAATGGTCATAAAGTAGCGCGTCATCCGCCGGTCGGTGACGGTAACCGGGCCGCCGGCGGCAATCTGGCGGCGGAACTTGGGCACCACCGAGCCCGAGGAATCGAGCACATTCCCGAAGCGCACCGCGCAGAAGCGCGTCGCCCCGCCGGCGAGATCCTGCATCAACACCTCGGCCAGACGTTTGGAGATGCCCATCGCCGAGACCGGGGCAATGGCCTTGTCGGTTGAAATCAAGACGAACTTCGCCACGCCGGCAGCGAGCGACTCCTCCGCAAGGACGCGTGTGCCCAGGGCATTATTCCGCAGCACGGCTGCAGGATTCTCCTCCATCAGTGGCACATGCTTGTAAGCTGCGGCGTGGAGGACAATCTCCGGCCGGGCCTTAGCCAAGAGTTGGCGCATCGTGGGGCCATCCGCGCAGTCGCCCACCACGCCCTGAACCGGCCCCTCAAGATCTTCAAGCACGCGGTAGAGCGCGGCCTCGCTCAGGTCGAGCAAGACCAGACGCTCGGGCTCGGCATCAAGAACCTGGCGCGCGAGTTCGCTCCCAATCGAGCCGCCCGCGCCGGTAATCAGCACCCGCTTGCCGCGAAAGGCGTGGCGCACGGCGGGCGTGCCCACCTCGGCCTCGGCGCGCCCCAGGAGGTCGGCCACCTCAATCGGGCGCAGTTGAAGGCGCTTAACGTAGCGCAGCGCCAGCCAACCGAGCAGGGCGAGAATGGAGAGCATGAGCGCCACGCTCACTGGTGGGCGCAGGATAATCGCTTCATCGGCCGGGACCAAAGCGCGCAAGAGCAGAAGTGTGGCGGCCAGCATGCCCGCCGCCACGCCGAAACGCGGCACGGCCCGCAGGGTGATGGTGGCGGCCTTCAACCGCGCACAGCCGCTCGCCCAGAGAGCAGTCAGGCCAATCACCAGCGTGGGCAGGAAGCCGAGGGCAACGCGCGCCCAGCCCCAACGCGGCTCCTCGAAGTCGAAACGCAGGGCGAAGGCCGCGAGATAGGCGGCCGCCAGCACCAGCGCATCGCCCGCCAAGCGCCTCATTTCTCGGAGATGCTCCGCTTGATGTAGGGCAGGTAGTTGCGGGTGTAGACGTAGAGCGACCAGAAGTTGAGGAAGATAGCCACCGCCTCGCCGGTGTAGACCACCCAGCGGAACCAGGTCATCGTGTCGGGCGTGTAGTCATAGAGCATAAGGTAGAGGTAGATGACCCCACAGAGCGGGAAGGTCATCGCCGTGCGGAACTTCCCCAGGAAGGTGGCCGCGCAGTTGGCCCCGTAGAGCGTGCCGACCGAGCGCAGGAAGGTGACCCACTGATCGCGCAGCAGGTAGAGGACCGTGAGCACCACCATAAAGAGCGCGTGCCACCGCTCCAACGGCTTGCCGATGGGCAACAGCCAGAGCAGGGTGGGGAAGACAATCAGGTAGAAGACCTTATCCATCAGCGGGTCGCACATCGCCCCGAACTTGGTGACCACCTTCCACTTGCGCGCCAAGGCCCCATCGAAGAGGTCCGTCAACGCCGAGAGTGTCAGGCAGACGAGCGCCACCACGGCCCACGCATCCGAAGGCGCGGCCGCCTCCTTGAGCAGGTGGCGCTGAACGCCCCACCCGTGCACCAGGGCCAGCACCAGGAAGCTGAGGATAAAGGGCACCCGGATGAAGGTGATGCCGTTGACCACGAGCAAATGCAGTTGCCGAATACTCATCGTTGCCTCCGCGCGGCTTACTTGCGCGCCGCCTTTTGCCGGACCGCTTCGTACATCGCCAAGGCCCCGGCCACGCCAGCGTTGAGCGATTCCACCTGCCCCATCATCGGGATGTAGCCAATGAAGTCGCACGTCTTGCCCACCAGCGACCCCAAGCCATTCCCCTCGCTGCCGACCACGATGCCGCAGCGCCCGCGGAAGTCCACCTCCGTGAAGGGTTTGGCGTTCTCGGTCATATCCAGCCCCGTGAGCCAGACGTTGCGCTCCTTAAGTTCCTTCATCGCCTGGGCCAGATTGACCACATGGGCAATCTTCAAGTGCTCGGAGGCGCCCACCGAGGCGCGCACCACCGTCGGCGTCACCAACACCCCGCGATCCTCGGGCAGAATGACCCCGCACACCCCGCACGCCTCAGCCGTCCGCAGGAGCGAGCCGACATTCTGCGGGTCCTCCAGATGGTCGAGCAAGAGCACGATGGCCTCGGGGTCGGCCTCGGCGGCATCGTAAATCTCCTCCGGGGCCACGTAGGGGTAGCCCCCGGCCTTCACCGCGCAACACTGGTGATTAACCTGCCCCAAGATACGGTCGCACTCGCCGCGCTGGGCCGCACGCACCGGCAAGCGCCGCGCGCGTGCAATCGAAATCATCTCTTCCACCTCATCCGTTGCCGGCCCCGACGGCACAATGACCTCCCAAATCTCCCGCCGCCCGGCGCGCAACGCTTCGAGCACCGGCCGCCGACCGTAAATCCAGCCGTCTTTCTTCTTCGTTTTCTTGTCCATAGCTCTGCTATAATAACACAAACGGCGTTGCGCTGCGTGCACGGCTGGTGTAGTCTTTTGGTACTCGCTCCGGGAAGAACTTGGTCTCTGGGCGAGCCAATCTTCGCCCAGAGCCGAGAGGAATTATTAAGAGCCAGTCTTAATTGAAATAAGAGCCAGACTTAATTGAATTAAGACTGGCTGTTAATTGCAATAAGACGGGGCCTTAATAGTTGGTCAAGCGCCTGGTTGAGTTTGGCCTTCGGGCTGAGGCGTATTGAGGCTCGGCGCGGCGGCCTTAGATGAGCAAGTCGAGGGCGGTTCGGCGGGGGCCGGGGAGGAGGTCGAGGTGGAGATTGAGGAAGATGCCCAGGAAGCGGCGCAGACCAAAGACGCCGGGGAAGGGCTCGGGGCGGCCGAAGAGGTCGGTGCGTTGCGAGGCGCGGGCGCGGTCGAGGGTCTGAGCGATGGACTCGCGCGTGAACTGCACAAAGAGTTCGGGGATCTCCCGGTGGAGCGAGAGGGTGAGGGGCTTGGGCAGACGGCTCGGGCGGTGGTCGCAGCAGAAGTGCCCCTCCTCGACGGAAAAGGTTGCGTGGGGGGAGGGGGCGCAGCGCGGGCAAGGGGTGAAGTCCGGCGCCACGCCTAGGTGCAGCAGCAGGTTGCTCTCCAGCCACAGGAGCAGCAAGGGCACCTCGCGCGCGGCGGCCGTGGGGAGCACGTCCAGGAGGTCCTCCAGCGTCTGGAAGAGGGCGGGGTTGGGCAGACCCGGGCGGGTGGCGCGCAAGGTGAGGTCGCAGACATACGCCGCGGCGGTGGCCGAGCGCCAGTTCGTGCGGAGCGCTTCGCGCAAGGCCAGCGGCGAACACTCGCGGATGTGGTGGGTTCCGCCGGAGCGGCTGCGGGCGTAGAAGACAATCTCGCAGGTGTAGCCCACGTCATAGCGCCCCACAAAGCCGCTCTTGGGCCGCTGGGCACCCTTGACCGGCGTGGTGAGCAACCCGTGCTCGCGGGCGAGCCAGGTCACCATCTGCGAGGTTTTGGAGAAGGGGCGCACGCACAGGCAGATGGCCTCGTCCTTGACGAGCACGGCCTGAGGCGCGGCATCGGCGGCTTCAGCCACGATACTCATCCAGCCAGGCTTGGAAGGCGCGGTCGAGGTAGTCCGGCGCGAAGGCCGAGGCGTGCGGCAGCAGGAAGCAACGCGGGGCAGTGCGTAGCGGACCGTCGGCGGGGTAAGGCTCGGTTTGGAGGACGTCGAGGAAGGCCGCGTGGAGGTGCCCGGCTTCGAGGGCTTGGGCCAGCGCCTCTTCGTCGACGGCGTTGCCGCGCCCAACGTTGATGAGCACGGCGTGGGCCGGCAGACGCGCCAGGGCGGCGGCATCGACCAGGTGGTCGGTTTCGCGCGTGGCCGGGAGGGCGAGGATGAGCGCATCGGCTTGCGGTAATAAGGCAGGCAGCTCGTGCAGGTTGGCGCGGCGAATGCCGTGAATGGTCACGCACAGGGCTTCAAGCTTGCGCCCGATGGCCTGGCCGATGTGGCCATAGCCCAGGATGACGGCCGTCGAGCCGGCGATGGTGGTCCGGTTTGGGATGAACTCCGGCCAAGGATCGGCC
>JBJFFT010000092.1:0-7070 GCA_051891975.1 Candidatus Spyradenecus sp. | reverse complement strand
CAGGGAAACAACGGCTCAGGGTACGCAGGGAGAGGTACCCGGCACCAGGCAGCAGGAGAGCAACGAGCCAGTTGAAGCCGTGCAGGGCGCCGGTGGCGAGGTCGGTCCCCGCGCTCCACTGCGCGCCAAAGAGCGGGAAACAGATGGTGTGGAAGGGGCGAAAGGTGTCCAACGGGGTAATCCCGAGCGCCTCGACGGCCTCAAGCGAGCCTTGCAGCGCGGGGTTCCAACCGGCTTCCAGCAGGAAGACTTGCGGCAGGTGATAGCTGATGTAGTCGCTCGATTGCCCCAGGAAGGTGAGGCTCGTCAGGAAGAAGGAGCCCGCTGCGTAGAGCGCGCAGAGCAGGAGAGCGCGCCAGCGACCGAGGCGCCAGGCGGCCCAGGCGGCCACGCCGCCGCCCAGGAGCCAGGCCGGGAGGAGCCAGTTTTGCCCCACGAGGTAGCCGAGCGAGGGAAGGCAGCCGGCGATGGCCGGCCAGAGGGCCAGCGCGGCGAGCCCCTTGATGGCAGCGCGCCAGGGGCGGGCTTCGCTCTCGGCGGCCACGCGCTTAGCCTCCAACGACGGTGCCGAGCTTGAAGATGGGCATAAACATACCGATGACGATGGTGCCGATGACCGCGCCCAGGAAGACCATCAGGAAGGGCTCGAGGAGGGAGGTGAGGGTGGCGAGGAGGGTCTCGACCTCTTCGTCGTAGGAGTCGGCGATGTTCGAGAGCATTTCGTCCACGCGGCCGCTCTTCTCGCCGGCGGCAATCATTCGCAGCATCAGGATGGGCATAAAGGGCTTGCCCTCCATCGAGGCGGCGAGGGTATTGCCCTGCTCAACCTCGCCCTTGGCCTTCATAATGGAGGTTTCGAGGACGATGTTGCCGAGCGAGCGCGAGACGATTTCCATTGCTTCGACGATGGGCACGCCGCTGTTGAGCATTTGCGCGAAGAGGCGGCAGAAGCGGCCGATACCGACCTTGAGGTTGAGCACGCCGAAGACGGGCATCTTCAGGCGGAAGCGGTCGAAGGCGAAGTGGCCGGCAGGGGTGGTCTTCCACTTCTTGAAGAGGAAGAAGGCAACCACGCCGCCGACGATGAGGTAGTACCAGTAGGCGCGGATGAAGTCGCTCATATCCATCAGCGCCTGGGTGAGGCCGGGGAGCTCGGCCCCGAAGTCGCCGAACATCTCCACGAAGGTGGGCAACACAAAGGTAATCAGCGCGCCGGCAATCAGCAGGGCCATGCAGAGGACGACCGTGGGGTAGGTGAGGGCCGACTTAACCTTGCGTGCCAGGCGGGCCGAGGATTGGAGGATCTCGGCCAGACGCGCCAGCACGTCCGCGAACTGTCCGCTGCGCTCGCCGGCGGCGACCATATTGATGTACATATCGTCAAAGACCGTCGGGAAGTCCTCCAACGCCACAGAGAAGGGCTCGCCGCTCTCCAGACGCTCGCGCAGCTGCTTGAGCACGGCCTTGAAGTTGGGGCTCTCGCACTGCTCTTCGAGGGTGGAGAGGGAGGCGAGGACGGACATGCCGGCGCGGAGCATACCGGCAATCTGCCGCGTGAAGGGCACCAGGTCCTTCTTGCGGATGGCGCTGGCACCGGCGACTTTGCCTTTGGACTTGCTGTTTGCTTTGGCCATAATGGTTCTTCTCCTGTGTGCGAGGGGTTAGTCTTCGCCGCCGGTCACTTCGAGGGCGGCTTGGAGGGAGGTGACGCCTTGGCGGACCTTGCCGAGGCCGGCTTCCTTCAGGAAGACCATCTTGGACTTGATGGCGGCGGCCTTGAGTTCTTCGGCGCTGGCGCCGCGGATGATGAGATTGCGGATGGCCTCCGAGACGGGGAGCACCTCCATAATCGCGCCGCGGCCCTTGTAGCCCGAGCCGTGGCACTTGGGGCAGTTGGGGTTGTGGCCGGGCTGGAAGAGCGTGGCGCCCTCGAAGAAGGCCGGGTCGATGTGGTTGACGCGCAGGACGTCGGCATCGAGCTCGGTACACGGCTCCTTGCAGACAGGGCAGAGGCGGCGGAAGAGGCGCTGGGCCTGGGCGCAGATGAGCGAGGAGCCGAGCATAAAGGGCTGGATGCCCATATCGATCAGACGCGCGATGACGCCGATGGCGGTGTTGGTGTGCAGGGTGGAGAGCACCAAGTGGCCGGTCAAAGCGGCCTTGACGGCGATGTCGGCGGTCTCGCCGTCGCGGATTTCACCCACGAGCACGATGTCGGGGTCCTGACGGAGCACCGAACGCAAGACCGAGGCAAAGGTGAGGCCGACCTGCTGGTTGACGTGCACCTGGTTGACGCCGGGAAGCTCGTATTCCACGGGGTCCTCGGCGGTGACAATGTTCACGTTGGGGGTGTTGAGGTCCTGCAAGCAGGAGTAAAGGGTGGTTGTCTTGCCCGAGCCGGTAGGGCCGGTCACCAGGATGATGCCGTGGGGCTGATCGATGGCATACTTCATCGCCTCATAGGCGAAGGGGTCGAGCCCGAGGGCCGAGAGACTGGGGGCGAGGTTGCTCTTATCGAGCGTACGCATCACCACCTTCTCGCCGTGAATGGTCGGCAGGATACTGACGCGGATGTCGACCTCCTTGTTCAGCGCGCGGATCTTGAAGCGGCCGTCCTGCGGTACGCGGCGCTCGGCGATGTCCAACTCCGAGAGAATCTTGATACGCGAGACGACCGCATCGTGCAACGCCTTGGGCGGGGCCGGGCGCTCGACCAGCTCGCCGTCGATACGGTAGCGCAGACGCGAGACCTTCTCCATCGCCTCGAAGTGAATATCCGATGCACCCGTGCGCAGCGCCTCGAGCATAATCATATTCACCATCCGGATGACCGGCGCGCCGTCGGCATTCTCGATGGCCTTATCGAGCGTCTCGGGCTGCTGCTCCTCCTTGCCGCCGGCGACCTCCAGGTCCTCCTCGTCCAACCGCATCACGTTTTCCATCGCGAGCATCGGGTTGGCGGCCTGGCGCTTGGCTTCCAGCGCGTTCAGCAGCGCCTCGACCTCCGTAGGAACGGCGGCCAGGGGCAGGACGCGGTTGTGAGTGGTGGCGGCCACCTCGTCCTGGATGAGCAGGTCCGAGGGGTCTGCGAAGGCCACCGAAAGGAGCCGCCCCACCTTCTCGAGCGGCACGGCCTTGGCCTTGCGCCAAAAGGCCCACGGCGCCAGGTCGAGCAGTCGCTCGGAGACCGGGAAGTCCGAGGCCAGCGTAATGGGTGCCATTCCGTAGTAGTCGGCCAAGGCGCAGGTGAGTGCCGGCGGCTCCAACGCCTTCTCGGCGGCAATCACCTTCTCCAGCGGAAGCTTCTCGGCGGCGGCCTTCTCAACCAGGGCGCTCAACACCTCTTCGCTCAGGAGCCCCTGCTCCTTGAGCGCGTCGGCAAAGGAGGCATAACGTTTGGCTTGCGGCATTACTCTCTCGCTCCTTTCTTCAGGTGCTTCCAGATGGCCCAGGCGAGCAGGAGCGCCACGGTCAGCCCTAATGCGCCCCAACGCCGCACCGCCGGCGGCTCGGCTGCGCCTCCGCGTTCGGCGGCCTCCAACTGCGCGTCGCTCATCGCGGCAATCCGCTCATAGGCTGTCTCGTCCTTGACCGGTTCGCGCATCCAAGCGTCGACCTGCGCCGGCGTCAGTTGCAACAACTTTGCCGCCCACGCATCCGCCTCGGCAATCTCTGCTGCTTTGGCAACTTTGTTGTCGGAAGCTTTGTCGCGTAACTCTCGCAGGGCGCGGAAGCCTTCTTCTTGCTGCCGATTTCGCTTTTCCCACTCGAAGTAGGCCTGCGGGTCGTTGGCGAAGCGGTCGGCGATGGGTTTGGGCAACGGCGGCTGCTGTGCGCGGGCGAGCGCCAAGAGGCAGAGGCCAAAGGCCAGGCAGATGAGGCGTTTAACCATAGCAATCTCCTTAGTCATCGGTGCGGGTTTGGACCTCATGCCACGAGAGCAGACGCGGACGATCGATAGTCATCGGCAGGTAGATGGGGTTTTCAAGGTTCTCCTTGCTCTCAGAGCCCAGGCGGATGTCCCAGTTGAAGCTAAGGGGCTGGAAGTTCATTGCCTGGTTGCGCGTGACATAAGCGCCGTTGATGGTAAAGGGCTTGACTGCTCCAGAGTAGTTGTCACGCCCGCCGAGGATGGCGTGGTTGGTGAAGAGCACGCCGTCGATGTGGTCCATCTGCAGATTGGCGAACTTGACGTACTTAGCTTCCACCGTCGGCTCGTAGAATTGCCGTGCGGCGGTGGAGATGACCTGCTTCTTGGAGCCGTCCTCGGCGGTCTCAATGGTGATCTTCTCAATACGCTGGAAGCCGTCGTTCTGATAGTAGTTGCCGTTGAACAGGCCTTCGGGGTAACCGATTTCCTCGCCAGGTGCGGAGGCTTCCACATTGTAGGAGAGTTTCGGCTTGCCGGTGTTGGGGTCTGTTTCGTAGAGCCCCTGACCGGCCAGGTTCCACTGCAACATCGACGGCCCGGCACACCAGGAAGAGAAGCCGCCTTCAGCGTTATTAACGGGACCGATAGTAATCAGCCCTTTGGCGCAGAAGCCCACGAGGTCGGAGGTGGCATTAGCGTCCTTGGAGGCATAGGGGTCGTTCATCGAGTTCGACCAGTCGGGGCGATTAACATAGGTGATATCGTCGACGAAGTGGATATTCCGCCCGGCATAGAAACACCCGCGCCCCTCAACATAGCCGCCAATGACGAGGTCGCCCTCAACGACGACCGGGCCATCAATCTTGATGGGCTTTTCTTTGGTGCCGTACATCATCACGCAGCCGGCATCCACCCCCTTGGCAACCCCTGAAGGCCCCACGCCGGTTTCTTTGGTGAAGACGCCTTTAATGGTCTTGGTGGCACCCTGCTTGTAGTAAGTTTTCTTGACCCAGTCGCCCCACTTGCCGATCTTGTCATCAAAGTAGGAAGCGTCAGTCAGGCCCTGGATGTCGCTGTCATTGAGAACGAGCTCGGAGTAGGTCACTGTTCCGCCGGTGGTTTTGGCAAGGTCCTTATAGAGGCCGAGGTTGCTCAAGTAGGGGAGCTCAAAGATGGCGGCTCCCTCGTTGCGTTGGAGCTCGGTAGAGTTGTCCGCTGCAGTAAAGCCCATCGGCCAGATCTCCGTCTTGGCATCATCGGCGGGAGAGGTGGGGCGGCAGAGCGGATCGTCTTTCTGTCGGTCGCGGTATTGCGAGAGCGATTCTGCGTGCGGCCAAGTGACGTCAGTGGCATCCGGCAATCTAAAGAGACCGAAAGCGCCCGTGATGTCATTGGCGGCGGCCGTGACGGTGCCGTTGATGATGCAGTCGCTCTGTGTCCAGACATCGGCAAGGTTGCGGCTGATGACGGCATCGCCATTGAAGTAGGCGTTGCCGTTGATGGAGCCGGACTGCAGAATACCGAAGCTGTTCACGAAGTAGGCGTAGTCGAAGACCTTCGATTGTTCCACGGCCATCGAGAAGCGTTCTTGCAGGGTACGCGAGACGGACTTGCCCAGGGGCGAGCGCTTGGTGGCTGTCACCTGCAAGGTGAGCGTGACGCGCCGGGTGACTAGGTAGTTGGTGCTGTCAAAACCGATATTGTAGCCAAGGGTGCAGCCCGTATTAGGAGATAGCACCTGCCGCGTCTCCACCCAGTAGTTGGCATTGCTTCCGATATCCGAGAGAAGGGTCTGCGGCGAGAGGTTCGGGTAACGGTTGGCGTGCGCGATGAACCCCTCGTAGATGGCGAGTTTGGCATCCTCGAGGGCGGTTTGGGCGGCGAGGCGGCACTGGGTGGCGGTGATACTCTCGGCGGTGAGGCGGGTGCCGAAGTCGACATAGCCGGCGAGCGAGCCGACGAGCAGGGAGATAATCAGCAGGAAGAGGAGCGCGGTTGGGAAGACGAAACCGGCACGGCGGTTGGCGCGGCGGCGGGGGCGGGAAGTCTGGGCCATAGGGTTCTCCATCGCGGGGGGTGGGGATTACTTGAGGACTTTGCCAAAGCGGGGGACGGCCAGGCGCTGGGCCTGGGTGTACTTGCCGTTCTGCGAGGCCACCTGGAGGTCGACATAGAGGGTGTCGAGGTCGGCGTTCCACTGGAAGGCGGTGGTATCGGCGGGGGAGACGTGCAGGGCCGTGGGGGCGAGCCAGCGTTGCGCGAGGGCGGAATCGGTCTCGGCCTCGGAGTAAGTGAGCCCGCTGGTGCCGCTCAGGGAGAGGGTCTCTGGCGAGCCGATGGAACCGACCTTATGGAAGGTGACGCGCCCGGAGGAGACCTGGTCGATGGCGACACTGCAGAGCCCCTCGTTCTCCCCGGGGGTGAGGCGGAAGAGGAGTTTGTCGCGCAGATTGCGCAGGGCCACGGAGAGCTCGGTGTTGGCGATGATGCCGGCCACGGCCCGCTGGCAGGAGATGGTCACGCTGATGACCTGCCCGAGAATGAGCACCCCGAGGGCGGAGACCATCGTCACTTCGATGAGGGTCATCCCGGCGCGCCGGGAGAACGGCCTGGGGGTAGCTCCTTCAGGACGGGGCGAAACCGACGGCTTTGCGGAGTTATCGACAGCCCCGCACCGCTTTACATTTTTATCCGCCCCTACCTCGGGTCGAGGTAGGCCCTGTCTCGGGTCGAGGTAGGCCCTACCTCGAGTTGAGGTAGGCGCGGGTGCTTTTTTCGTCTTTGGCAGTGCCATCCGTCTCTCCCTTCTGTTTGGGTGGTTCCAGGGGGCCTTTTTGGTGCTTCTGATACAGCTGCGCGGTTCCGATGTATGACGCCCCGTCAGTTGGTGAGGCGGGAGTTGTTGGTACGCACGAGGCGGTAGGGGGAGCGATCGCCATTGGGGTCGGTGGGGTCGGCCTGCCAAAGGCTACGCCACTTGCCGCCGACCTGCCAGTAGACATTGGCGACGAGGGTGCAGTAGTTGCCCTCGCGGCGGATGCGCAGGTAGCGGCGAATAGGGAGTTTACCGTCGTGGGAGAGGGCCGGAAGGTCGCGCTTGGCCTCGGCGGTCGGGAGGGTGATGAGGAGGTCGTCGGTGGCGGTGGCCTGGGGAAGGTGGTCGAAGGGGCGGTTGAATTGCTTCCACAGGAGGTCCCAG
>JBJFFT010000091.1:0-30395 GCA_051891975.1 Candidatus Spyradenecus sp. | reverse complement strand
CTCCTTCCGCGCCACCGTCCGCCCCCACCCCGCGCTCCACTTCGCCGAGATCTACGCCGGCTGGCAGCGCTTCCGCGCCGACTTCTCCGGCAAGCTCGACCTCGAGTTCTTCGCGATGCCCGGCCTCAACACCGCCCCCGCGCAAGTCAACGCCATCCTCGCGCTCGCCGAGCGCCTCCACCCCGACACCCTCACCGTCAACTCCGCCGAGCGCCCCCCCGCCGAAGCCTGTGTCAAGCCCCTCCCCCCTGCCGAGCTCGAGCACCTGCGCGCCCTCTTCTCCACCATCGCCGCCGAACAGCACGCCACCGCCCCCGCCGCCCCGGAGCCCTACTCCGAGGAGGCCCTCATCGCCCTCGCCCGCCGTCACCCCCTCACCCCAGCCCAATTCGCCCGCTACTTCGCCGTCAGCGAAGAGGCCATCGTCGCCGCCCTCAAGCGCCACCATGACCCCTTCGCCGACCGCGCCCTCTCCACCCCGCCACTTTCCTAGAAAGGAGTCTCCCAAATGGGTATCCACGATCAACTACTCGGCGCCTGGGCCGACTTCAACGCCCAGCGCATCACCCCCCTCCAGCTCAAGGCCGTCTCCTCGGGCTTCGGCATCTACCAGCAGAAGAACGATGCCGTGATGATGCGCATCCGCCGCACCGGCGGTATCGTCACCCTCTCCGACCTGCGCACCATCGCCGGCCTCCTCGCCAAATATGGCGTGCCCTTCGCCCACATCACCACCCGCCAGGCCATCCAGCTCCACGGCGTGGCCCCAACCGAGGTCGCCTCCGCCCTCGCCGACTGCGAAGCGGCCGGGCTCCACTTCCGCGGCGGCGGCGGCAACACCTTCCGCAACGTCCTCGTCAACCCCGATAGCGGCCTGCACGCCGACACCGCCTTCGACGTCCTCCCCTACGCTCGCGCCCTGGCCGAGGCCTTCTATACCTTCGACCTCGCCTACGCCCTCCCGCGCAAGATTAAGATCGCCTTCTCCGACCGCGTCGCCGACCGTATGCTCTGCGCCATCCAGGACCTCGGCTTCGTCGCCACCACCACCAACGGCGAACGCACCTTCGAGGTCTGGCTCGCCGGCGGCATCGGCAACAAGCCCCGCGTTGGCTTCAAGCTCTTCGACGCCCTCCCCGCCAGCGAATGCATCCGCGTGGCAATGGCCGTCACCGCCCTCTTCAACGACCACGGCGACCGCGCCTGCCGCGCCACCGCCCGCCTCCGCTTCCTGCGCGGCAAGCTTGGCGATGACGGCCTCGCGGCCCTCTTCCACGAGTACTACGCCAAGGCCGAGGCCCAGGGCTACCCCGCCTGCCCCGAAAGCGCCCTCAAGCCCGAGACCTACCCCGTCACCACCCTCCCCGAGGGCGTTGAGCCCCTCCCTGGCTTCGAGGACTGGAAGGCCATCGCCTGCAAGCCCCTCCACGACGGCACCTACTCCGTCCGCCTCTTCGTCCCCTTCGGCAACTTCACCCAGCCCCTACTCGTGCGCTTCTGCGACTTCCTCGAGCACTACGGCCTCACCCGCCTCCAGCTGCTCATTTCGCAAGACCTCACCCTCCCGCGCGTCCACGCCAAGTGCCTCACCGCCCTCTACCGCGCCCTCGTGCAAACCTTCCCGGACTTCGACCTCACCCTGCGCTCCTACGTCGGCCACATCCCCACCTGCATTGGCAACACCATCTGCAAGATTGGCGCGGCCGATTCCCCGCGCATCGGCGAGAAACTCGCCCAGGTCCTCGATGCCTACCTCCCGGCCAACACCCCCGAGCGCCGCCTCCTGGCGCAGCTCGTCACCACCGAAGTGCGCATCAGCGGCTGCCCCAACTCCTGCACCGCCCACCCCTCGGCCAAGTTCGGCTTCCAGTGCCGCAAACTCGGCGGCCAGGATGTCCTCATCCCCTTCACCCCCGCCACCACCGAGCCCCCCACCCTCGGCGAAGCCAAGCCCACCCCCATCGCCATCGACGACCTCCCCGCCTACCTCCTCTCCAACCTCGGCTTGGAACTCTAAGCGCCCCACCGCGCTCCCCTTTGCCGGGCCCCACCAAGGCCCGGCCTTTTTATGCCCAGCGTGGGGGTGGCAGGGCAGGGCTGGGGGTGGCGGGGGCGGAGCCCCTGCAAGGGCGCCAGCCCAAATGGCCCGGAGGCGAGCGCGGGGGTGGCGGGGGCGGAGCCCCTGCAAGGGCGCCAGCCCAAATGACGGTTCTGTGGCGCGGCATATTTGCCGCGCGCGGGGTCAGGGGCTGGCGAGGCGGGCGGCAAAGGCATTCAAGGCCAGGCACTGCGCGCGGGTGATGGGGCGCTTCTGGGAGTGATAAGGCCACGGGGCGAGCATCAGCAAGTGCCCCTCGGCGCAAGCCTCAAAGTAGCGCTTGGGCGGCTTGTAGAGCGGCGGGAAGCCATTCTCGAGCAAGACCACCAACGGCAGCTTGGCCTCTAGAGCGGCCCGGGCAATCTGCTTTTCCCCTGGGCTAATGCACGGCGAGATCAGTACCGCGCCCTGCCGCGCCTGAGCCAGCAACGCCTCCTGTTGGTGCGCGAGCGCCTCGGGCGAGATGCGGCGCGAGCACTGGAGCGCCAGGCGCACCGGCCGATCGAGCAGGAAATGGTTGCCAATGGCCGCGAAAGAGTGCCCGGACAAGGGCAAATCGCGCACCACCCGGAAGAGCTCCGGATGGGCTTGCTTAACCGCCAGACGGCGAGGATTATCGCGAATATACGCGAGCAGTTGCTCCATCTGACCATCCCGGAAGAGGATGCGGTCGTGAAAGCCCGGTGCCCAAATGGGCCCCTCGACCAGGCCCAGCGCCCGCGCCTCCTTGGTCACCCCCGCCTTGAAGCCGCGGATGATGGCCCCCAGCGGCTTGGCCTGCTCCTTATAGACAAAGAGCACGCCGTGGAAGTGATCGGGCATCACCATCGGTGCCTCCACGCTCGCGCCCACCTCCGGGAAATACTTGGGAATGGCCTCCCAACAGCGCGCCACCAACTCCCCAAGCGCGCTCCGGCAGATGGCAGGGGCCGCCTCTCCACCCACCAGCCGACCAAAGAGCGGCCGGCGGTCGTGGGTGGTGAGCGTGATCATATAGATTCCCCGCGCGCGATAATCCCACGTGTAGCACCGCTGAAGCATTCGCTCGTTCATTCTCTGCGCACCTCCTGGGGCCCATTGTAGCACACCTGCCGCGCAAGTATGCGCGGCCACAGAACCGCCCTTTTGCCGGGAACCGCTTCGCGGCCCGGCGCACACCCCAAGCGCCCGGGTGAGTGCGTGCCAAAAGCCGAGGTGCCCGCAGGGCGCCTTGGCCGGGGTGGAGCGCCCCGCGCTCCCGAGGTGCAGGGCGAGAAGCCCTGCGCGGGGTGTGGGGCTCAGGGGCGGGGGGAGAGGAGGGGGGTGAGGCGCTTTTCGAGGTGGGAGAGGAGGAGCTCGGGGGAGGTGAGGGCGCGCGGGGGGAGGGGGGCGGCGTTGAGGGCGCGGAGGGGGGCGCGGGTGCGTCGGTCGTAGGCGGTGAGGGTGCCAGCGGAGACCTCCAACTTGCAGAGCCCGGCCTCGGCGGCGAGGATGCGCAGGCGAGTCAGACGCAGAGCGCGGACGGCAGGGGGCGGAAGGGGGCCGAAGCGGTCGGCCAGCTCGGCCTGCAAGGCCTTGACCTCACGCTCGGAGACCGCCTCGGCACAGCGGCGATAGACATTCATCCGCTGGGCCTCGTCCTCGATATAGTCGTAGGGGAGGGCGGCGGCGTTGGGACCGCTGGCGCCGGGGGAGGTATCAAGCGGCTCGAGGGCGAGCTCGACATCCACGAGGGTGGGCACGGCCTCGCCCTTAAGGCGGGCCACGGTCCGGCGCAGGAGCTGACAGTAGAGGCCGAAGCCGATCGCGGCGATGTGGCCGCTCTGGGCGGCACCGAGGAGGTTGCCCGAGCCGCGAATCTCGAGGTCGCGCAAGGCAATGGCGTAGCCGGCGCCGAGACCGCTGTGGCGCTTGAGGGCCTGCAACCGCTTGCGCGCGTCGCTATCCACCAAACCATCGCCCGGAAGGAGCAGGTAGGCGAAGCCGCGGGTGGCGGAGCGGCCGACGCGCCCGCGCAGCTGGTAGAGCTCGGCGAGACCAAAGCGGTCGGCGCGGTCGATGAGGATAGTATTGGCGCGAGGAATATCGATACCGCTCTCGATGATGGAGGTGCAAAGGAGGAGATCGGCCTGACCGGCGGCGAAGGTGCGCATTGTGGCGGCGAGTTCGTCGGCGGCCATCTGCCCGTGAGCGACGAGGATGCGCGCCTCGGGGACTAGGCTCTGCAGGCGGGCGAAGAGGCGGCCGATGGTGTGGACGCGGTTGTGCAGGAAGAAGACCTGTCCGCCGCGGGCGAGCTCCTTGCGAATGGCGGCGGCCACGAGGCCATCGTCGTCGCGCTGAATCACAGTCTCGACGGCGACGCGGTTCTGGGGCGGGGTCTGCAAGAGCGAGAGGTCGCGCGCGCCGGTGAGCGAGAGGTAGAGGGTGCGGGGGATGGGGGTGGCGCTCATCGTCAGCACATCGACCAGCGCGCGCAGGCGCTTGAGCTGCTCCTTGTGGGCCACGCCGAAGCGCTGTTCCTCATCGACCACCAACAGCCCGAGGTCCTGGAAGGGGACATTCTCGGTGAGGAGGGCGTGGGTGCCGATGAGGATATCAATCTGCCCTTTGGCGGCGGCGCAACGGGTCTCGGCGCGTTGGGCGGCGGTGCGGAAGCGCGAGAGGACCTCGATACGCACTGGGAAGGGGGCCATCCGCTCGCAGAAGGTGGCGTAGTGCTGCTCGGCCAGGACCGTGGTCGGGGCGAGAAGGGCCACCTGCTTGTGGTTGCAGACGGCGATGAAGGCCGCGCGCATCGCCACCTCGGTCTTGCCATAGCCCGCATCGCCGCAGAGCAGACGATCCATCGCGGTGGGCGAGGCCATATCCTGCTTGACCTCGGCGATGACGCGCGCCTGGTCGGGCGTCTCCTGCCAGGGGAAGAGGGCCTCGAACTCGGCGATCCAGGGGTTGGAGAGGTCGAAGGCGAAGCCGGGCAACGCGCGCCGGCGGGCCTGGGTCTCCAACAGGCGGACGGCCAGGTCCTCAATCCCGCGCTTGGCGGCCTCCTTTTCGCTCTGCCAACGCTTGCCATCGAGGGCGTGGAGCTTGACCTTCCCCTTCTCCGGGCCAATGTAGCGCGAGAGGAGATGGGCGTGGGTGGTGGGCACATAGAGCTTCGCCCCGCCGGCATATTCCAGCGCAAAGGCCTCGCGCCGCTGATCGCCCACGACGATCTCCTCGAGCCCCAGGAAGCGTCCGATGCCGTGCTCCACGTGCACCACTAGCTCGCCAGGCTCCACATCGAAGGCATACTCCAGCCGCTGCCCGGCCACCGCCGAGCGCCGCACCGCGCGGTAGCTCCGCTGCGTGGGATAGAGGTCATTCTGCGTCAGCACCGAGGCCGCCGGCTGGGCCAACGAAAAGCCCTCCGAGAGCGCCTCGCCCACCACCTGAATCGGCGTATCGGGCGGCAGTGCCTGGGTCAGCAACGCCTGCACCGCCGGCGAGGCCGCGCACAAGAGCACCGCCTCGCGACCCCGCGCGCGCTCATCAAAGGCCGTCAGGAGCACCCGCCGCAAGCGCGCGTGCGCCTCCGGATGGCTCCCGGCCCCCGCCTCCCCCACGCAGACCCCCGCCACCGGCTCAGCCACAATCGCCACCCGCGGCAACGCCGGCTCCACCGGCTCGCCACTCCAACAGACCCGCCCAGTCAGCCGCGCAAGCTGCGCGCGAAAGGCCGCCGGATTCTCCACCCCCGGCTCGATGGGCTGCAACTGCGCCAGCGCGCTATCCACCGCCGGCGCGTCCGCCACAAAGGCCGCCGCATCGCCCAAGCGCGAGAGGAGGGTGGTCATCTTAATCTTCGCCCCCGGCGCCGGCGGCAGTTCCAGCTCCGAGACCGCCTCCACCGAGCACTGGGTCACCGGGTCGAAGCGCCGCAGCCGCTCCACCTCATCGCCAAAGAACTCCACGCGCACCGGCCGCTCCGCCCCCGCCGGCCAGACATCCACAATCCCCCCGCGCACCGTAAAGCTCAGCGGCTCGGTGACCACCGGCCCCTCCGCGCGCGCATACCCCAACTTCGCCACCGCCTCCACAAACCCCTCGAAGGGCACCTCCTCCCCCACGCGCACCGTCCGCGAGACCGCCGCCAGCGCCTTCGGTTCGGCAATCGGCTGCAGCAGCGCGTGAATGGAGAGGCACACGAGCGCGCTCCCACGCTTGGCCAGCAGCGCTTGCACCTGCGCCTGACGCTCCCCCGTCGTCAGCGAGGCCTCGTCATCCGCCGGCGGAATCAGGAATTGCGGCCACTTGGGGAAGAGCACCGCCGCATCCGCAGCCGCCCGCTCAGCCTCCGCCGGGGAGGCCGTCACGAGCACCACCTTCCCCTTCCCCAACGCCGCGCAGACCATCACCCCCACCGGCAACGGCAGCGCCCCCACCGCAAAGCGCGCCCCCGCCTGGCGCGGCAACACCCCGCCAAAGACCTTCACCGCCTTCGCGGCCATCTCCGAGACGCTCTTCACGCCGACAGTATAGCACAGCGCAGAGCGGTTAGCAGGAAGCGGGAAGCGGTTAGCAGGAAGCGGGAAGCGGTTAGCAGGAAGCGGGTTGGCGGTAGCTGGCAAGTTGCGGCGTAAACCTGATGTTGATCGCCCCGATAGAGGGGCCTTTTCAGCGCACCCGAAAAAGTGGCCGCGCGATACCCTAAAAAAGGTAGGGCCTACCTCACCTCGACCTAGGGCCTACCTCGAGGCGAGGTAGGCCCTAGGTCGAAATGAGGTAGGCGCGACCTCCAAACGCCCCCCGGGCGGAGAAACAAACCCGCAACGGCCACAGGGTTTGCCCCCAAGAAGCCCTCTCTAAGCGCTGTTCGCCGGCCCCTTCTGCCGAGCCGCACCGCGCGGTCCCCTCCCCGGTTGACAGCACGAGGAGGAATGCGGTAGGATATCGGTGTATTACGAGTTGGGGCGATGTTGCGCTTGCATCCTCTCGCCACGCCTCGAAATGCATCCATAGTTATGCGTTTACGCATACGTTCGTCCAACTGAAACGACCAAACTTCACTGCAAGGACGAAGGTATCGCGGAGGCGCGCCTGGGTATATCCCTGGCGTGCCATCCGGTCGGTATGGTTTCTTGCAGGGCTTTGGTCGGCCTCAGTTGGAATCATCACGGGCGGAGGCACGCTTTTTGTGGCCTTCGTTCGACCAACGGAGGCCTTTATGTTGGGCTTTGGAGTAGGTGTTGAGCGCCGTCGGCAACGCAGCCATTCGGGTTGGAACCGGAGGGCCGGGCGATGATTACGATTGGCAAGCCGGAGATTACGTGCGCGAATGGCCGGGCGCGGCTGTCGGCGCGGATTGAGGAGACGGGCGGCGGCCGGGAGATCCCGGTCAAAACCTTGTGGTATGAGGTGGATGCGCGCTATGCCGAGGGGTTGAGCGACCGCGCGGATGCCTTTGTGGTGGCCTTGCTCTATTGGGCGATGGTCTACCATCAGGATATCACCTGCCTGGCACCGATGACCGAGCGGCTCCACTACCAGGTGCAGGAGATCCTCTGCCCGGTGATGGCCCAGAACTCCACGCGCTTCCGGGCCCCGAAGATTACCGCGCCGCTCACGCGCGAGCCGTTGCAGACGCAGGGGGCGGTGGGCAGCGGGTGCAGCGGCGGCATCGATTCCTTCCACGTGATTGCGAACTTTACCGAGCCGGCCTGGCCGTCGCTCAAGCTCACGCACCTGTGCACCTTCTCGGTGGGGCACCTCTATGAGCGGACGGATGCGCCCGAGACGCTGGCATTGGTCCGCGCGGCCGAGTTGCGGGCCGATGCCGTGGCCAAGCGGTTGGGGCTGGAGACGTGCCACGTGCACTCGAACTACAACGAGCTCTTCCCGCAGACGCTGCTGTATATGGCGGTCTATGCCGATATGGCATGCGTCCACGCCCTTGGGCGGCTCTTTGGGGCCTACTTCTATGCCTCGGACGGCAAGGCCGTGCTAGACTTGGCGAACCAAGAGTGCCGCGACTCCTCGGAGTACGACCTCTTCTCGCTACCTAATCTCTCCACCGCCAGCCTCGCGCTCTACTCCGAGGGTGCCGGCACGATGCGTTGGCAGAAGGTCCGCCGCGTGGCCGACTTCCCGCCCGCCACCGAAATGCTCAACGTCTGCTGCCAGGAGTTGCGCAACTGCGGCCCCTCCGATGGCGAAAGTAACCGCAACTGCGGCATCTGCGACAAGTGCCAGCGCACCCTCCTGGAGGCGGATGCCCAGGGGCTACTCGAGCGCTTTGGCTCCGTCTTCGACCTGGAGGCTTACCACAACGGCGGCAAGCGCCTGGCCTTGCGTTATATGCTCAGGCGCCACCTGGTCCACGATGCCTTCTTGGACTTCGCCTGGGAGAACCTGCACGGTCAGCTGAGGCTCTCGGATTGGATTGCCGAGCGCAAAGCCGTGTTGCGGGCCGGGCGCAATGCCTTGCGCAAACTCTTTCACGTCAACCGGGTGCCGCGCTTTAAGGACCCGCGCGAAGGGAGCGGACAATGAGCCTTGGCCTCCTCACCTTCCATCGGCAGCTGAACTACGGCGGCGTGCTGCAGGCTCTGGCCTTGCACGACACCCTGCACGCGCTCTCCGGGGAGCCGGTCGAGACCATCAACCTCTGGATGGACCCGCGCGACAGCGCCCTCCTCGGCAAGGTCGATAACCCCAACCTGCCACTCTACGCCCGCGTGCGCAACGCCTTCAAGGCCCGCCGTTTCCCCATCGGCCGCGAAGCCTACGAAGTGCGCCGCGCCAAGACCCGGCAGCTCCTCGAAACGCGTCTGAACCTCTCGGCCGCCAACTACCGCTCCTCGCGCGACCTGCTCCGGCTGCCGCCCTATAAAACGGTGGTGGTGGGGAGCGACCAGGTGTGGAACTACGACCTCCTACGCGCCTTTAATGGCCGCAACCCTTGGCTTTGCCTCGACCTGCCCGCCACCCAGGACCGCGTGGCCTACGCCGCAAGCTTCGGCGTGAGCGAACTACCCCCGGCCTTCCACGCCGAGTATCGCCGCGCCCTCTCCGCCTTCCGCGCCATCACCGTGCGCGAACGCTCGGGCTGCGAGCTGTTAGGCTCGCTCCTGGGGCCGGAGACGCCCGGGGCCCAAGCGCCGGTGCTCGACCCCACGCTCCTCTGGTCCGAGGCCGACTGGCGCCGCGAGATTGCCGCGCGCCCCACCCCGGAGCGCTACCTCCTCTGCTACTGGCTGGCGGACGTCTCGCCCGAGCGCCTGGCGTGGCTCAAGCGCGTGAGCGAGCAGATGGCGTTGCCCATCGTCCTGCTCGTAAGCAAGCCACTACGCACCCTGCCGGATGTCGGAACCTGGCTCACCCTGCGCTTCGACGCCGATCCGCTCGACTTCGTGGCCCTCATCGCCCACGCCGAGGGGATCGTCACCGATTCCTTCCACGGGCTGCAGTTCTCCGCGCTCTTCCGCCGGCGCATCGTCTGCTACGTCGAGCCCGCCACCGGCGGCACCTCGGCCAGCGCCCGCTTCCACGACTTCTGCCGGCGCTACGGCGTGGGCGAGGTCTGCCGCGACATCGCCTGTTTCTACCAGGACGCTTTGCCCCCGCTTGTCGACCTGGCCGACCGCCTCGATGGCGAGCGCCTCGAAGCCGACCGCCAGGCCTCCCTCAGTCGCCTAGCCGAACTCTTGAAACGCTAAACGCCCGCCAATGAACCTTCACCCCGCCAACACAAATACCCTGATGCGCCAGCTTCTGCCGGTGCTCGCGGCGCTTGTTGTGGGGTTGGGACTAGGCATTTGGGGTGGCTGGGCGCTGAGTGCACAACAGGTGCCGGCAGTGGAGGTGGCGGGAGAAGCCGTGGAGAAGGCCCCCGAGAGTCCGCGCAGTCGACCTCACCGGCGGCCGAGGCGGAGTCTCTATCGCCCCGCCGCCCAAGGGCCGCGGCCAGAGTGTTGGGAGCGGCCGGGGGAGACCGCGGCCGAGATGCACTTTGTTGCCGCAAGCAAAGCGCCCGCGCCGAAGGCTGCCGAGGCGGAGGTCGAGCCGCTCCCGGAAGGGCCTTCGGATGCTGAGATGCGTCTAGCGGCCGTGTGGGCGAGCGCGGCCGAACAGCAGATTGGTGAGCGAGAGGCGCAGGTAGCCTTCTTTGAGGGGCTTGACCCGGAGCTGCTGAGTACCGATGAGCAGGCGCTCTGTGCCCATTTCGCCCACAATGCGCGGCAGGCCGTGGCGTTGCGCCGGGCCATCGAGGCCGCGCGCGAACAAGGCGAAACCGTCGAAGCGACCGACCTGGCCGCCTTGCAGGCCTTGGCACGCGAGCGGGCCGAAGCGGCGCCGGCGGTCCGTGCGGCCTTGATGTCAGCCGTTGGGCGCGCCGTGGGGGTGGAGGAGGACGAAGTAGAAGGCTTCTGCACGCTGATTGAAGAGGTGCTTTGGGCCACGGAAGGAGGGCGGCCGTGAGATGGTGGAAGGGCCTGCGCTTGAGGTCGCTAGCCGCGCGCGAGAACGTGGTGGCGGCGGTCTCGTGTGCGCTACTCCTGGGGATGGCCTTTTGGATTCTGCTGTTGCCTGAGGAGCAAAAGACCCTCAACCGGATTGTGCCGGTGCGCCAGGAGCTCTTCCGGGGGCTGAGGCTCTCTTCGGCTACGATGCCGGGGCGGGCGTGGGCGAGCATTGCCTCGGCGCGAACCGAGCGCAAGCAGGTGGGTTTCCTGAGCATAGGCCTGGCGCCGGAACTGGTGCTCGAAGAGGTGGTGCTGACCTTGCCTGAGGCCGACCCGGCAGCCTCGAAGGCTCCGGAGCCCTTGCCGCTGAGGATGTTGACGCAGGGGCCGGCGGGCAAGCAGCGGCAACGCGAATTTGGCAGCGTGCGCTTGGAGAAGTTGACCTTGCAGTGGCTCCACGCCGGCGAGGTGCGGCCCTTCCTGCAGGCGCGCTCTGCTTCGCTGCAGGGGGGCGAAGCGCCGGGAATGGCCCTGCGGGGAGCGTACTTTGCCGAGGCTCCTGGTGCGCCCTGGGAGCCGCTCAAGCGCGCCCGCATCGCCAAGGCCCCCGATGGCACCTACGAACTGACCGCTTTCCGGAGGGATGGGCGCGCGTTACGCCTCTCCCTCCCACTCAGCTTCTAACGCAACCAAACCAACCAGGAGAACACAATGAAACAACTCATTCCTCCGCTAGCGGCCCTCGGGTTAGCCGCCGGGCTTTTTGCCCAGACAGCGTCGGAACAGATTGGCCAGCACATCTGGCAGTATGAACCGACCACCGGCGGCGTGCGAATCACGCGCGCCTCACGCGTCTCGTGGAACACCCCGCTGAATGCCACGCTGACCATTCCCTCGACCCTCGGCGGCAAGCCGGTCGTTGAGATCGAAGCGCAGCGCATTGATGGCTCGACGGATATCAAGAAGATTAACTTCCCCTCGACCTTCCGTTCCGTGGCGATGACCTGGACCGGCGGAGACGATGACTACTTCCTGGACTACACCTTTATGTCCTGGGAGACGCCGCGCGAGAAGTTGACGCTCAACTTCACCGGCGGCCCCGTGCCCAACTTCTACGGGGAAGACTACCTCACCCTCATCGATGGCGAAGAGGATTGGGGCTACCCCACGCTGAGCTACCCCACCTCCGGCACAGCCAAGCGTGACTGGGAGAAACTGCTCGCCTGGGAAGCGCCCTACGTCAATGCCTTCTACGGCGCGCCTATCTGGCACGACACCCTCGTCCCCCAGTGGAAGCCGAACATCGCCGACCGCGCCAAGGAGCTGACCACCAAGATTACCGCACTGGGTGCATCGAGTACCGATGGCAAGAACGCCGCCATCGCCCTCAACGCCCTGATCGCCCTCAATAGCGACAGCGGCATCCGTAACGCCCTCAAGGCCTTCGGCATCACCTTCCCCAACAACATCCCCACCGCCGACGTCGACGAAGACGACCCCTTCGACAAGGCGAAGTACCAACCCAACGATGGCCTTACCGTGCTGACCTCCGCTTCGGTGCAGAAGCAGCTCCAGACCGCCATCGACGCGCTCGACAAGGTCTCCGCCAACTGGAGCGGGATGGCCCTCCGCCCCGAGGACTTCCCCTTCATCGCCGAGACGATGGTCTTCGACGGCGCGGATGCCAAAACCCTGAAGGCTGCCCTTGAGGGCCTCTGTGCCGCGGCCTACGAGGCCAAGAGCTACGATCTGCCCCTCGACTACGCCAAGCCGCTCTACCCCATTCAAGGCCTCACCACCATCAAGGCCAATACCGATGCTGCTTGGGCCGCTGTGCCGAAGAGCCCGGTCTCGAAGTGCCAGTGGGGAGAGCTCTCGAAGGTCTACGGCAGCAGTCTGCAACTGGCCCGCATCGGCAACGACCTGCTCGTGCGCCTGAGCCTGGTAAACTGCAAACTCGGGCAATGGACCTACATCTCTATCGGACTTCCCGAAGATGTCATTGACATCTCGGTGAAGGATAGCACCCACGCCACCATCGAGTCGAGGTGGAGCGAGGGCGGTGTGGCCGCCAGCGACTTTACCACCAAGACCAGCGGCAAAACCACCATCTACACCTTCCGCTTCCCCGACTACGCCGAGGACGCGGATGACCTCGTGTGTTGGTGGAATGCCGCTGTGGAAAGCACCCTTATGGACGATCCTCTGGACCTCCACGGTGGGGAGAAGCCCGTTGACCAGTGGCTGATGGAAGACCAGACGAAGTTTGGCATTCGCCGCAGCAGCACCACGGGGCTGGACAAGGCCGAGAGCTTCGCGCGCAAGGCGCTGGCCTCCTCGCTTGTTGCGCTCGATGCTCTCTGGGCGCGCAAGGATGACGCGCTGCACTTCGTCAACTTCGGCCAGGACCTCTCCCAGGCCGAGATGAACGAACTGAAGGGCAATATCACCTCCATTCAGGCGGCGATGGACACCCCGACCAAGGTCCAAGTCCTCGGCGAGCGCCTCTACCTCGCCCCGCTCTTCGGCAAGGCCCGCCCCGACCGCACCAACCTGCCCACCTGGAAGCAGGGCGCCTTCGTCGAGGGCACCGAGCCGGACGCCTCCTACTGCGGCATTTTGCCCGACCGCGCGCCCCAAAAGCCCACCAAGCCTGACCCCGATCCCACCCCGGATCTCAAGCCCGGCTACGCGCGCATCGCCGCCACCATCGAGGGCAAGGGCACCGTCCGTGGCGTGGGTGACTACAAGGTCGGCCGCAAGGTGACGCTCCAGGCCAAGCCCGACAAGGGCCACGTCTTCGCCGGCTGGTATCTGAATGGCACCCCCGTCTCGGCCGAAACGGACTACCGCACCCCCACCCTCAAGCACACGATGACCGCCAAGAGCGTCACCTACACCGCCCGCTTCGTCCCCACCGCACAGGATAAGACCATCTCCATCCAGTGCGCACTGGACCCGAACGGCTACAAAGGTGGCATCAACGTGTCCATCCCTGTCACCGTCACCTCCGCCTCGTTGCCCAAGCTCAAGGCCAAGGGTCTGCCCTCCGCCGTCCGTTTGAACAGCAAGACGCTGACGCTCGAGGGCATGCCCCGCAAGCCCGGGCTCTACACCATCGCCCTGACCGCCACCAACACCTCCAAGGCCTCCACCACGGTTGAATACACCTTCAAGGTCCGCAACTACACCTCCCCCGCCATCCCCGTGGAAGACCGCTACGACCTCCAGGCCGGTATGCCCTCGGCCATCGAGCTCGCCGCCCTCGGCAACGTCCGCGTCAGCGGCCTGCCCGCCGGCGTGAAGTGGAACAAGGCCACCGGCACCCTCATCGGCACCCCCACCAAGCCCGGCAAATACACCGTCACCTTCACCAAGAATGGGGCAAAGGCCACCGCCACCTTCGTCGTGGCCGACTGGGCCGCCCCCACCCTCTCGGTCGGCGCGCCCGACTCGGTCGTCTCCGGCGCGATGGTCAAGTGGACGCTGCAGACCGAAGATGCCAACCGCATCACCACCCGTGGCCTGCCCGTGGGCGTCCGCCTGCGCAAGACCACCGATAAGGTGACCAAGCGCATCTCCTACACCCTCGAGGGCACGCCCACCAAGCCCGGCGTCTACACGATGGTCATCACCGCCACCAACGGCGGGCGCAAGTCCGTCACGGTGCGCCACGTCGTCAAGGTGGAGAAGAACCCGGCCGTCGGCACCTACTGCGGCTTCCTGCGCCGCCACAACTACATCCGCTCCGTTGGGCTGATGCAGCCCTTCGAGGTGACGCTCGACGAAAAGGGCAAGGTCAAGGCCACCATCCTCGATGGCCGCACCAAGTATGCCCTCTCCTCCAAGAGCATTGAGGCCGACGCCGATGCCGCCACCTCCGCCTGCGAACTCTACGACCGACGGACCAAGCGGACCTTCTTCGTCACCCTCGGCGCCAGCGAGACCCTGCCCGGCGTGATGGCCGCGGACCTCTCGCTCGTCTCCGCCGTCGGCACCGAAGACGAAATCGCCCTCGCCGCCGGCACGGGTTTGGGCAAGATTGGCACCCCCGGCGCCAACCTCAAGCTCATGCCCGTCTCGGTCACCTGGAATACCGGCTCGGCCACCATCTCGCCCACCGGCAAGGATCATCAGGTCACCGCCAAGATCACCCTCGGCAAGCGCTCTTCCACCTGGAAGACCACCCTGCGTGCCGACGGCTCGGCCATCCTCTACGCCTTCGACGCCAAGAGCGAAGGCATCTATGGCCTCATCCAGTGGACCAATGGCACGCCCGAAGTCAAGCTCTATACCCTCGCTGGTGAACGCTTGACCACCACCCTCGAAACTCTCTAACCTCATACCCAACCAGCGCAATTGCGCACCCCACCGGGCGGCCAAACGGCCGCCCGGTTTTTTCATCCCAGGGTGTCCCCCAAAAAAGAAGGCCCTGGGTCTCCTCGAGGTAGGCCCTGGGTCTCCTCGAGGTAGGGCCTAGGTCACCTCGAGGTAGGGCCTACCTCGCTTCGACCTAGGGCCTATCGCGCGCGCGTATACGCGCGCACTCGCGCGAGACGTGCGCCCGCGCGCGAGACGTGCGCCCGCGCGCGGATTAGGTTAAGGCTAGGCGCTTACCCTTCCCGTGCGGGCCTCACACGCCAAAGGCGCACCGTGCGGCGCAAACGGGTCGCCCACACGCAGGCAAAGCCCGCTCCTCGCGGCCCGCAGAGCCCCTCGCACGGACGAAGCGAAGCGCGTTTTCGTTTGCCTTTTGGCGTGGGGTTTACTATACTTTCACGATGTTTAAGGAGTTAGTATGAGCGCAACGATTGAAGAGATTCGGCATAGCGCGGCGCATTTGGTGGCGTCGGCGGTGTGCTCGTTGTTTGATGGCGTGAAGATTGACATCGGCCCGGCGACGGACGATGGGTTTTACTATGACTTTGACCTAGAGCATCGCCTGAGCGCCGAGGACTTTCCGGCGATCGAGAAGGCGGTGCGTAAGCTGATTGGGGCGAAGCTGCCCTTCGTGCGCGAGGAAGTGACGCGCGCGCAGGCGCAGGAGATCTTCAAGGATCAGCCCTACAAGCTCGAGCGTCTGGCCGACATCCCGGAGGGGGAGGCGGTCTCGATTTACCGCACGGGGGACTATGTGGACCTCTGCCGCGGGCCGCACGTGGAGCACTCCGGGTGCATTGGCGCGGTCAAGCTGATGAGCGTGGCCGGCAGTTACTATCGCGGTGACGAGCACAATAAGATGCTGCAGCGCCTCTACGGGATTGCGGCCGCCTCGCAGAAGGAGCTCGACGCGATTGTCGCGCGCATTGAAGAGGCGAAGAAGCGCGACCACCGCAAGTTGGGCAAGGAGCTCGAGCTCTTCACGATTTCCGAGAGCGTGGGGCCGGGGCTGGCGCACTGGCTGCCGAAGGGCGCGCGCGTGCGCATTGCCATTGAGGATTACTGGCGCAAGGAGCACTTCCGCCACGGCTACGAGATGCTCTTTACCCCGCACATCGGCCGGGCGAACCTTTGGCAGACCTCCGGTCACCTGGGCTTCTATAAGGATGGCATGTTCCCCCCGATGAACGTCACCGAGGGCGACGGCGAGAAGGCGGTCCAAGAGACCTACTACGTCAAGCCGATGAACTGCCCGTTCCACATCCAGGCCTACCTCTTCAAGAAGGTGAGTTACCGCGACCTGCCGTTGCGCTGGGCCGAGTTGGGCACCGTCTATCGCTACGAGAAGGATGGCGTGCGCCACGGGCTCTTCCGCGTGCGCGGCTTTACGCAGGATGACGCGCACATCTTCTGCGCCCCCGAGAAGATTGAGGAGGAGATTCGCTTCACCGTGAAGTTCTGCCTCCACATCCTCCACCGCTTCGGCTTCCAGGACATCACCGCCTACCTCTCCACCCGCCCGGAAAAGGCGGTGGGCGACCCGGCCAAGTGGGAACAGGCCACAAACTCGCTCCGTCACGCCCTCGAGGCCGAGGGGATGACCTACGAGGTCGACGAAGGCGGCGGCGCCTTCTACGGGCCGAAGATTGATATGAAGATTAAGGATGCCCTCGGCCGCGAGTGGCAGTTGGGCACCATTCAGTTCGACTTCAACCTCCCCGAGCGCTTCCACCTCACCTATACCGGGGCCGACGGTGCCGAGCACCAGCCCTATATGGTCCACCGCGCCCTCCTCGGCTCGCTCGAGCGCTTCTTCGGCATCCTCATCGAGCACTACGCCGGTGCCTTCCCCACCTGGCTCGCGCCGGTGCAGGCCAAGGTGTTGCCGATTACCGACGCGCAGCACGAAGCCGCCAAGGCCGTCCTCTCCAAGCTCGCCGCCGCCGATCTGCGCGTGGAGGCCGATTGGAGCAACGACAAGATTGGCGCGAAGATCCGCAAGGCCACGATGGCCAAGATTCCCTATATGCTGGTGCTCGGCGGCCGTGAAGCCGAGGCCGGCCTGGTCGCGGTCCGCAGCCGCGAGAAGGGCGACCTGGGAACGATGACCCCGGAAGCCTTCATCGAACTCATCAAGCAAGAAATCAACGCATAACCCGAACCCCATCAGGAGCTCAACTTGGCATTCCCCCTGAAACCCCTGCCCACCGGTCCCCGCCCCAACAACGGTCCCGCCCAGCGCGACCAGAAGGGGGCCTCCTTCACCCGCACCAACTACAAGATCCGGGTGCCGGAAGTCCGCGTGGTCGATGCCGCCGGCAAGATGCTCGGCCTTATGCCCACGCGCAAGGCGCAGGCCCTCGCCGAATCGCTGGGGCTGGACCTTGTGGAGATCACGCCCAACGCCCAGCCGCCCATCTGCAAGATTATGGATTACGGCAAGTTCCGCTACCAGGAATCCATCAAGCAGAAGGAGGCCCGCAAGAACGCCAAGGCCACGCAGATCAAGGAGATCAAGTTCCACGCCGGCACCGATGTGGGCGACGTGGATCGCAAGGTCAAGGACATCCTCGGCTTCATTGCCCAGGGCAACAAGGTGAAGGTCTCGCTCAAGTTCCGCGGCCGCGAGAACGCCCACAAGGAGCTCGGGATTGACCTCATCAACCGTATCATCGAGACCTGTGGCGAGAAGATCGCCGTCGAGCAAGAGCCCAAACTCCTCGGCCGCGACCTCTCCTGCCTCATCGGCCCGCCCAACGCCAAGTCCATCAAGGCCGCCCAGGCCAAGAAGAAGGCCCTCGAAGAGGCCCCCGCCGCCGAGCCCCCCAAGCCCGGCCTCGCGCCGACGCGCTAGCCGCCGGCTAGCGCGTAGCGGTTAGCGGATAGCTGTTAGCAGCTAGCACGCGTTCCGCGACGGATAGGCTTAGCAGCCAATAGCTAACCGCCAACAGCTAACAGCTAGCAGCTATGACACTCGTCCTCGCCGGTCCTGGCCGCATTGGGTCGGCATTGGTGCCTGGGCTTCAGGCCCAGGGGCACACCGTCACGCTGCTCACGCGCCAGGACTATGGCGACTTCCTGGCCCCGACCTACGACCCCGGACCGGCCGTTGACAAGCTGACCGCGTGCGACGCGCTCCTCCTGCTGGCCGGACGCTTTGAGCTCAATGCGCCCGAGGAGGTGATGGGCCAGGCCAACGCCACCGGCCCCCTGCGCATTGCCGAAGCCGTCCACGCGCGCTTCCCCCAAGCGCAGATTATCGCCTTCCTCGATAGCCGCATCCGCCGGCCACTCTCGTCCGTGCCGCCACCTGTGCGCGCCTACCTCGCCTCCAAGCAGCGCCTCGCCCGTTGGGTCCTGGCCGCCGCCCGCACCTGGGGGCAGACCACCGGCGCACGCGTCAATGCCATCGCCCCAGGCCCCGTCTTTCCGCCGCCGGACAAGGCCCATGGCGAGCCCGGCGGAGCCTGCCTCACCCCGCGCCCAACAGTCGCCGACCTCCTCTCCGGCCTCTCCTTCCTCCTCTCCACGCCCTCCGTCACGGGGCAAATCCTCTACATCGCCGCCGGCCAGCAGGTGCTGTAAAAGTCGACAGTCGTCAGTGAACAGTCGACAGGGCTGGCGCGCGATGTGCTTAGCCCCTCTGAGCCGTGAAGTCCCCCCTTCCCTAACGCCGGCTTGCCCGTCGCGTTAGCGCCCTGTCAACTGTCGACTGTTCTCTGTCGACTCTGCGGCTCAGCGCGCCAGCGCAGAGCCCTTTCCGCCGAAAAGTGTTGCACGCAGGGGGTGAGTTTTGATAGAGTGTGCGGCATTTCACATTGAAAGCCTTTTCTAAGGAGTCAGTTATGGCACGCAAAATCCCGTTGGACCATCTGCGCAACATTGGCATTATGGCCCACATCGACGCCGGTAAGACGACGACCTCCGAGCGTATCCTCTTCTATTCCGGCAAGAACCACAAGATTGGCGAAGTGCACGATGGCGGCGCCACGATGGACTGGATGGTTCAGGAGCAGGAGCGCGGCATTACGATTACCTCTGCGGCCACGGCCGTGATGTGGGGCGACTATATGATTTCGCTGATCGACACCCCCGGCCACGTGGACTTCACGGCCGAGGTGGAGCGCTCGCTGCGCGTGCTTGATGGCGCGGTGGCGGTCTTCTGCGCGGTCGGTGGCGTGCAGCCGCAGTCCGAGCAGGTCTGGCGTCAGTCCGAGAAGTACAAGGTGCCCAAGCTCATCTTCGTGAACAAGATGGACCGCATCGGCGCGAACTTCTTCTCGGTGATGGATCAGGTGCGCGACCAGCTCAAGGCCCGTCCGGTGCCGATGGTCTGCCCGCTGGGCGCTGGCGAGACCTTCGAGGGCGTGGTGGACCTGCTCGAGAACCGCCTGGTCACCTACGATAAGGAATCGCAGGGGATGAAGCAGATCTACTCCGAGATCCCCGCCGAGCTCAAGGAGAAGTGCGAGGAAATGCGCCACGAGATGATCGAGGCCGCCGCCGAGCAGGATGAAGAGCTGATGAACAAGTACTTCGAAGAGGGCACCCTCACGAAGGAAGAGATTATCAAGGGTCTGCGCAAGGGCTGCATCGCCCGCTCGATTATGCCGGCCTTCTGCGGCACCGCCTTCAAGAACAAGGGCATCCAGATCCTCCTCGACGCGGTTGTGAGCTACCTCCCCTCCCCGCTCGACATCCCCCCGGTGCAGGACGAGGCCGATCCCTCCATCATCCGCAAGGCCGATGACAACGAGCCCCTCTCCGCCCTCGCCTTCAAGATTATGGCCGACAAGAACATGGGCAAGATCATCTTCACCCGTGTTTACTCGGGCACCCTCGTGGCCGGCTCGGAAATCCTCGATTCCTCCATCGGCAAGAAGGCCCGCATCTCGCGCCTCTTCCGTATGCACGCCAACCACCAGGAGAAGCTCGAAGAGGCCCACGCCGGCGACATCGTCGCTGTCATCGGTCTGCCCAACACCCGCACCGGCGACACCCTCTGCGACCCCGAGAACCCGATTCACCTCGAGTCCATCGACTTCCCGGCTCCGGTGATCTCGATCGCCGTCAAGCCCGTCTCCCGCGGCGATAACGAGAAGCTCGGCAACGCCCTCCACGCCCTGGCCCAGGAAGACCCCACCTTCACCGTGGCTTTCGACCAGGAGACCTCCGAGACCATCATCTCAGGCATGGGCGAGCTCCACCTGGAGATCATCGTCGACCGCCTGAAGCGCGAGTTCAACGTGGCCTGCGAAGTCGGCCGCCCCGAAGTCGCCTACCGCGAGTCCATCGCCGTCGAGGGCGAGGGCGAGTACAAGCACAAGAAGCAGTCCGGCGGCCGCGGTCAGTATGGCCATGTCTGTATGAAGTTCGCTCCGTTGGAATCCGGCAAGGAGTTCGAGTTCGTCAACGACATCAAGGGCGGCGTGATCCCCGGCGAGTACATCCCGGCCGTCGAAAAGGGCATCCGCGCGGCGATGGAATCCGGCCCGCTCGCCGGCTACCCGGTCCTCCCGCTCAAGGCCACGCTCTTCTACGGTTCGTATCACGACGTCGACTCCTCGGAATTCGCCTTCCAGACCGCTGCGCGTCAGTGCTTCAAGCAGGTCTTCCTGGCCAGCCAGCCGCAGCTGCTCGAGCCGATTATGAAGGTGGAAGTCGTGGTGCCCGAGGACTACATGGGCGCGGCCACCGGCTCGCTCTCGCAGCGTCGCGGCCGTGTTGAAGGCATGGAAGAGCGCGGCGGCGCCCGCCTGGTCCACGGCTTCGTGCCCCTGGGCGAGATGTTCGGCTACTCCAACACCATCCGCACCCTCACGCAGGGCCGCGGCTCCTTCACGATGGTCTTCGACCACTACGAGCCCGTCCCCCGCGCGCTGCAGGATGAGATCGTCGAGAAGCGCCGCAAAGCCGGCAAGGTCCTCGGCTACTCCGAAGCCGACGAATAATCCCTGGCCTCCAAGGCCACCCCAAAAGCGGGGCTCGCATATCGCGGGCCCCGCCTTTTTTAGCCTCCGATCGCGCCAACTTTCTGCCCGAGCGCCGGGTGACTGACCGGCTGGCAAGCCAAAACTCGCGCAAAGAGCGGCAGTTATGCAAAGGCTCGCCGGAGAAGATTTTGCTTGACACGGGGGGGCCTTTTCATATAATACGCCGCGTTTTCCTACTGCTAGGAGACGAAAAGGAGTAAAAGAGTATGGCTAACAAGAAGACCGCCAAGACCAAGACCGCGAAGGCCCCTGCCGTGAAGAAGGAAGCCCCCGCGAAGAAGACCCCCGTTGCGGCCAAGACCGTCAAGGCGGCCAAGGTTGTCGAGCCCGAGCTGTTCGACGCCGTCTGCCCTGCGACTTGCGCATGCGAAACCAAGGCCGCCCCCACGGCCGAGAAGCCGGCGAAGGCCACCAAGGCCACCAAGCCCGCCGCCCCCAAGACCACCCGCGTCACCTTCCGCATCCGTGAAGAGGTCGGCGCCAAGGTCTTCCTCGCCGGCAGCTTCAACAACTGGGACGCCACCGCCAAGCAGCTCACCGACAAGAATGGCACGGGCGACTTCACCTGCTGCCTGAACCTGCCCAAGGGCCGCTACGAGTATAAGTTCGTCGTCAACGGCACCTGGAAGGCCGACGGCGCTTGCGCCGACTGGGTCACCAACGACATGGGCACCATCAACAGCGTCATCACCGTGGACTAACGCTGTTCCCCCAAGCAAACAACAAGGGCTCCCACACCGGGGGCCCTTTTGTTTTGGGTGGCGATAGGCGGAGGATCATAGACAATGGGTGATGGCCGAAGCGGTCAGAGGGGTGGCGTAGCGAAGGTGCCCTGGGGTGTACGCCGGGGATACCCTAAAAAAGGTAGGCCCTACCTCGAGGCGAGGTAGGGCCTAGGTCACCTTGAGGTAGGGCCTACCTCGAAATGAGGTAGGTGCGGGGGCAAAAAGAGGGATATGGTTTCAAGCATTCAAACTCGGCGTTCTTTGGCACGCACGTGCGCCAAATGTGCTATGCTATCGGGCATTGGTTAAGGAGTGAAGCAATGAAGCCGATCATTGAGCCGCACATTCACATGATTTCGCGGACGACGGACGAGTATATGGCGATGCGCGCGCACGGAATTCGCGTGTGCGTGGAGCCTTCGTTCTGGCAGGGAGCGAACCGCCGTTATGCGGGGAGTTTCTTCGATTACTTCCGGCTGTCGCTGGAGTTTGAGCACACGCGCGCGGCGCGCTTTGGGGTGGACCATTGGAGCGCGATTGGGATGAACCCGAAGGAGGCCGAGGACCGGCGGTTGGCCGATGAGGTCATTGACGGGATGGGCGAATACCTGGATCATCCGCGGTGCGTGGCGCTGGGGGAGATTGGCTTCAACAACATTACCGAGAACGAGGAGTACGCGCTGGTGCGCCAGCTGCGTCTGGCCGAGGAGCGCAAGATGCCGGTGGTGCTGCACCTGCCGCACTTCAACAAGCTCAAGGGCATCAAGCGCGTGCTGGAGATTATCGCGGGTGAGGGGCTAACGCGCGAGCGCATCGACATCGACCACAACGTCGAGGAGACCATCGCCCTGGCGCTGGAGAGCGGCTGCTACGCGGGGATGACGGTCTACCCCTACTCCAAGCTGTCGCCCGAGCGCGTGAGCGCGATGATCCGCGAGCACGGCCACGAGCGCGTCATCGTCAATGGTTCAGCCGATTGGGGCATCAGCGATCCGCTCTCGCTCGTGAAGGTCATTGAGCGGCTGCGCGCCGACGGCTTTGGCGAGGAGGTCATCGAACAGATTACCTACCACACGCCAATGGCCTTCTACAGCGCTTCGCCCCACTGGAAGCCCAACTTCGAGATTGTTCCGCAGGACCCCACCACCTTCCAACGCCAGCCCTAAGGCCCAAGGAGAGACGCGATGAGCCCCGAGACCCCGCCCGAATCCGCCCAGCCCGGCACTGCCGAAGGCCAGCGGACGGTGGTGCTCAAGCCCGGCAGCGAGGGGGCCACCCTCAAGCCGGCCGAGGCCGCCTCCGGTCGCAGTCCCTCCGATGATTATGCCATCTGCGGCAAGATTGGCGATGGCGGGATGGGCGTGGTCTACCTGGCGCGCGACCGCCGTCTGGGGCGCTATGTGGCCATCAAGCGCTTGAACGAGCGCACGCTGGAAGATCCCACCCTGCGCGCCCGCTTCCTGCAGGAGGCCCGCGCCGTTGCTGCCCTCAACCACGCCTACATCGTGCACATCTACGCACTGGGCGAGGACGCGCTGGGGCCCTACATCGTGATGGAGTATGTCTCGGGGCCGACGCAGACCACCGAGGTGGTCGTGCCCGAAGCCACCGAAGCCCCGCCCCTCAAAAATCTCTCCCTGGAGCAATTCATCAACCGCCAAGGGCCGATGACCGCCGACGAGGCCGTCGCAATGGTCCTCAAGATCGCCCGGGCGATGGTCTACGCCCACAGCTGCGGGGTGATCCACCGCGACCTCAAGCCCGCGAACATCCTCCTGGACCCCTCCTGCGAACCGAAGATCGTCGACTTTGGTCTGGCGCGCTTGGCCCCGAAGGGCGACGGGCAGACGCAGGTGGAAGAACTGACCGTCCCGGGCGAGAAGCTCATCAGTCTGGGCTACTCCGCCCCCGAGCTCGAGCAAGATGCCTCGACCAGCGATGCGCGCGCGGACATCTACTCCCTCGGCGCCATCCTCTACTTCCTCCTCACCGGGCGCAACCCCCGCTACTACCGCGAACAGGACGTGCCCGCCTTCTTGCGCGAGGTGCTCCGCCGCAGCCTCGAAACCGTCCGCGAGCAGCGCTTCCGCTCGGCGCAGGACTTCGTGCGCGCCCTCACCGAGGCCGCCAGCCACGGCAAGACCGTTGCCCCCACCATCAAGACCACCTGGCGCTGCAAGTGGTGCGACGCGGTCAACCCCATTAGCACCAAGTTCTGCGCCGAGTGCGGCTGGGACGGCAGCGAGCGTTGCCTGGAGTGTGGCGCGGAGACCTTCGTGGGCCAGCAGTATTGCCCCAGCTGCGGGGCCGATTGCCGGATGTATGAGCATGTGGCCGGCATCCTCAAGCTGATGGACGCGGCCTGGGAGGAGCGGCGCTTCGAGCGCCTGGCCACCATCGCCGGCAGGCTCCACGGCTTCGAGCCCTCCGGCCCCACCGGCCGAAAGCTTCTCGCCCAAGCCCAGGAGCGCGTGGAGGAGGCCGAGCGCAAGGTTGCCCGCCGTAACCGCCTCGCCAGCCTCATCCCCAACGAACTCAAGGCCGAGAACTACGAGCGCGCCCAGGCCTTCATTGAGGAGTTCCGCCAGCTCAACGAGGACCCGATGGTCTACGAAGAGGAGTTGCGCGACCTGCCTAGCCGCATCGTCGCGCGCGACCTCGTCCGCATCCGCCAGTGCATTCGCTCGCGCGACTGGGGCACCGCCCGCCTAATCATCGGCAACCTGGCCGTCAAGTATGGCGACCTGCCCGAGTTCCGCGATGTGCGCGCCAAGGTCGTGGCGCACGACCGCTTCCGCCGCCGCCTCCGCTGGGCCTGGGCACTCGGGGCCGTGGCCGTGCTCTACCTGCTCTCGCTGCCTCTGGCCGGGCGCCTCGCCGGCGGCTCCTTCGGTCCCTTCCTCCAAGGCCTCTACACCCCCGCGCGCCACGCCAGCCGTCTACCGGGCCTCGCAGCCGGGATGCGCGCCTATGTGGCGCTCTGCGGCCAAGCCACCTCCCCGGAGGACTACTTCCCCAAGGCCGAAGCGGGCGCCCACGTAGCCACCGCCCAGGCCGAGACGCGCGCGGTTCTGCCCGAAGCGGAGGAGCTCCGGCGCCAGGCCTTCGAGGTGCTGTTGCGCGACCTGGCGCAGCGCCAGCAAGCCCAGCGCGCCGACCTCCTCCTGCGCTACAGCCAGGAACTCACCGAGTTCCGCCGCTCAGCCCAAGGCGAGGGCAACTACGAGGGCGTGGTGGCCGCCGAACGCGCCATCGCCGACTACGAGGAGAACAACACCCTCGCCCTTCCCCAGCCCGAAGAGCCCGAGGGGCTGGTGGTCCTCAAGCGCCGCCTGGTGCAGTTGCGCGATGACCAGGAGGCCCTCACTGCCCGCCAGATGGTCTCCGCCGCCAAGAAGTTCATCGCCACCCTCGAAGAGAGCCTCAAGACCTACACCCAGCAGGGCCAGATGGACCTGGCCGGGGCCATCTCCGAAGAGATCCAGCGCGTCCGCCGCCTGCCCGAGGTCACCAAGGCCGAGGCGCTCCTGGCCAGCGCCGCCCCCTCCACCACCGTCCAGGCCCTCCTCCCGGGCACCACGCCCAGCGCAGACCGCTCGGCCGTCACCAGCGTGCTCGACAGCCTCAAATCCAAGAGCGACGCCCTGCGCAAGGATCTCGATACGCTCGACCGCCAGGCCGAGGGCCAGTTGCGCGATTGGCCGCAGCAGTACAACGCCGCCCTCGTCGCGCTGATGGAAGGCTTCCGCCAGTCGGGCAACTACAACGCCTGGGAGGCCGCCTCCGCCGAGCTCGCCCGCTTCGAGGAGAACGCCACCCTCCGCTCGGAGGACGTGGTGGAGTATCCCGTGGGGTTGCGCCAGACCCAGGAGGTCTTCCTCCAGCGCCAGGTGAATGTGGCCGAAGAGCGCGACGCGCAGAAGCGCAAGGTCTTCCAGGAGGCCGTCCACGCCCTGGAAGCGATGAAGGCC
This sequence comes from Candidatus Spyradenecus sp., assembly GCA_051891975.1. GTDB lineage: Bacteria > Verrucomicrobiota > Kiritimatiellia > RFP12 > DVOR01 > Spyradenecus. The sequence goes on along the minus strand of JBJFFT010000091.1, from coordinate 4,802 downwards.
GACTTTACCAAGCAAGGGCAGATGGAGGCCGCCGCCGCGGTCAACCAGGAACTGCGTCTCCTGCTCAGCAACCCCAAGTATCGCCCGCTGGCCCAGCCGCGTCTGCCCGAGGCCACGCCCAAGCCGACCCCTTAATGCCCCCTTTGGAGGATTCCACGATGACCGATTGCGTTGCCGAACTGCTCTCTATCCGCCCGCTGGCCCAAGGCTATCAGGTGCTGACCCTGCACGCGCCCGAGCTGGCCGCCGAGGCCCAGCCCGGCCAATTCGTCCACCTGCAGGTGCCCACCCTCGAGCCCTCGCGCCTGCGCCGCCCCTTCAGTATCTACGATGCCGAGCCCGAGTCCGGCCGCCTCTACATCCTCTACAAGGTCGTCGGCTTTGGCACCGCGCGCCTGGCCGCCGTCACCCCGGGCACCAAGTTCAACATCCTCGGGCCCATCGGCCGCCCTTTCCCGCTCGACCCCGCCGGCACGCCCTACCTCGTCGGCGGCGGCTACGGCGTGGCCCCGCTCTGGTTCCTCTCGCGCAAGCTCCCGCGCAAGGGCGTCCTCTTCGTCGGCGGACGCACGGCGGCCGACATCCTGGAGGTCGAGCGCTTCCGCGAGGCCGGCTGGGAGGTACGCGTGGCCACACAGGATGGCAGTCTGGGCGAGCAGGGCCTCGTCACCGTTCCCCTCGATGCCGCCCTCGCAGCCGACCCGAAGGCCGAACTCTTCGCGTGCGGACCCGATGGAATGCTCAAGGCCGTTGGAGAGCGCGCCATCGCCCACCATATCAAGGGCTGGCTCTCGCTCGATAAGCATATGGCCTGTGGCGTGGGCGCCTGCCTGGCGTGCGTCCAGAAGCTCCGCACTCCCGAGGGCGAAAAGCTCGCGCGCGTCTGCGTCGATGGCCCCGTCTTCGAAGCGCGCGACATCGTCTGGTAGGCCCACTATGAAGCGTCTCTGCCTGGCTTTGCTCGCCTGCGTGGCCGCCGTGGCCGCCTATGCCACGCCCCTCTCCGACCTCTACCGCGAGGCCGCCGCGCTCCCCCTCCCCACCTCGCCGCGCCTCGAAGCCTACGATGCCGCCACCGCCCTGGCCACCAAGCCAGATGCCTCGGCCGACTGGGCCACCCTGCAGCAGGCCCTCAAAGGCAACACGCTCCCCCCCAATGGCGCCCTCTTGGCCGAAACGCTCCTGGCGCTCAATGCCGCCGCCGATGGCGACCTCGAGCGCTACAAGGCCCGTGCCATCGCCCTCAAGGCCAAGACCACCAGCGCCACCCTGCGCAAGGCTGTCGACCTCACCGACCTGCTTGGCCCCTGCCCCGCCTGCGGCGGCAAGGTGACCTGCCCCACCTGCCGCGGCTCGCTCAAGTGCGCCACCTGTAAGGGCCGCGGCTCCCTCACCAAGAGCACCGCCAGCGGCAAGACCCTCTCCCTCGACTCCACCCAACGCGTCCGCTGCGCCGCCTGCTCCGGCTCGGGCAAGTGCTCCGCCTGCCAGGGCCGCCCGATCACCTGCACGCATTGTAGCGGCAGCGGCAATGCCCCCGATGCAATCCAGCTTCAGGCCCGTATCGCCCAGCTCGCCGGCCAACTCCAAGCCCACCTCACCGCCCAGTTCAAGGAGGACCTGACCGCCCGCGAGCAGAGCGCCCTCCTCGCCGCCGAGCTCAAGCAAGCCCAAAACCTCTCCGACCCCGCCGAGGCCCTCGCCCTCCTCACCGCCCTGCCGCCCGAGCGCGTGGCGGCCGTCCAGTGGTCCAGCGTCACCGCCCTGCGCGCCGAGCTTGAGGCCATCGTCTCCCAAACGCGCGAGCGCGCCGCCGCCGAGGCCAACGCCCGCACCGAACTGCGCAGCGCCATCGCCCAGGCCCAGCGCGCCGAAGATCCCCTCCAGGGGATGGTCCAACTCCTCCCGCGCTTCGAGCAATTCGCCCAGAGCGATGCCCTCCCCGAACTCACCTCGGCCTTCGACGGCCTCCTCGCCGCCGCCAAGGCCCAACGCCGCCTCCAGCGCGAAGGCCTTGAAGAGCGCGTCGATGCCCTCGCCCGCCTCCAGGCCCAGCCTGCGCTCTTGCTCGACCAAGCCAACGCCCTCCTCGCCGACTGGCCCGAGGCCGACGCCCCCAAGGCCTTGCGCGACTACGCCCAGCGCGCCAACCGCACCGACCTCACCGCCTTCCTCAAAGAGCGCCCCTTCGAGGCCGCGCGCGCCAACCTCGAGCGCATTCGCCAAAAGACCGAGGAGCGCCTTCAGGCCGAAGCCGCCGCCAAGCCCGCCTGGTGGATTTGGGCCGGGGCTGGCCTCGGCGGCCTCTTCGCCCTCTACCTCCTCTACGCGGCCATCACCGGTCTCCTCGCGCGCAAAGCCGAACGCGAACGCCAAGCCCGCCAGCGCGCCGCCCTCGAGAGCGTCCGCGCCACGATGGCCCGCCGCCGCCATTAAGCGATGAGCGCACGCCCCCACCCCGCCCGTCGCCTCCACGCCTGGCTCGAGTTACTGCGCCTGCCCAACCTCTTCACCGTCCCAGGCGATGTGCTCGCCGGCTGGACCCTGGCCGGGCAAGGCGGCAACCCCACCCTCGCCCTCCTCGCCTCCCTCGGTCTCTACGCCGCCGGCCTCCTCTGGAACGATCTCTTTGACCTGCGTATCGACGCGCGCGAACGCCCGCGCCGCCCCCTCCCCTCCGGCCGCATCCCCTGCCGCCACGCCCTCCTCGCCGCCCTCGCCATCAGCGCCCTCGCCCCCCTCCTGGTCCTCAACGCCTGGCCCGTGGCCGTCACCCTCCTCGCCCTCATCCTCTTCTACGATGCCCTCGCCAAGCGCATTGCCGGCCTCGGTGTGGTGACGATGGGGGCTTGCCGGGGCGTGAACCTCCTCCTCGGCGTGGCTGTAGCCTGCCCAGGCGGACCCAGCGTCTGGCCTCCCCTGGCCTGGCTTGCCGCCGGGCTAATGACGCTCTACATCATCGGCGTCTCCATCGTGGCGCGCAACGAAGCCAACCCCCGGGCAAAGGTCGGCCGCGCCTGGCGCGCCTTTCCCGTGGCGATGACCCTCCTCTTCGTGCCGATTGGCTGGCTACGCGGCGCGCCGATGCTCTGGGCGGCCCCCGTGGCCTGCCTCCCGCTCCTGCCGCTGCTCCTCATCCACCGCCCCATCCCTGAGCTCGTCGGTGGCCTCATCCGCCACCTCATCCTCCTCCAAGCGCTCTGGTGCCTCCTCGCCACCGGCACCCTCTGGCCCCTCCCAACCCTCCTCCTGGCCTGCGCCCTCGCCGCCGCCCTCTCCGGCCGCACCTTCGCTGGCTCGTGATTACCGCTCCACACGCACCTTGAAGAAGCGATGTGTCGCCTTGAGCGGCGTCTCCCAGCGCTCCTCGGCACCCAGCGTGGCCGAGCCATAGAGCGTGTATGTGCGGTCCTCGAGCGCGGGCTCAAAGGTAATCGTAGGCGTGCTGTCCGCCGCCACCTCAATAGCGGTAATACGCAACACGCTCGCCGCATCGGTGGGATCACTCCCCGCCACAAACTCCTGCCACGCGGCATAGCCATCGCTATCGCCATCACTCTCGGCGGCGGCAATGACCTCGTCTGGGGTCAAGTCTGCGTCTGCCTTAGCCTGATCCAGTAATCCATACTCGCGCAGCCACGCACAAGTCACCCCACCGTATGCTTCGCCCAGCCGATCGACCGTCACCGTGAAGGCGCTCTCCACCGTCAAGAACTCCTGGTCGATAGCCACGGCAATCTGCTGTTCGCCCATCTTCCGCTCGGGCACCACCGAGACTGCGCCCGCTGCATCCACCGTGCTCGCCAACGCCTCCCCTTCCGCCGTCAGGAAGCGCAGCGTGGCGTTGGGAACCACGAGGGCGCGGTTGCTCCGATTGGGATCCACCAACGAGACCGCCTCCCCCAGCGCGAGGGTCGCCGAGCTTGGCGTGAGCTGCGGCGCGGCATCAACCGTCAGGTCTGTTGCCGAGAGCGAATCCGTATCATTCGCAGTGGTATTGAATACCTTATTTGGGTTGCTCTGAGTCAAATTCAGCGTCTGCCCGGCCCGGGTGGTGCCGCAATAGACCGTAATGCCGCTATTAGGCGTGGGGACGCGTACCCCAAACTGGCCATACGCCCCAGTCGCCGTCAGCGCCAAGAGCTCACCTTCACTGCTGTAGACATAGACCGGCGCACCGGCAACCGCCTCGCCCTCGCAAGTGACCGTGCCATAGACCGGGCCGCTACGCGCATCGGTTGCCAGGCCGGTGACCACCTCATCGAGAACCGAGAAGTTGTAGCTCGGCGTGCCGATAGCCGGCAACGCATACCACGCGTCATCGCTCGACCCCCACCCCAAGGAGATAAAGGCGTACTTCGTCCCGCTCTCGTCCTCGCCGTACCCAACCGCATTCACGCAGTGGCCGGCCCCGTGGCCGGAAGCGGCCGAAGGATCAATAATCCCTAGGATAACCGGCACGCCGCAGCGCAACTGGGCGTAGACATAGCGCTCAATGTCACGCTCCGTCAGATTTGTGGCGCTGCCCGAGGCATACGGATAGACATATATGGCACGCTGGAAGCCGTAGTGCGCCACCAACCCATTACGCAACGCGACAAGATAGGCTCCCGTCCCGCCAGTGGCATAATACGCGCCAATCAGCTTGCCCATATCAGCCACCGGCTTAGCCAGCAGATCGCGCACCTCATCCGTCAGCAACGCAGCGGCCATCCCGCTCTTCCACTCCGGCAGCATAGACCAATCAAAGGTGCTATACCCGCTCGTCTCCCCCGTAGTCTCGACGTTATTCACATAGTAGG
>JBJFFT010000090.1:0-1876 GCA_051891975.1 Candidatus Spyradenecus sp. | reverse complement strand
CTCATCGACCCGAAGGAGGTGCACGTGCCGTCGCATAGGCAAGTGCACGTTATCCAAGACATCGCATCGCGCGGAATGAAAACGCTGAAGGAAATTTTATTAAGATGAACTGGCTTTACGAAACCCTTTGGCAGCACACGCCCGTGCAGGCGGTGGTGATTATCTGCCTCATCTGCGCCCTCGGCCTTTCGCTCGGCAAACTGCGCTTTCGCGGCATCAGCCTCGGCGTGACCTACGTCTTCTTCATCGGCATCCTCTTCGGCGCATTAGGCTTGGAGCTCGACGCGCAGATGCTGAGCTACGCCGAAAGCTTCGGACTGATATTATTTGTCTATACCCTCGGTCTGCAAGTGGGCCCCGGCTTTATGAGCACCTTCCTCACGGGCGGCGCACAGCTCAACCTGCTCGCCCTCGGCGTGGTGGGGCTCGGCACGGTCATGGCATTGCTCACCGCCCTGCTCGGCTATATGCCCCTGCCCGACATGATGGGCGTGCTCTGCGGCGCAACGACCAACACGCCCGCCCTCGGCGCGGCGCAGCAGACGCTCAAGCAGCTCGGCCAGCCCTCCAACGCCGCCGCCCTCGGCTGCGCCGTGACCTATCCCATCGGCATGATAGGCGTGATCATCGCCCTTATGCTCGTGAAAGGCCGCCTCGCCCGCCGCGCCGCCGCCGTGCCCGAGGCAGAGAGCAACGACGAGGCCTTCATCGCCTCCTTCACCGTGTGCAACCCCGCCGTGTTCCACCAAACGCTCCAAGGTCTTAGCGGCAGCGGCGTGGACGACTCCAAATTCGTCGTCTCGCGCCTTTGGCGGCAGGGCAAGGTCATTCTCCCCAACTCCGAGACGCGCATTGAAGACGGCGACCGCCTCCTCGTCATCACCAAGAAAAAAGTCGTGCCGACGCTCACCATCCTCTTCGGCCGCCGCGACGAAACCAACTGGAACGCCAACGATGTGGACTGGAACGCCCTCGATGCCACGCTCGTGTCGGAGCGCATCCTCATTACCCGCCACGAAATCAACGGCAAGCACCTCGGCAGCCTCCACCTGCGCAACCGCTACGGCGTAAACGTGAGCCGCGTGCAGCGCGCCGGCATACAGCTCGTGGCCACGCCCGACCTCACGCTGCGCATGGGCGACCGCGTCACCGTGGTGGGCGAAACGGAAAGCATCGCCCGCGTGGCGGCAGAACTGGGCAACACCGTCAAGACGCTCGACGAACCGAACATGGTGACCATCTTCATCGGCATCGTCCTCGGCCTGCTGCTCGGCAGCGTGCCCTTCTTCGTGCCCGGCATGAGCTATCCCGTGCGCCTCGGCCTTGCCGGCGGCCCGATCGTGATGGGCATCCTTATCGGCGCCTACGGCCCGCGCTTCCACATGGTGGCATATACCACCACGAGCGCCAACCTCATGCTGCGCTCCCTGGGGCTTTCCATGTACCTCGCCTGCCTCGGGTTGGATGCCGGGCGCGACTTCCTCGCCACCGTGGCGCGCCCCGCTTCGCTGATGTGGATAGGCTTCGCGTTTGCCATCACCCTCCTGCCCGTTATGCTCATGAGCTACGTGTCCGTGCGCTGGGGCAAGAAGAGTTTTGCCACCACCGCCGGCATGCTCTGCGGCGCAATGGCCAACCCCATCGCCCTCAACTACGTCAACGACACGCTCCCCGGCGACAAGGCTTCCGTGGCCTACGCCACCGTCTACCCGCTCTGCATGTTCCTGCGCGTCATCATTGCCCAGATTATCGTGATGCTGTGGTTTGCGTGAGCGATATAGGGGATAGATATTATATAGATTATTTTGATGATAAATAAGATAACAATACTCCGTAAAATTATTAACTAACTCCTTGAAAATAAATGAATTGCATT
>JBJFFT010000089.1:0-31312 GCA_051891975.1 Candidatus Spyradenecus sp. | reverse complement strand
GGACGAACTGGCGATTGACCGTGTTCAAGAGCTTAACCTGCATCTCGGCGCGGGCGCCCTCGCCGCCAATGTCATCAAAGAAGACCGCGAAGGAGCGCACGCCCAGCGCGTACATCCGCTCGAACTTCGCCACGCACGCCTGGATATCACTATCGTCGCGCCACTGAATGTCGCGCCCGGGGTGGACGGCCCAAACGAAGTTGACCTTGTTCTCGTGCGCCACACGCACCAGTTCGGCGATGTGCTGCGCCTCGGCCTCGGGGTAGGGATCGCGCCAACGGGTCGAGAAGCCGTGATAGGGGTCGTCCTTCGGCCCGTAGATGTAGGTGTTCATCTTCCAGTCGCCATAGAAGCGGAACTGGCTCTTGCGCGCCTCAAAGCTCCAAGGCTGACCATAGAAGCCTTCGACCGTGCCGCGGAAGGGAACCGCCGGCCAGTCCTTGATCGTTACCGCTTGCGCCTTGCCCGAGGCAAAGAGCTGCTTGAGGGTCTTGGCCGCGTAGAAGAAGCCTGTGCCATCGGCTGCCGCAATCGCCACACCCTGCGCGGTCAAGGCCAGCGTATAGCCCTCCTTGGGCAGAGAGGGATCCTCCGCCCAAGAGATGACAAAGTCCGCCTCGGGCTGGACCTTGAAGATTTCGCCCAACACGCGCGCGGCATCCGCGTCCAACCCCGCCGCCGGCGCAATCGCCACCGCCTTCGGCTTGGTAACCACCGCCGAAGCCAGCGTCACCTCCTGCGGCGTCGGGTAAACCCGCATCGCCTCCGGCAGAACGTCCGCCAAAAGCAGGCCGGCACACATCATCACGGCCGCACAAAGTCTCTTTCGCATAGCAAACCTTTCTTCTAACATCGAAGCTTTTTTCCAACTGCGCTCCCTATGATAGCACAAACCCGCCCGCTTTGCTTGCAACCCCTCCCGCTGCCCTTCGCCCCCCGCATACACACAACCATATTATAAACGCGCGTACGCTCACGCGCGCACGCGCACGCACTCACGCGCGCGATAGGCCCTACCTCGCCTCGACCTAGGGCCTACCTCACCTCGACCTAGGGCCTACCTCACCTCGACCTAGGGCCTACCTTTTTTAGGGTGTCGCGCGGGCCTGAAAGCGGGGTGGGGCAGCGGGTGTGTAACTAAGTGTCTTGCTTGGCCGCTTTCCAAGGCGGCTCGCAGAGCCCCGCGATGAGGAAACGTGAATTGTCGCGGGGGAATGGTGTATAATGGGCGGTATGAATACGACAGCGAAGGTGGCGACGGCCGGTGTCGCCGTGGTTGCATTGATGGCCGGCAGTTATGCGGCGGGGCGCTTTTTCGCGCCGCAGCAGGTGGTTGCTGAGGAGGCCGCGCCGGTGGCGCAGCGTCCGGCGGTGGTGCCGGGCAATGGCGATGCTTTGGCGCTCTCGAAGGCGCTAAGCGAAGTGGAGGCGTTGAAGGTGGAAAAGGCTGCGCTGCAGAAGGCGTTGGCCGAGGCGCAGGCGGCTGGGGAAGAGGCGGCGAAGGCGGCGGTGGAGCCGCCCAAGCGCCTCTCGATGCGCGAGCGGATGGAGGAATTGAAGAAGCAGGATCCGGAGCGCTATCGGCAGATGGAGGAACGGCGCGCGCAGTTCCAGCAGGCGTTGCAGGACGCGCGCGAGAAGCGCGACGACTTCCTGGGGAGCGTGGACTTGGCGCTCTTTACCCCCGAGGAGCGGTTGGTGCACGAGCAGTTTACCGCCGCGCTGGCCAAGCAGGCGGAGATGGAGGAGCGAATGCGCGCCCTCTTTGAGAGCGGCGAGATGCCCTCCGAAGAGCAACGCGCAGAGATGCGCGAGACGCAGCACACCTTGCGCGACTTGCGCGAGGCCGAGCGCTCGGCGTTGCTCGGCGCGGTGGCCACTTCAATGGGCCTCTCCGAGAGCGATAGCGCGGACTTCGCTCAGTTGATGACCGAGATTTACGATGCCACCAGCAACGGGATGCGGATGCGCCCCGGGCGTGGCGATGTGGGCGGCCCCGGGGGCCCCGGCGGTCCGGGTGGCGGCCCTGGCGGGATGCCGCCGCCTGGGCCGTGAGTCGGAAGCGATGATGTGGGGGCTGCTCGCCCCCACACCCCTCGGGAGCGTAGGACGCTCCACCCCGGCCGAAGCGCCCTGTGGGCACTTCGGTTTTCAAGTGCGTTCTGTTGTATGCAGGGGAAGAGAGGGGGCGAAAAGAGATTGAACGGGGTTGCGCAGGGGCTTATAATGGGAGGCGTACAGGGAAAGGCGTGCGGTATGCACAGTCGGATTACGTTGGCGATGGCGATCAAGCCGTCGGTGGGCGCGTGGCGGGCGAGGATTCCTACCAACGGCATCTAATGCGGTTGGAGCCCGATGGCACATTGCGCGCGCTGGAGTAGCACAAAAAGGGCCGGGCCCACAGCGGGTCCGGCCTTTGACTCTTGGGAAAGAGGCGTTGGCTTACTTGCCGAACACCTTGTCCTGGAGGAGCTTGGAGACCGTGAACTTGACGGCCTTCTTGGCGGCGATCTGGATGGTCTCGCCAGTCTGCGGGTTGCGGCCGGTGCGGGCCTTGCGCTGAACGACGGAGAACTTGCCCAGACCGGGGAGGGTGCAGGTCTTCTTGGTTTCCTTGGCAACAAGGGTGACGAGGGCGTTGTAGATGCTCTCGACGGCGACCTTGGTCGAGCCGGTTTCCTTGGCGATGGCCTCGATGATCTCGGGCTTGGTCAGGGGCTTGGCAACTTTCTTAGCCATGTGTGTGGTACTCCTTTTGTGTTTGGTTGTGGTTGAAGCGGAACATCCGCCTGAACACCGTGTATTATGAGGCTTGCGCGGGTGAAAAGCAAGCGAAAAGTGCGCCAATTCGGGCTTTGAGGCTACTTTTTTGGCACGCAGGGCCGTCAAAGTGGCTTCCGGGCCACGATTTAAGGCTGCTCCGGCGGCGTTTCGCGCGCGCAACCGGCCTTGGCGGAGTCGAGGAGGTCTTGCAGGGTGACGTGGGCGAGCACCTCGCGCATCGAGCCGGAGATGCGCTTCCAGATGTCGGTGGCCGGGCAGATGTCGAAGCGCGGGCAGGAGGAGTCCTTGACGCAAGGGGTCAGGCAAATGGGCCCTTCCATCACCTCAACGATCTGCAGGAAAGTAATCTCGGCGGGCTCCTTGCAGAGTTGGTAACCGCCGTCAACGCCTCGGGCCGACTTCACAATCCCGGCGCGGACGAGCTTGGGCAGGAGGCGGCTCATATACTTCTGCGAGATGTGCTGCGCCTCGGAGACCTCCTTGAGCGTCCGCTGGCCTTCGCCCTGGTGGAGGGCCAGGTCCAATAACATACGCACACCATAACGCCCTTTGGTCGAGAGTTTCATTGTCGGACTTCCTTTCAATCAAGCGGAGTAGGGGAGAGGAGAGGGGAAAAGGGGCTTACGCAATCTGCCAGGCGCTGGTGGCGTAGGCCAGGAGCGCGCCATCGGTCGCGCGGCAGACGGCGTGGGTAAAGCGGTCCGGGGCCGAGGCCCAGGTACGGACGAGGACTTCGTCGCCCAACTTCGCGGCCTGCTTGTAGGCGATGTCGAAGGCGATGGGGTTGGCACCGAAGTAGGTGGCCTCGGGGAGGGCCTCGAGCATCCACTCGGCGTAGTGGACGTTGTTGACGTGGCCATTGGCGTCAATCTCGGCGCGGCGGACGGCGAAGCGGCACTCGGCGAGGGGGGCGACCGAAAGGTCGGGCTCGGGGAGGCGCTCCGTGCAGAGGGCGAAGGTGGCGGTCTCGGACGCGGCGAGGGCAAGGACCGCCTCGGGTTGGCGGGCCAGGCGGCCGGTGCGGAAGTTGACGTAGAGCCACTCGCTGGAGGCTTCCAGGAGGCGCTCGCCCGAAGGGGCTTCCAGAGCGAATTGGCGTTCGGCCAGGAGGCGACCCTTGACGCCGCTGGGCCAGGTGGCGAGGGTGAGAGGCTCTTGCCAGGCCGGGAGGCGGTTGATTTTGAGGGCGAGGCGGCCGAGCATCCAGGTGAAGCCCTGGGCTTGCAACTCGCGGATGCCCACGCCGAGGGCCTGGGCGTGGAGTCCGGCGGCCTCCTGGAGGTGATTCATCACGGCCGGGAGGGAGGCGCGCAGGGCCGCACGGCACTCGCTGGCGGCAATGGCGCAAGGAGTTTGGCGCAGGAAGCGCGGGGCAGTGGCAGGATCGGGGAAGTGCACGGCGGTTGTGACTCCAAGCGTGGGCGTTTAGTGCGCGGCGGCGAGGGTTTGGATGAGGGCCGTTGCGAAGGGTGTGGGCTCGACGAAGAGGCCCAGGCGGCGCAGACGGCGGGTGGAAAGGTGGCAATCGTAGGGGCGCGGCACGGCGGGGGGCGTGTGGTCCGGGAGGCACTGTGCGGGGTCCACGCCGATGAGCGGGGCCATCGTGAGGGCCATCTGGAACTTTGTCATCGGCTCCTCGGCCGAGTAGTGGGCAATGCCACGCAGCGTGCCGGCGCAGACAGGCGAGGCCAGGCGGAGGAGTTGGCGGGCGATGTCGCAGGTGAAGGTGGGGTAGCGGATGGCGAGGTCATCCATCTTCACGCAGGTGCCGCGGGCGGCGAGGAGGTTGGCGGCCAAGACGGTGACGGCGGAGGCGCGCAGGTCGGGCGTTGGGCCAAAGAGGATGGGCAGTCGAAGGATGAGGGCGTTGGGGGCCTCCTCGATGGCGGCCTCGGCGGCGGCCTTCTGGCACCCGTAGGCGTTGATGGGGCAACGGCGGGCATCCTCGGCGTAGGGGGCGTTGGCCCCGTTGAAGACGTAGTCGGTGGAGATATGGATGAGTGGGCGGCCGCTCTCGGCGAGGCGGCGGGGAAGGTCGACATTGAGGGCGAGGACCTCGGGGGCGTTGCCTTCGCAGCGGTCTGGCCGACGCTGGGCCGCGCAGTTGAGAATGAGGTCGGGGGCAGTGGTGGCGAGGAGGGCAGCGACGGCTTCGGGGCGGGCGAGGTCGACCTCGCGGTGGGTCGGGGCGGCGAGCGCCCACCCGGCGGCGCGGAAGGTCGCTGCGACCTGTCGCCCGAGGAGGCCGGTGGCACCAAGGAGCAGGAGTTTCATCAGTCTTCCAAGAGGGTTGGTCCAAAGAGGCGGAGGGCGTTTTCGGTGGTGAGGCGGGCAAGGCGATCGGGAGCGACCCCGCGCACCTGGGCCAGGCACTCGGCGGTGGTGCGGACGCGGACAGGGCGGTTGCGCTCGCCGCGGAAAGGCACCGGCGCGAGGTAGGGGGAGTCGGTCTCCACTAGCAGACAGTCATCGGGAACGCGCCGGGCGACCTCGCGCAGGGCGGCGGCGTTGCGGAAGGTGAGGATGCCCGAGAAGGAGAGGCAGTAGCCAAGGTCGAGGAGGGCCTTGGCGAAGGCCCAGTCGGTGCCGGTAAAGGAGTGGATGACGCCGGCGCGAGGGAGCTCGGCCTCGCGCAGGGCCGCCAAGGTGAGGGCATCGGCCTCGCGGGTGTGGATGATGACCGGGAGGGCCTGGGCCTTGGCGAAGGCGGCCTGCGCCTCAAAGAGGGTCCGCTGGCGCGCCTCGACCTCGGGGCCTTGGGCGTAATGGAGATCGAAGCCCAGTTCGCCGACGGCCACTTGGCGCGGCTGGCGCGTCGGAGGCGGAGGCGGCTCGGGCGCGGTCCAACTCCAATCGTAGCCTAGGGCGCAGGGCGCGCCGGAGGCCAAAGCCGTGGCATTGAGGGTGGGCGAGCCGCCGACGGCCAGGACGCGGACGGCACCCGCGCGCGCCTCGGCCAGGAGGGCGGGCACGTTGTCCTCGGGCTCAAAGTGGCAGTGCGTATCGACGAGCGTTTCCATTTAGAGCCGTTCGGTGAGGAAGCGTTGGGAGACAATCTCGTCGGGCATAAAGGTGCGGAAGCTACCGGGCTTCAACTCGAGGGTGATGGCGCCGATCTCCGAGCGCTTGATGAAGACACCCTGGAAGACTGCGTGTTCGGTGCGCAGCTCGAAGTTGGGCTGGAAGGCGAGGCGGACCTTGAGGGGGGTGACCTGGTTGGCGGTGATGGTGAAGGTGCGCGTGGCGGGGGCGTAGCCGGGGGCTTTCAGGGTCCAGGTGTAGTTGCCCGGCGGGAGGTCGAGCTTCGCGACATCGGAGGTGTAGTCGCCGGTCTTCTTAGGCGCGGTCTCGAGGACCTTCTGGAGGCCCTGATAGGCGGTGACGGCCCCGGGCTGGGTCTGCAAGGTAACGGTGCCGCGCACGACAGGCAGGGTGAACTCCTCGATGGTCTTCTCGCCGCGCTTGAGGGTGACGCTGCGGGTGACAGGGGCGTAGCCGTGCTTCTCCACGCGCAGCTGGTGAGTGCCTTCGGGCACCTCCTCGAGGGTAAGGTCGGTGGTGCCGCGGAAGATGCCATCGAGGTAGACGCGCGCGCCGGCCGGGAGGGCGGTGACGGTGAGGCCGGCGGGGAGGGGCTCAAAGGTGAAGGCGAAGGCAGGGCTCTCGCCGGCCTTGAGAGTGAAGGCGTGGGTGATGGGCTTGTAGCCGGGAAGGCGCAGCGCCAGGGTGTATTCGCCCTCGTTGAGGCGTTGGAGAGTGACGGGGGTCTGGCCCTTATCCACGCCATTGAGCAGGAGGCGCGCGGAGGGGGTGGAGGTGACGCGGATGTCGCCGAAGGTGGGGGCGAGCTCCTGGTCGATGACCTGCGGGGTGGCATCACGCAAGAGGAGGGTGTGGGGCGTCTGCTCGTAGCCCGGCGCGCGGAAGAGGAAGCGGTAGGTGCGCGGCTCGGAGAGGAAGGTGTAGCAGGGCGTTGTGCCAAGGACGACGCCATCGAGCGTGACGGTGGCCGGGACATTGCTGCGCAGGAGGACGGGGACCCGGTCGCGCTCCAACTTGAAGGCCTCCAGCCGCCGCTCGGCTGCCTGGAGGGTGACGGTGCGGTATTGCGTGGCGTAGCCCGGGGCGGAGACCTTGATGAGGGTGGCCTTGCCTGGGGCGAGCTTGACGGTCTGGGCGGTGGAGAGGTCGAAGGGGGCCGCGTGGTCGAGGGAGATGGCGGCGGGGACCGAGGTGGTGATGCGCAAGGTGGCAGGGAGGAGTTCCTGGGCGCGCAGCCAACCGGCCAGGCAGAGTGTTAGGGCACAGAGGGCCCAAGCGGCACGGAGGCGCTTCATTGGCGGACTCCTTTCTTCAGGTAGCGGTTCTCGATTTGCAGGAGTTTGTCGGTGGCCTGACGGTTTCGCTCGTCCTCGCGGTCGGGGATCATCCGCAGGATCTTGCGCAGGGCGGTGGCAGCGTCGGCGTAGCGCTGGGTGTTAAGGGCCTGGTCGATGGTGAAGATGACCGCCTCGTAGCGCTCGGTCAGGAGGGCTTCGGCGGCTTGACGGCCCTGGTTGAGATCCCGGGCGAAGTCGGGCTTGGGGTTGAGGGTCTCGAGGTAGGAGCAGCCGAGCTTGTAGGCGGCGAGGGAGAGGTAGAGCTTTTCGTCATCGAGGTCGCGCTGGTCCCAGTAGCGCAGCGCCAGGCGGAGTTGCTCTTCGCCCTTCTCGGTGAGCTCTTCGACCGAGAGCTCCGCCGCCCAGATACCCAGTTCGTTGCGCGCGAAGGTCTCCAGCCGGTTGGCCAAGCGCGCGAAGGCATCGTTGGTCGCATTCTCGGCCGTCCGCTTCCAGATAGCCGAGCCCAGGACAATGGTCAGCTGCTGACGGTGGAGGGCCTGGGGGTTCGCCCCCTGTTCGGGGAAGAGCTCGGGAATGGCAGTGTAGTTCGATTCCAGAATCTCGCGCCGGAGAGCGGCCTTCGCCTGGTCGTTCAACGCCTTCTTGGTCGAGAACTTGCGGTCCTGCTCGCCGAGGTCTACGCTGTCGACCGCCAAGGTGCCATCGTGCGTGTAGGTGATGCGGCTGCGATAGAGTGTCCGCTCGTTGATCTCCAGCCGCTCATACTGGAACTCCAAGGGTAGGCTCTCAGCCGAGGGCAGGGCCTTGGGGCGCGCGGCCGGCTTCGGCGGCTGGCCAAGCGTCAAGGCGATGCCCGCGCCAACCACCAACACCAGGAGCGCCACCAACGCCAAGATAAGTGCTTGCAGGGGCTTGCGTTTGGTTTGCTCCGGCGTTTCCGCCTTCGGTGCCAGCCCTAGGTCCACCGCCTCGGGGGCGGCGGGCGCTTCCGGTGAAGCGACCTGGGCCACCAGAGCCTCGGCCGCACGGACCTGCGCCTGGGGCGAGAGGGCTACGGTCTTGGGCGCTTCGGCGGGGGGCTCGCCGCCCTGCACCTCCACGCGTAAGATGGTGTCGCCCACCGTTAGCAGGTCACCCTCCTTGAGCACCTCGGGCTCGGGCCCCAGGGCGGTGCCGTTGAGGAGCGTACCATTGGAGGAGCCCAGGTCCTGCACTGTCGTCTCCGGGGCGAAGTCGAAGCGGCAGTGCAGGCGCGAGAGGAGGCCATCGCTTAGGCGAATATCCGCCACGCGCGTGCGCCCCAGGGTTGCCCCGCCGGGCGGCACGGTGAAGGAGGAGCCCTGTTCTGGGCCGTTGAGCACGCGCAAAGTGAGTGTGGCCATCGTCTTATCCTGTTGAGTGAGCGGTTAGAAGCGCCAGCGCAACGAGAGCTCGAAGGTGCGCCCGTCGTTGGCGAAGGCTTGGAGGTTGCGGGCCGATTCCACCCCGCGCGTATCGAAGAGGTTGCGCAAGGCCAGACCCAGGGTGAAGTTCTCGCCCAGGGGGAAGTCGAGCGAGGTGTCGATGGTGAGGAGGTCGCGCACGGCATACTCGCGCCCGGCGCGGGCGCCTCGGAAGGTCATCTCCCAATCGTCGCGCCAACGGCCGCCAATGCCCCAGACCGCGTCGTAGAGCCACGGGAGCTTGTAGCTTGACCAGAGGGAGATGGCGTGGGGCGGGAAGCGGTCGAAGCGGCCCGCGCCGGTCTTGTCGTAGTAGTCAATGTAGGTGTAGGCAGCGTAGAGCGACCAACGGTCGGTGAGGTTCCCCGAGGCGGAGAACTCGACCCCGCGCGAATAGCTCTTACCCTCGTCGGCGTAGTAGTCATCGCCCAAGCCATTGGTCATCAGGACCGGGGCGTTACTCTGGTCAATCCGGAAGGCTGTCGCCGTCAACCACAGTTGATCCATCGGGTTGACGCGTAGGCCGATTTCCTTCTGCACGGCTCGCCAGGAGGAGGTGAGATATTCGCCTGCAGTGTTGTATTTACGGTAGTTGAAGTTCGGGCTCTCGGTGAGCGAAACATTGGCAAAGAGGATGGCCACCCCGGCTTCGGCAATGTCGTAGGAGAGCCCTACGCGCGGCGAGTAGGACCAAGCGTGGGCGTGGTTGACGCTGTCGTGCCAATCGGTTCGCAACCCGGCCAGGAGCGAGAGCCCCTTCCATTCCATCACATCCTGCACGGTTAGGCCCAGCTTGCTCTGCGCGGTGTCGGTCCAACTCTTGCTTGCGGCCGAGCCGAACCAACTCCACCCCTGGTCTTCCTTGCGCGTGACGCTGACCCCGGCGAGGAAGGTGTGCTCCACGCCAAAGGTCTCGAACTCGACGATGCCCTCCTGCGCGGCGTAATAATTACGCGTCAGATGGTCTCCAGCAGAGGGCTCATACCAGGTGGCCGGGTTGGCGGGGTTGAAGCGCACGGTCGAGGCCGGGCCACGATAACTCCAGCGATTTTCCGTCTGATAAAAGGCGGCCGTGGTGCGTAGCGTAAAGTTATCGTTGACCTTGCCCTCCAGGTGGAGCGTGCCGCCGTGGGTCTGGAAGCGCATCCGGTCGCCCGTTTCGGTGTAGGTGTCATCCCACCCCGTGAGGACCGGCTTGCCGTAGCTCGTGCGGATACCTTGGTAGGCGGGCTGATTGTTATACTGATAGAAGAGGTCCAGTCCCAAGGTTAGCCGATCGGCCAACCGAAAGGCCAGGCTCGGCGCCACCGAGGTCATCCGCCCATGGCTTGCATCTGATGGGGCCCACCCTGGTTCGCGCCACTCGTAGGCCACCGGCACGCGCACCGCAAAGTCCTCGCCCGGCAAGACCTTATTCACATCGGCCGTGAATTTGAGGCGCGACCCCGACGCACGCGAGTAAGAACCCTTCACCTGGAAGTCATAGAAGTCTTCGGTAAAGGTTGCGCGCTTTGGCGTGAGCAAGATTGCGCCCCCAATGCCGCCCATCGGCGAGAGGGAGTTGTTCGCTTGCCCGCCATAGGCTCCACCCACCGGGCCCTTGACGATGTCGATGCGCTCAAGGAGCGAGGGATCCATAAAGGTGGCAATCCCGCCAACCATCGGCACGCCGCCAAAGTAGACCTCGCTGCCGCCAAAACCGCGGATGGTGTAGGTGCCAGCGTTGCGCGCCATCACCGTTTTTCCCCCCTGATAGATGCCTGGCTGCAGACTAATCAGTTGGTCTAAATCGGTCGCATTACGCTCGCGAATAAAGTCCTCGGTCAAGGTGTCAACCACAAAGGGCACCTTCTCCGGTGGTAGCGGCACGAGGCTTCCGGCCTCATTCTCCTCTACGCGAAACTTAGGTAAGGGGGCGGCCGTCACCGTCACGGTCTCGCCCGTGGCGATCTCATCCTTCGCCTCGGGCTCTTCCGCTGCAACCAACGTGGCACTCAGCGCTGCCACGCACGCGCTCATCAGGGAAATGTGTTTCATATACTCCGTATTTAATCACATTTCCCCGCGCCCTGCAATAGCGGGGCGCGAAGTCGACTGGCAACCGTTCGTATCAGAACGCGTATCCCACCAGTCTAGCGCCTATGCATCCGTTGCGTAAGCGTCCCGTCGACTCTCTCCTGTCGACTGTTTACTTCCCGATTGCGCCATAGCGGCGATCGCGGCGGGAGAAGGCGTCGATGGCGGCCTGGAAATCGGCCTCTCCAAAGTCCGGCCAGAGAACGGGTGTCACGTAGAGCTCGGCGTAGGAGGCCTGCCAGAGGAGGAAGTTGCTCAGGCGCATCTCGCCGCTCGTACGGACGATGAGGTCGGGGTCGGGCACATCGGGCAAATAGAGGTTGCGGGCGATGGTCTCCTCGGTGATCGCCTCGGGGTCCAACTCGCCGCGGGCCACCTGGCGAGCAATCGCCTGGGCGGCGTGAGCAAGCTCCGTACGCCCGCCATAACTCAGGCAGAGGATGAGCTGCCGCTCATAGGCGGCCGTGGTGGCCTCGACGCGGTCCAACGCTTCGCGCACCTCCGTCGGCAGGTCGCTCTTACGCCCCATATAGCGGATACGCACCTGGTTCTCGTGGAAGGTCTTCTCCTCGCTGGCAAGGTAGGCCACCAGGAGGTGCATCAGCGTTTCGACCTCCTCCTTCGGCCGCTTCCAGTTCTCGACCGAGAAGGCGTAGAGCGTCAGGTAGCGAATGCCAGCATCGCGGCAGTAGCCCAAGACGCGGCGGACCGTTTCGGCACCGGCACGGTGACCTTCGGTCCGCGGCAATCCGCGCGCCTGGGCCCAACGCCCATTGCCATCCATAATAAAGGCAATATGCTCCATACGCTCCTCGCTACGCTCGGCAGCCGACAGCCGTTAGCGGACAGCTGTCAGCTAAATCCCCACGCGGAGGGTCGATTCGCGGGCCGGGCCAATCGAGAGAATGCCCAGGCGCCCGCCGGAGAGCTCGATGAGGCGCTCGACGTAGGCCTTGGCCTTGAGCGGCAGTTGGCCCATCTCGGTGATGTGGGAGGTCTCCTCCATCCAGCCGGGCATCGTCTCGTAGATCGGCTTGCAGCGGGCCAACTCGGCCGCCGAAGCGGGCATATCCTCGATGCGCTTACCGTCGAGCTCGTAGGCCACGCAGATCTTAATCTCGGGCAATGTGTCCATCACATCGAGCTTGGTCAGCGCCCAGAAGTCCACGCCATTGACCATCTGCGCGTAGCGCGCCACCACGGCATCGAACCAGCCGCAACGCCGCGGACGCCCCGTCACGGCGCCAAACTCGTGGCCGCGCTCGGCGAGCAACTTGCCCACCTCGCCAAAGTCCTCGGTCGGGAAGGGCCCTTCGCCCACGCGCGTGGTATAGGCCTTAATCACGCCCACCACCCGGTCAATCCGGCGCGGACTCAACCCCGAGCCAATGCACGCCCCGCCCGAGGTCGGGTTCGAGGAGGTGACGAAGGGGTAGGTGCCAAAGTCGATATCCAGCATCGTCCCCTGCGCGCCCTCCAGGAGGATGGACTTCCCGGCGCGGTCGGCCTGGTGGATAAGCGGAATGGTGTCGACGATGTAGGGCTTCAAGCGATCGGCCGCCACGCGGTAGGTCTCGACCATCTCGTCGGCATTCAGCGGCTCGGCCTTCAGGTAGGCGAGCTTCACATTCGTCTCGGCCACCTGCTCGCGGACCAAATCCAGGAACTCGGGCGTGAGCATGTCGCCGCAACGCAACCCAGTGCGCGAGACCTTGGCTGCGTAGGCCGGGCCAATGCCGCGCCCCGTGGTGCCAATCTTCTTGCCAACCGGGCGCGCCGCCTCATCGGCCTTGTCCAACGCGCGATGATAGAGCATCACCATCTGCGTGCGCGTGGAGATGAAGAGCCGCCCCTTGCACTCGATGCCCGTCTTGCGCAGCATCTCAATCTCGTCAATCAAATCCAGCGGATTCATCACCACGCCATTGCCAATCACGCACACCTTCCCCGCGTGCAAGATCCCCGACGGCACCAGGCGCAGGACCCGCTTCTCGCCCTCGGCAATCACCGTATGCCCGGCATTCGAGCCGCCCTGATAGCGCACAATCACATCCGCCTGCGCCGTCAGCACATCGATAATCTTCCCTTTACCCTCATCGCCCCACTGGGAGCCAATCAACACGGTATTCGGCATAATCGTATCCTTGAATGAACCTCTCTTGCGTCTAACGCAACGCAAACGTGGACAAAGCATAGCACACTTCGCTCCAAAGCGCAAAGCTTCTTCTGTGCGACTGGGTGGGTTGATAGCGGTTAAGGGTTGGTGAGAATGCCACTGCGCTTGCATTTAATACGCTTTCGCCGTGCGAGGAGACGCTATGGACCGGGAGATACGTCCGGCGGACCTCATTAGATGTTTTGCACTGTGCATCTTAATGGACCGCGTTTCCCATAACCTCTGCACAGCTGGCAAGTGTGGTACATCGGGCTGCTTTGCTAGACCTCTCCCTTCGAAGAAGATACCTTAATTATACGAAGAAGATACCTTAATTATATTTACGCGCGCGCGTTCTTACGCGTGTACGCGCGCGCGATAGGCCCTACCTCGCCTCGACCTAGGGCCTAGGTCACCTCGAGGTAGGGCCTAGGTCGAGGCGAGGTAGGCGCGGGGACTTTCGGAGCTTGAGGAGGAACCGCTTGTTGTTTCGCGCAAGTTTGGCTTGCAAGTGGGGGGTCGCTGTGGTATAGTGTGGGCATTGAATGTCCGTTATTGAAAGGATGGATTTTATGGCAGAGCTTGGTAAGGCTACGCAGCAGGAACTGAAGGAGATCTCTTCCGCGTTTCAGGTGTATGGTGACTTTGTGAGCGGGTGCCCGTATGGCAGCGGCCACATCAATGACACCTATCAGATTACCTATTCTGTTGGCGGCGCGCAGATGCACTATCTGCTTCAGCGCATTAACCATCACGTCTTTACGCAGCCGGCGAATGTGCAGCAGAACATTCTGCGCGTGACGCGGTGTATCGCCGATAAGTTGCGCGCGCAGGGCGAGGCTGACATCTCCCGCCGGACGTTGACGCTGATTCTCTCGCAGCAGGGTGAGCCGGTTTACCACGACGAGAAGGGCAACTGGTGGCGCATGTACATCTTCGTGGAAGGGGCGCGGACCTACGATCAGATCCAGAGCACCCAGCAGGCCGAACTCGTGGGCGAGGCCTTCGCCGACTTCCAGAATATGGTCTCCGACCTCACCAGTCCGCGTCTGCACGAGACCATTCCCAACTTCCACAACACCGTCAAGCGCTACGAGGCCCTCCAGGCCGCCATCCAGAAGGATGCCTTCAACCGTGCCAAGGACGTCAAGGCCGAGATCGACTTTGTCGAGGCGCGCGCCAACACCTTTGGTCGCCTCCTGGAGCGCAGCGCCAAGGGCGAGATCCCTGAGCGCGTCACGCACAACGACACCAAGCTCAACAATGTGATGCTCGACGACGCCACCGGCAAGGGCATTTGCGTGATTGACCTTGACACCGTGATGCCCGGTCTGGCCCTCTACGACTTCGGCGACATGTGCCGTACGGCCACCGCCAACGCCGCCGAGGACGAGCAGGACCTCTCCAAGGTCTACTCGCGCCTGGATATGTTCGAGGCGATCGCTAAGGGCTACTGCCGCGGTGCCAAGTTCCTGGTGCCCGCCGAAAAGGAGGAGCTCGCCTTCTCTGCGCGCCTGATCACGATGACCATCGGTATCCGCTTCCTCACCGACTACCTCTCGGGCGACACCTACTTCCACATCAAGCGCCCGGGCCACAACGTCGACCGTTGCCGCACCCAGCTCAAGATGGTGCAGAGTATGGAAGACCAGGCCGACAAGATGGAAGAAATCATCGCCCGCTACGCCAAGTAAGGGCGCTCGAAGGAGGGAGGGGCCGCGCCGCCCTTCCCTCCGCGCAAATTCCACTTCAAGCAACGAGAGGACGCACGCGATGGACCAAAGTGCAATTGAGGAGATCCTCGGGAACTTCGCCCTGGAAGGGAAGTTCGTCGAGGCCAAGCCCTTCGGCAGCGGGCATATCAACGACACCTTCCGCGTGACCACCCGCACGAGCAGTGGCGAGGAACGTCGCTACACCCTCCAGCGCATCAACCACGCGGTCTTCCGCAAGCCGCAGCAGGTGATGGATAACATCGAGCGGACGCTCGAGCACCTTTCGGAAAAGGCGCCGCAGTTCCCCGGCACCAAGGTCCTCTCTCTGGTCAAGACCAAGGAGGGGCGCAACTGCGTGCGTACCTTCGCCGGCAAGTGGTGGCGGCTCTACGACTTCATCGACGAGGTGGAGAGCTACGACAATGTGCGCGATGCCGACATTGTCTACGAGGCCGCGCGCGGCTTTGCGCAGTTCCAGAATATGATGGCCGACCTGCCGCTCCCGCGTCTGCACGAGACGATTCCCTACTTCCACCACACCCCGATGCGCTACGCCACGCTCGAAGAGGCCGCTTACCTCGACATCCGTGGCCGCGCGCTGGAGGTGGCCAACGAGATCGAGTTCGTCCGCAAGCGCCGTCATCTGGTCGCTCACCTCCTCAATCGCTACCTCAAGGGCCAAATCCCCGAGCGCATCACCCATAACGACACGAAGATCAACAACGCCCTCTTCGACCCCAAGACCAAGAAGTGCGTGGCCGTGGTGGATCTCGATACCGTGATGCCCGGTTTGGCGCTCTACGACTTCGGCGACATGTGCCGCACCACCTGCAACACTGCCGACGAGTCCGAGCCCGATACCGATTCGGTCCAGTTCGACATCAAGATGTTCGAGGCCGCCGTCTCTGGTTATCTTGACACCGCCCACTTCCTCGTCCAGGCCGAAATCCAGGAGCTCGTCTTCTCCGCGTGGCTATTGCCCTTTATGGTGGGGATGCGCTTCCTCACCGACTATCTCCAGGGCGACACCTACTTCAAGACCCACTATCCCAAGCAGAACGTCGACCGTTGCCGGACGCAGTTCAAGCTCGTTGAACGCATCGAGAACCTGCGCGAAGAGATGCAGGCCATCGTCCAGCGGTGCGCCAAGGCCACCGGCCGCTACTAATTCACCCCCTTCAATCCAACGAAAAGGAACTCAACATGAAAGTTGCAATCGTTCAGACCCCCGAAGAAGGCAGCAAGCTCGCCGCCCAGATCTTCATTGACCAGGTAAAGCAGAACC
Source organism: Candidatus Spyradenecus sp. (assembly GCA_051891975.1). Classification (GTDB taxonomy): domain Bacteria; phylum Verrucomicrobiota; class Kiritimatiellia; order RFP12; family DVOR01; genus Spyradenecus. The sequence goes on along the minus strand of JBJFFT010000089.1, from coordinate 15,512 downwards.
CCAAGACCATCCTCGGTTTGGCCACGGGCTCGACCCCGGTGAAGATGTACAAGCTCCTTGCCGAAGCCTACAACAAGGGCGAAGTCTCCTTCAAGGAGTGCCAGAGCTTCAACCTCGATGAGTACCTCGGCCTCGCCCCGGAGCACGACCAGAGCTACCACTACTTTATGAAGACCCAGCTCTTCGACCACATCGACATCGATCAGGCCAAGACCCACGTCCCTGACGGCCTGGCCAAGGACATCGCCGCCTCCTGCAAGGCCTACGACGATGCCATCAAGGCCGCCGGCGGCATCGATATCCAGCTCCTGGGCATTGGCTCGGATGGCCACATCGCCTTCAACGAGCCCGGCTGCTCGCTCGCCTGCCGCACCCACTCCCAGGTGCTCACCCAGCAGACCATCCAGGACAACGCGCGCCTCTTCTTCGGCGGCAACATCGCTGAAGTCCCCACCCAGGCCGTCACGATGGGTATCGGCTCGATTATGGATGCCAAGAAGGTCGTCCTCCTCGCCTTCGGTAAGGGCAAGCAGGATGCCATCGTCGGCCTCGTGGAAGGCCCCGTCACCTCGATGTGCCCCTGCTCGGCCCTCCAGTATCACAACGACTGCATTGTGATCTGCGACGAAGAGGCTGCCGGCAAGCTCAAGAACAAGGACTACTACAAGTACATCTTCTCCCAGACCGGCGTCTCCAACGTCTAATCTCTCGCGAGAAGGTTCTCCCCAAAGCCGCCGAGCCCTGGGCCCGGCGGCTTTTATGTGGTTGGCGGCACAGGTAATGGTGCCGTGGGGCGGAATGTGCTATAATGGGCGCGTTATTTGCGAATTGAAGGAGCCACGAGTTGGCGGAAGAAGGAGTTGACGATGAATAGCGATCAGATTAAGGCCGGGTATCAGCGCGCACCGCACCGTTCGTTGTTGATGGCGACGGGGGTCAAGCGCGAGGAGCTGGGTAAGCCCTTCATTGCGGTGTGCTCGTCGTATACCGACATCGTGCCGGGCCATTGCCACCTGCGTGCGGTCAATGAGCTGGTCAAGGAGGCCATTCGCGAGGCGGGCGGCGTGCCCTTTGAGTTCGACACCATTGCGGTCTGCGACGGCATTGCGATGGGCCATCAGGGGATGAAGATGAGTCTGCCCAGCCGCGAATTGATTGCCGACTCGGTGGAGACGATGCTGCGCGCGCACTGCTTCGATGGCGTTATCTGCATTCCGAACTGCGACAAGATTGTCCCCGGGATGATTTTGGCGGCCCTGCGCGTGAATATTCCCACGCTCTTTGTCTCGGGCGGGCCGATGTTGCCGGGCAAGCACCCGATCACCGGGAAGGATTCGGACCTGAATACGGTCTTCGAGGCGGTGGCCGAATACAAGAACGAGAAGATTACCGCCGAGCAGTTGGCGGCGATTGAAGAGACTTCCTGCCCCGGCTGCGGCTCGTGCTCGGGGATGTTCACGGCCAATTCGATGAACTGCCTCTGCGAGGCGTTGGGGCTAGCGCTGCCGGGCAACGGCACGATCCCGGCGGTCGATCCTCGGCGCAAGGAGCTTTGGCGCCAGGCCGGCAAGCGGATTGTGGAGCTGACGCGCGAGGGCTCGCTGCGTCCGCGCGACTTGGTGGACGAGGCGGGCATCGACAACGCCTTTACGCTGGATATGGCGATGGGCGGCTCCTCGAATACGGTGCTGCACGTGCTCGCCTTCGCCCACGAGGCGGGGGTGAATTATGACCTCAAGCGGATTGATGCCATCTCCAAGCGCACCGCGCACGTCTGCAAGCTCGCGCCCAGCTGCGGCTACCATATGACTGACCTCGACCGCGCCGGCGGCGTGTCGGCCATTCTCCACCGCATTGCCGAGAAGCCCGGGCTCCTGAACCTGGAGAAGCGGACGGTGAGCGGCAAGACGCTGGGCGAGATTGCCGCCGAGCACCCGGTCTTGGACGAGACGATTATCCGCCCCTATGACAATCCTTACTCCCCGGATGGCGGGCTCTCGGTGCTTCACGGCAACCTTGCCGAGCAGGGGGCGATTGTCAAGCGCGCCGGGGTCTACGCCTCGATGCTCGACTTCACCGGCAAGGCCATCTGCTTCAACTCCCAGGAGGAGGCCTGCGAGGGCATTCTGGCGGGGAAGGTGCAGGCCGGGCACGTGGTGGTCATCCGCGGCGAAGGGCCCAAGGGCGGCCCGGGGATGCAGGAGATGCTCGCCCCGACGGCCTACATCATTGGCGCCGGGCTGGGCGAGAAGGTGGCGCTGATTACCGATGGGCGCTTCTCCGGGGCCACGCACGGCGCGTGCATTGGCCACGTTTCGCCCGAAGCGGCCGAGGGCGGCTTGATTGGCCTGGTGCAGGATGGCGATACCATCCACATCGATATTCCCCACAACAGCCTCACGGTGGCGCTCTCCGAGGCGGAGATTACCGCGCGCCGCGCCGCCGCCCAGCCTTGGCCCGCGCGCCCGGTGACCGGGTGGCTGCGGCGCTACGCCAAGCTCGTCGGCAACGCCTCCACCGGCGCAACGCTGCAATAGCACGCCGGCGGGCTCCCGCGGAATCGTGGAAGCGCGGGGGAGATAACGTGGCAATTATCGATGGGCGATAGACGATAGACGGGAAGCGCGTGCCGCGACGGGCAAGCCAATGGGATTGGGCCGGGCTTTCCACCTCCGGCGACAGCTTTCTCGTCTATCGTTCATCGTTTATCGCGCGTGGCGCGTAGCGCCGCGAGCAAAAGGAAGAACGCATATGCGGATTTTGATGGTTGGCGACATTGTCGGTTCGCCCGGGCGGACGTGCTTCAAGCGCGTGGCCCAGGCGCTTCTCTCCTCGGGCGAGGTGCATGGCATCATTGCGAATGCCGAGAACGCGGCGGCGGGCAATGGACTCACCCTGGCGCTGGCGCGCGAGTTGCTGGAGGCCGGGGCCACGCTCATTACCCTAGGCGATCACACCTGGGGGCAGAAGGGCTTTGAGGCCGAGATTGGGCAGGAGAAGCGGATTGTCCGCCCGGCGAACTATCCCGAGGGGGTGCCCGGGGCAATCACGGCGGTGGCGGAGACGGCGTTGGGGCCGATTGGCGTGGTGCAGGTGCTCGGGCAGGTCTTTATGGCCTCGTGCGACAATCCCTTTCACGCGGTCAACCGGGCGCTGAAGCAGCTGCCGGCGAATATCCCGGTCTTTGTGGATGTTCACGCGGAGGCGACCTCCGAGAAGATTGCCCTGGGCTACTGGCTCGATGGGCGCGTGACGGCGGTCTGCGGCACGCATACCCACGTGCAGACCAGCGACGCGACGCTCCTGCCCGGCGGCACAGCCTATATTACCGACTTGGGGATGACCGGCCCGATCACCTCGGTGATTGGCCGCGAGATTGCGCCCGTGCTCAAGAAGTTTACCACCGGCATCTCGGCGCGCTTTGAGGTGGCCGGCGGGGCGTTGAAGCTCGAGGGGGCCATCATCGAGGTGCCCAACGGCAAGCGCCTGCCCTCCGCCATTCGCTCGGTCCGCTACACCTTCGATAACTGACCGCACCCGTGAGCGTTCCTGCCGCCACCGACCCGACGCCCTCCGCCACGAAGCTGGCAGAGGCCTTGCGCACCACGCCTGATTGGGCGTTGGAGGCGATGGCGGCTGCGTTGCGCGGGACGGACTTTCTGGCCAAGGACTTCGTCTCCGCCGTCGAGGCCGAGCGCAATCAGCGCCTCTTTGCCGCCAGCGAGGGGGAGGAGACGTGGTATGCGCACTATCCCTTTGTGCAGCGGGCCAAGGCGCGCGACCTGACCTTGCCGGGCACGTGGTTGCCGGTCGAGGCGGAGACGGTGGAGGCCATCTTCCGGAAGGGTGGGGACCTCTCGCGCGTCTTTGCGCGCTATGAGCCGCGCGAGGGGCAGGTGAAGATGGCCCTGGCGGTGGCCGAGGCGCTCAATCGCCAAGATTATCTCCTGGCCGAGGCGGGGACCGGCGTGGGCAAGAGCTTGGCTTACCTGGTGCCGTGCGCGCTGTGGGCGTGCCGCAACAACCTGCCGATTGTCATCTCCACCAACACGCGCAACTTGCAGACGCAGCTCTTGGTCAAGGACCTGCCGTTGGTGCAGCGGATTGTGGCCGCGCACCTGCCCGAGGGGATGGCGTTGCGGGCCGTGGTGCTCAAGGGGCGGGCCAACTACCTCTGCCTCAAGCGCTTTGGCGCGTGCCTGACCGGGGGCTTCGAGCGCTTCAATTCGGTCGAGGCCGTGCAGTTCGCCGAGTTGGTGGCCTGGGCAGCCCGGACGGCGGATGGCGACTTGGATAGCTTTCGGCCTATCTATGCGCAGGGCGATATGGCCTTTGTGCGGAGTTTTGGATGCCGGGCGGATGAATGCACCGGCAGCAAGTGCCCGCACTACCGCCGCTGTTTTCTGATGCAGGCGCGCCAAGCGGCGTTGCAGGCGCACCTGGTGATTGCTAACCACGCCTTGGTCTTTGCCGAACTGAGTAAGCCCGGCACCCTCCTGCCGCCGCACGCCCAGATTGTCTTCGACGAAGCGCACAACCTCGAGGGCGCGGCCACGCAATTCCTCTCGGCCGAACTCTCGGCCCGGACGCTCTACGACCTCTGCCAACGCTTCGCGCCGAGCAAGGGCCGCGAGGCCGGGAGCCTCTATCAGCAGCTGCGCAAGGACTTTGTGGATGACGACCTGCACACGCCCACGCGCAAGGTGGAGTTGGCGGCCCGCCTGGCGGACCTGCGTAAGGGGGCCGTGGAGCTCTCCAAGGTTGGCTCCGAGCTCTTCGAGCAACTGGGCGAAGTGATGTCCGCCGCGCCGGAGAGTGCCGTGCGCTATCGCTCGGTGCCGGATAAGACCTTGCCGCCGCTGCCCGATGGCTCGGCGCAGTTCCGGCGCGAAGTCTGCCTCAATGGCCGCTTCTTCCAGCCGGCTGAGGCGGTGATGGACGAGCGCGCCATTGGCGAGCGCGTGGCGGCCATCAAGCAACAGTTGGGCGAGACGGCGCGGAGGCTCGATGGCTTCCTGAGCGAGATCTCCCAGACCGTTCAGCCGGCGGGGGACCGGGAGAACCGTTGGGAGGACCTGGAGGCGGCCATCGAGAACGCCAAGAGCTCGCTCGCCGAGTTCGGGAATGTGTTGGAGGCTATCGTGCAGGGGCAGGATGGCGGGATGGTCTATTGGATGAGCCGCGCGATGACGCACGAGAAGACGGTCTCGCTGACGGCCGCCCCGCTGGACATCGCCCGGCAGCTGGCCAAGCTCCTCTACGCCACCAAGCAGACGCTGATCTTCTCGTCGGCCACGCTGCGCATTCATAACACCTTTGAGTACCTGCGCCGGCGCCTGGGGTTGGGCTTCGTCGAGCCCCGCGAGCGCGTCTGCGAGTTCGTGGCCGAGAGCCCCTTCGACTATCCACGGCAGTGCTGCGTGGCGGTGCCGGACTTCTTGCCGGAGGTTATCCACGGCGAAGCCTATACGCTGGAGTTCTCACGCCTGATGTATCAACTCTTTGTGGCGGCCCAGGGGCGGTCGCTGGCGCTCTTTACCTCCTACGAGATGATGAGCGCGTGTGCCGAGTTGCTGGAGCCGCACCTGAAGGCCAAGGGCATCGACCTGCTGGTTCAGTCGCCCAGCCTCGGACGCGATGCGATGACCGAGACCTTCCGGGCGCAGTCTCGTCCGACGGTTCTCTTTGGCACGCAGAGCTTTTGGGAGGGTGTGGATGTGGTGGGCGATGCGCTCAGCTGCGTGGTCATCGCGCGCCTTCCCTTTGAGAGCGTGGCCGACCCCTTGCTCAAGGCGCGTTGCGAGCAGATTGAGAGCGAGGGCCGCTCCTCCTTCATCGAGCTCTCGGTGCCCCAGGCGGTCATCCGTTTTCGGCAGGGCTTCGGGCGCCTCATTCGCAGCCGCTCCGACTGCGGGATAGTGGTGGTGGCCGATTCGCGCATCGTGCGCAAGAACTACGGTCGCAGCTTCTCCGACTCGCTCCCCACGGCTGTCGAGGTCTTTACGACGCGCCGTCAGCTGACCGATCGCTTCCGGGCGTTGCTTGGGCCGCAGAGCCCTCGCCGCGAAGCTTGAGGAGAATCCACCCGGCAATCAAGGCAACGGCCACCGCCGTCGTGCGGTTGACCCACGGCGCGGCCTCGGGGAAGCGCTCTAAGAAGCGCGCGAGTGCGCCGCCGGCCAGCGCGAAGGAGCCCATCACCGTGAAGGCGCAGAGGGCAAAGAGCGCGCCCAGCAGGAAGAGGCCGGCGCGGCGGTTGCGGCAACCCTCCGGCAGAAAGCGCGGCAGGAAGGCGATAAAGAAGAGGATGACCTTGGGGTTCGAGAGGTTGAGGAGGATGCCCTTGAGGTAGAAGCCCATAAGGGTCCCGGCCTCGGCCTGTGCAGTGGCGAGCCCGCTCCCCCACATCTGCCAGGCCACATAGAAGAGGTAGCCGGCCCCCAGCGCTGAGATGACCGCTCCCGCGCGCGGCCAGCGGTTGAGCAGCTCGGCCACGCCCAGGACCGCCAGGGTGATATGCACGCAGAGCCCCGAGATGAGCCCTAGCGTGACGGCTAGCCCGGCCGGGAAGCCATACGCGGCCGACTGCGTCAGCACAAAGCAGTTGTCCGGCCCCGGTGCCAAGGCTAGGAGCAGGGAGGCAATCAAGTAGGCGAGCAGTCTCATCGGGCGGCGCGCTTGAAGTGGGCGTTGAACCAGTCGGCCACGACATCGCGCGGCAGACCCATCACATTGGTGTAGGAGCCCACGCGCTCGGCGATGAGTAGCTCGCCCAGGGCGTTGATGTCGTAGGCGCCGGCCCGGTCGAAGGGCTGGACGCGGTCGAGATACTCCTGCGCCACCTGCAAGCCGTAGTCCTTGAAACGTAGCGAGGTGACCTCGATGCGCAGGCTCGGCTCCTGGGCGTGCGGCGTCATTAGCGCCACGGCGGTGTAGACGGCCTGGCGCTTCCCGGCATAGGCCAAGAGCCACGCCTGTGCCTGCTCGTAATCCTTGGGCTTCCCGAGGATCTTCCCTTGGAAAGCCACCACCGTGTCGGCCGCGATGATGGCCGCGCCGGGATAGCGCTTACGCACGGAGAGGGCCTTCTGCCGCGCGTTCTCGCCGACGGTTGCAGCCGGGTCATCGGCAACGGAGCGCTCGGCGCAGTGGGGGAGGTGGACCTCGAAGGGGATGCCTAGGTCGCGCAAAATCAGCGCGCGGCGGGGCGAGGCGGAGGCCAAAATCAGCCGCGTGCCGCCGCTGGAAGCATCGGTGGGGTGGGGCGAGAGGGGCATTGGCAGTCCTCTTTGGGCGGTTAGGCGCGCAGAGCGCCGATAGCCTCGTCCATCCGCTCGAGGGCCTGACGCAGGGTGGCGTGCTGGGTGGCGATATTCAGGCGGATCCACCCCGGCGCGCCGAAGAGGGCCCCCTCGTGGATGGCCACACCGTAGCGCAGGAAGTGGGCCTTGAGGGTCTCGCCGGGCTTGAGGCGCGGCAGGAGCGAAGAGCCGTCAAGGAAGGCCAGGTAGGTGGCATCGAGTCGGCAGAGGGGGAGCTGCCACTGCGCGGCGGCGGCCTCCAGGAGCGCGCGGTTCTTGCGCAGATAGGCCAGCATCCCCAGCCGCCACGGCTCGCCGTAGCGGTAGGCCGCCTCGGCGCCGACCCAGCCAAAGAGGTTGACCGCGGGGACGATTTGGTCGTAATCGCGCGTGAAGTGGGCGCGCAACTGCGGGTCGGGGATGATGGCGAAGGCGCAGCCCAGGCCGGGGATATTGAAGGTCTTGCTCGGGGCGACGAAGGCCATCAGGCGGCTACGCTCGGCATCGTCCTTGGCCAGGGCCATCATCGGTGTGTAGGTGTAGGGCGCGTCGAGGACCAAGCCACCGTGGATTTCGTCGGAGGCGACCAGGAGGTCGTGCTGCTTGGCCACAGCCAGGACTGCGCGCAGTTCTTCCGGCGACCAGAGGTGCCCGAGCGGATTCTCCGGGTTGCAGAAGAGCCAACCGCCGGCGCCGGCGGCCTGAGCCGGATCGAAGCCCGCCAAGGGATTGCCCCGGAAGGCCAGCTGGATACGCCGCTCGCGGATGTGTTGGAGCTCGGCGGCGGACATAAAGTGGTGGTAGACCGGCTCGCCGATGAGCACGTCGCTACGCTCGGGGCGGGTCTCGTGCAGGAGTTTGCAGAAGAGGTTGAGCGAGGTGACCACCCCCGGCTGGGGGACAACCCACTCGCGCTCGATCTCCCAGTGGACGTGCTCGCGGTGATAGGCAATCATCGCCTCGATGGCCGCCTCGGAGTCGCGGGCATAGCCATAGCACCCCTCTTGCGCGCGGCGGACGAGCGCCTGGGTAATCTCCTCGCAGGCGCGGAAGTCCATATCGGCAATCCACAGCGGGATGACGTCCGCGCCGTACTGGGTCCACTTAATGCTGTCGCCGCAGGTGCGGTCGAGCGGGGCGTCGAAAAAGGCTTCGTCGTAAATCATTCTCTTCTCCAAGCTGACTATTCTGGCAATGCGGCCATCTGGCGGGCGAAGTCTTCGCCGCGCGCGCCCATCCCGGGATACTGGTCGAAGGAGGCGGCGCCGGGGGAGAGGAGGATGGTCTCGCCAGGCTGGGCTTCGGCAAAGGCGCGGGCGACGGCGGTGGCCATATCGCCGCACTTCTCGCAGGGCAGAATCGACCGCCAGGCCTCCTCCAAGGCATCTTGCGCCTGGCCGATGAGGTAGGCCTTCAGGGCACAATCCTCGAGCTCTTCGTCCAGGAAGTCAAGGTCATCCTCCTTCAAGAGACCGCCGGCAATCAGGCGGACATCGTGCCCAACCATCTTGAGGGCGGCTTGGGTGGCGGTCAGACTGGTGGCCTTCGAGTCGTCAATAAAGGTGACGCCGCGCTTTTGCCCGAGGGTCTGGAAGCGGTGGGGCAGGGGCTGGTAGGCGGCAAAGCCGGCGGCAATCTCCTCGGGTGTCAGTCCCAACTGGTCCAACATCCCGGCGATGAGCGAAGCGGCCTGCCCCAGGATCGGGTTGTCGAAGACCCCACTGAGGGCGATCTTCGTCTCGCCGTGGACGATGGCGCCGCGCGTGTAGCGCCAATCCACCCACGCCTCGCGGCCAAAGCGCAGGAGCGGCACGCCGGGCGGAATCCCGAGCGGCGAGAGCCCCCAGGGCAAGAAGGCCGCCGCGCCCGGTCCCGGCCGCATCGCCTGAAAGATCTTGCGCTTGAGGGCGGTATAGGCCTCCATCGTGCCGTGACGGTCGAGATGGTCGGGCTGGATGTTCAGGATGGCCGCCACGCGCGGAGAGAAGGTGCGAGTGTGCTCGAGCTGGAAGGAGGAGACCTCCGTGACGGCGATGACCCCGGCCCCGAAGTCCGGGCACTCCAAGAGCCGCTCGCAGAGGGGAATGCCGTAGTTCCCGGCGGTAACGGCTTTGCGTCCGGCTAGGTTCAGCGTGTCGGTCAGGCACTTGATGACCGAGCTCTTGCCCTTGCTCCCGGTGACGGCAATTGTCTCGCCACGCCAATAGACCGAGGCCAACTCCAGTTCGGAGATGATGGCCAGGCCCCGGTCGCGCGCCGTAATGAGCCAAGGGTGCGTCAAGGGAATGGCGGGCGAGACGATGACCAGGTCGAAGTTCCCGTCGGGCAAGTGCTCGCGCTGGGCGCGAATGCAGGAGATGCCCTCCGAGCCAAAGGCGGCCAGCGTCTCGGGCTTCCAGTTCTCGTCGGCCACGGTCGCCCGACCGTGCAGTTCCAAAATCACACGCGCAGCGGCCAGACCGCTCCGCCCGGCACCTAAGATGAGCGCATTGCGTCTATCATATCGAGCCATTGGCGGCCTCCTTTCTCACTTGAGCCCGGCGGCGGCAGCCGTGCGGTCGAACTCGGCCTGGGCGCCCTTGTCGAGCGAGTCATACTGCTTCTTGGCTTCGGCCAGGGCCACGCGGGCCAGGTCTGGCAACTGGTTGGCCAAATGGATCCGCGCCTGGGTAATCAGGAAGCGTGGGTCCTTGGGTTGCCCTTCGCGGAGCGAGGCATCGAGGGCGAAGGCTGCATCGAGTTCGCTCTGTGCTTCGCCCAGGCGCCCGAGCTCCAGGAGCGCGGCGGCGGCGGTTTCGCGGGCGACGGCCAGCTTTGGGGCCAACTCCGCGGCGCGCTGGGCGGCCGAGAGGGCGGCGGCCCACTTGCCCAGACGGCGATAGGTCTCGGCCAGGTCGTTGAAGGCCTCGGGGAGCGGCCGCTCGGCATCGGGGGCGGTGGCCAGGGTGAGGTAGCTCTCGGCGCGCTTGAGGTCGCCCTCACCCAACGCCAAAGAGCCCATCACGTAATTTGCCAACGGCATCGCGCGGTCCTGATAGAGGAACTTACGCGCGTGCTGCTCGGCGGAGGCCTTGTCGTTCAAGCGGATGTCGATGGCCAGGACCGTCTCGCGTAGCGTATAGACCTCCGGCTTGAGGGCGAGGGCGCGCAGGTAGGCCGCGCGGGCCTTGGGCAGGGCCCCCTCCCGTTCGGCCAGCTGCGCCAGGATAATCTGCACGAAGTAGTTATCCTCAGTTCCGGCGGCGGTGATGAGCTTGGGCAGCGTGTTAGTGCGCAGGGCCTCGAACTCCTCGGACTGCATCTGCAGCGTGGCGAGCATTGCCAGCGCGTCGGCGTGCTTGGGATAGCGCGCCAGGAAGGTCTCCAAGGCAATACGCGAACCCACGGCATCGCCGGCGGAGGCCAGATAGAGGGCGCGCTCGTAGGCCAATTCCTCCTGCCCGCCGACCGCTTCGGCCTGCTCCAAGAGCGCCTTGGCCTCGGCGAAGTTCCCCTCCAGGATGGTCATCCGCAGGAGTTGGCGAAGGTATTCCAGGCTCTTATGCGGGCTGGTGGAGTGGGTGAGCAGCTCCTTGTAGCGGGCGATGGCCTCCTGGCGCTTGCCGGGCGTGAGGGTGTAGAGGGCGGCAACGGCCCCTTGCAACCCCACGCGCGTCTCGTCATCGAGCATCTCCATCGCCAGGTCCAACCCGCTCAACGCCGCGCCGGTCTGCCCGCTCATCGCCCAGTTGCCGGCCAGCGCGCTGATGAGCTGGGGCGAGCGGATGTAGCCATAGGTGCGCGCCAGGGCCCAGAGTTTATACTTGCGGCCGCTCAACTTCTTGAGCAGGGCATTAAGCTCCTTCTCGCACCACACCTTCATCTCCGGGTGCAACCCGCCATTGACCAGCTCAAAGATGTTGAAGAGGGCCGAGACGTTCTCCGGATCCCAGGCGTAGACCGCGCGGAAGAGGGCGTAGGCCTCCTCGATCTTGCCGCCGGCGGCTAGGAAGAAGGCAGTGTTATTGGCCACAAAGCCGACCTGACGGCGGGCGTAGCGGGCGAAGTCGGCCATCGGCCCGGGCAAAGCCGCAAGGTCCTCGTCGGAGAAGGGCCCCATCTCGGCGAGGGGCTCGGCAATGGGCAGCCGCTGCGCCAAGGCCTGTGCCTGCGCCTCGCGCGAGCCGATGCCGGCGTAGGTCAAGCGGCGGGGGAGGGGCAGTCGGTCGCCCGTGAACCAAAGGTCGGGCAAGGAGAGGGTGGCAAAGCGCGTTTCGCTACCGCTATCGGCGCGGATCCAATCCTGCATAAAGGGGATCATCCCGATGTCGAGGGCGCGGTCGAGCCGCTCGCGCAGCTCCGGCTTATCGGCAAAGTAGGGCGAGGTGGCCAAAGCCTGACGCAGCTTGGCCATCGCCTGCGGCTGATTATCCTGCGTGAGCGAGAAGACGACAATCTGCCGATTGCTCTCGGCCGCAGCCGCCGCCAGGTGGGGGTCTAGGACGCCATCGCCCAGCAACCACACCTCCGGCCCCGCACACTCGGCCAAAATCTCCTGGGCCATCGCCTTCGGCAAGGCGGCAACCTGGCGCACGGCAGCGCTTTCACGCTCGGTCACCTCCCACTCCACCCCCAACGCCACCACCAACCCCAGGCGAACGCCCCAGGCCAAAAGCGCGCCCCACCGCCGCACGCCCCGCCGCTCATCGGCCGCTTCTGGCGGCACCTTGACGCGGATAAGCAGCACCGAAGCCCCCATCAGGAAGGCCACGGCGAAGGCCGTCATCGCGCAGAGGCCTACCGGCTGAGCCTCGTGCCACTGCCGGGCCAAGGTGGCCGGTGCCACGCTGATGGGCAAGAGCGCGCAAATGGCCAGTACCGCCGCCGAGAGGTAGGTACCTATCCCCGCCAGACTCCGCCGGTTCGCGCCGACCTCCCGCCCCATCAGCACGCAGAGGGCAAAGGGCACTACGCCAAAGAGCAGCACCAGCAGCCACCCTTCGCGCAGATATTCCAGCACGCCAGCTAGGCGCATCTGCGCAAAGGCCCAACCGCACACCCAAATCCCGCCCCCTTGCGCCACCGCCGGGCCAATCGCCGCCGCCAACCCGAACGCCGCACCAAGCGCTGCCGGCACAATCCACGCGCGAACCAAGTGCTTAGGTTGCGGCTTCTCGGTCCCGCACCACCACCCCAAGGCTGCGGCCAGCAGACAGAAGGGCGCGGCCAAGAGGAGCCACGGCGCCTCGGTGGCCACGAGCCCGGAGAGGAAGGCCGCCAGGGCCATTGCCCCGACCTTGGCTGTCCGGGCCGCCCGCTCCACGGCGGCAACCACAATCAGCAGGAGCAGCAGGTCGAAGATCTGCCACTGGCAGTGCCCGGAGGCCAGAACCACCGGCCCGGCCACAACCATCGCTAGCCCGGCAAAGGCGGTCCCCACCTTGGCGGCCGCCGCCGCGGCAAACTGCGAGCGCGGCTCGCTCACCACATAGGCAAAGTAGCGGCGGACCAGGTGGCAGAGAAGCCACACGCACGCGCCGGCACCGAGCACGGTTAGCCCATTGAGCGCGCTCACCCCCCACGTCGGCGGCACCACGGCCGCCACGGCCCGCAGGAGGGGCGTTATCAGGGGATGGGCCTCAACGCCACCCCAGGCGCCCCACAACCCGAGCAGCTTCACCGTCCAGGTGGCACTCTCCCCGGGATAGAGCCCCGGCGAGCGCGTCAGCCAAAAGAGTCCGACCGCGAGCGCACCCCAAAAGCCCGGCCGCCCAACGAGCGCCTTCACGTGTTGTTTGATTGCCATACCTTATCCTTCATCGACAGGGGTTTCCGGGCGCTGCCAAGTGCCCTCGGAACAGTGAAAATCGGCCTCGCTCGCGCGGATGTCGTCATTCGTCCCCGGCTGCTTATCCGGTCCGCAGGAGAAGAGGGTGGGGGCCACGAAGGGCGACTGTGGCATTTGGTAGACGTAGGGCGTGCCCCAGGGGTCCTTGTAGGCCCAGTTAATGTAAGGCCCCTTCCAGCCGGGCGTTTGGTAATCCTTGGCCAGGGCAAAGAGCCCCAACCGCTGCTGCGGCCACGATCCGGTGTGCACGCGAAAGAGGGTCATCGCCTCGGCCAGACGCGCCACGCTCCGCCGCGCACGGATCTGATTGAGCGGGGTGGTTTTGACCATTGTCTGCACCGGGCGCTTCATCGTGCCCACCAGTCCGCCGCCCACCAAGAGGAGGATGGCCAAGAGCGCTACGACCACCTTTGGCGAGCGAAGCGCCTTGGTATCCAGCCGCGTGCCCATCATCAAGCGCTCCTGCTCGGCCTTCCGGCGGATCGCCTCAATCTTGCGCTTGGCTTCGCGCCGCTCCTCACGGTTGCGCCAACGCACCCCATGGGCCACCGAGCTGTCGCGCACCACCTTCACGCCCTTGGGCGGTTTGGACATCGTCACGCTCACGGCCAACTCCTAGAAGAGCGAACCCTGCGCGGCCGCCGGCTTGATGCCCAGCCGCTCGTAGGCCCGGGGCAACGCCACGCGCCCCTTCGGCGTGCGGTCGATGTAGCCCTCTTGAATGAGGTAGGGCTCGTAGACCTCTTCGACGGTGTCGGCCTCTTCGCCCACCGCCACGGCCACCGTTCCCAGCCCCACGGGTCCGCCGGAGAACTTCACCACAATCGCCTCCAAGATGCGGATATCCATCTCGTCGAGCCCCTGCGGATCAATCTCCAGCAGCGAGAGCGCCTGGTCGGCAATCGCCCCGGTGATAAAGTTATCGGCCCGCACCTGCGCGTAGTCCCGCACCCGCCGCAAGAGGTTGTTGGCGATACGCGGCGTACCGCGGCTCCGCCGCGCCACCTCCAGCGCCCCCGCCTCGTCAATCCCCACGTTCAACTTCCCGGCACTACGCGCGACAATCTTCGCCAACTCCTCGTGCGAGTAGTAGTCCAGCCGGTTCTGCAACCCGAATCGCGAACGCAAGGGCGCGGAAATCAACCCGCTGCGCGTCGTCGCCCCCACCAGCGTAAAGCGCGGCAACTCCAATCGCACGCTCCGCGCGTTCGGCCCCTGGTCGATCATAATGTCGATAACGAAGTCCTCCATCGCCGAGTAGAGGTACTCCTCAACCGTCCGCTGCATTCGGTGGATCTCGTCGATGAAGACCAAGTCCCCCGGCTCAAGCGAGGTCAGGAGTCCGGCCAAGTCCGCGGGCTTGTCGATTACCGGCCCACTCGTCGCCTTCACGTGCACCCCCATCGCCTCGGCCAGAATGTAGGCCAAAGTCGTCTTCCCCAACCCGGGCGGACCCGACAGCAGCACGTGGTCCAACTGCTCCCCGCGCCCCTTCGCCGCCTCGACCGCCAACATCAGCCGGTCGCGCACCTTCTGCTGCCCCAAAAAGTCATCAAAGCGCGTCGGCCGCAACCGATTGTCGAACGACGCATTCCGCTGATTCATCTCTTCCGATGGCCTGCTCATATCCATACCTATAATATAGCACACTCCGCCCGCCCGTGCTTGACGGGCTGCGTGAGGTGGCACCTTTGCTTCGGCGGAGGGCGGTTGTGCGCGGGACTGTTTTAGCGGAGGAAACCGAGGGTGTAGACGAGCGGCCGGAGGCGGTTGGAGAGGGCCTTGAAGGCGGTTTGAAACTCGGCGTAGTGTTTGGGCAGAAGGAGTTGCGCGAGGGGTTTGATTTGGTACCACCCTGCATCCCACCGCAAGAGTTGCAGTTCGGGCCGTTCGGCGGCGAAGCGGGCGCGGTGGGCGTAGCTGGCGAGGGCAATCTCTCGCGCCAGTCTCAGGACCTCGCGGCCCTCGGGGCTGAACTGCGGGGCCCACTCGGCCAGGTGGGCCGCCACAAAGCGCTCGCGATCGGTCCGCACGGTCTGCCAGGTCTCGGTGAGGCCGGCTTGGTCGGCCGCCGCTTCGACCGCCTCGCGCTCCACCCAGAACCACTCGTTACGGATCTCCCACAACTGCCCCTTGTAGTCCACCTTCCCCAACGATGATTGCTGACCCGAGGGATGGAAGAGGGCAAAGAGGACACTATCGGCCTCAAAGCCCGGGTAATCCGCGTGCGCGGTGTTCGGTACGCAATACTCGTCTTTGTCGTTGATCCAGTTCCCTTTAAGCAGTTTGCGCGCGGTAAACATTGCCGTTACGCGCAGGAAGTTTTCGGGCAAAACCGAGATGCCGTTGGCCGTAGAGGAAGTGGAGGAAAGGATAAAGACATC
>JBJFFT010000088.1:0-7310 GCA_051891975.1 Candidatus Spyradenecus sp. | reverse complement strand
ATCTACCTCTTCCTCTCGCTGCTGGTCTACCCGGTCTGCGCCGTCTTCTCGGGCGAGATAATGGCGGCCATCGGCGGCACGCCGGCCACGGTCCCGGCGGCGGCGGCCTACATGCGCATCTACTTTAGCGGCGCGCTGGTGCAGTATCTGGGCTTTGGTCTCAACCACATCCTCCGCGCCCAGGGCCACCCCACCAAGGCCCTGCTGACGATGCTCATCGGCGCGGTGGCCAACATCCTCCTCGACCCCTTCTTCATCTTCGACGAAGTGCCCCTGGGCTTCTGCACCCTCCCGGCGATGAACCTGGGCATCCCCGGCGCGGCCATTGCCACGGTCATCTCGCAGACCATCTCGGCGGTGTGGGTGATGACCCACTTCCTGCGCCCCTCGGCCACGCTGCGCCTCAAGCCCGGCTTCGTCAAAGTCTATCCTCGGCTCCTGCGCCAGGTCATCCTCCTGGGCCTGCCGCCCTTCGCCCTCAACCTGGTGGGCAGCGCCGTCAACGCCCTCTACAACATCCTCTTCCGCACCCACGCCCCCGATGAAGCCACCGCCGGGCGCGAAATCGCCGCCATCGGCATCGTGATGACCGTCCAGATGCTCGTCTGCATGCCGGTCCTCGGCGTGGCGCAGGGGATGCAGCCGATCTTGGGCTTCAACTACGGCGCGCGGAAGTTCGACCGCGTCCGCCGCACCTTCAACCTCGCCGCGCTCTGGGGTGGGGGCTACATCGCCCTCTGCTCGGGGCTGGTGATGGTGCTGCGCGTGCCCATCTTCCGCCTCTTCTGCCGCGAGGAGATGGCTCCCGAGCTCCTCGCCCACGGCCCCACCGAGATGCTCATCTTCTTCTGCGGCTTCACCTTCGTGGGCTACGCCATCCTCGTGGGCCAATACTTCCAGAGCATCGGCCGCGGCACCATCAGCCTCATTATGAGCCTCTCGCGCCAGTGCTTCCTGCTCGTGCCGATGATGCTCACTTTCCCGCTCATCCTCGGGCCCATCGGCGTCTGGTGGGCCGCGCCGGTCTCCGACGTCCTCTCGGTCCTCATCGCCCTTGCCTTCCACCTGCGCGAACGCCGTGCCAACGCGCGCCTCCTTGCGCAATGAAAACCCCGGACAGTGGATCACTGCCCGGGCGGATGAGGATAGAGGGATAGGATGAGAGATCTATCTAGTTAGAAGCTCGGATGCGATAGCGCGTGTTCCGGGTGGGCGCGGCGAGGCGGAGATAGCGCGTGCCGGAGGCCGCCGTGCGGCCGGTTGGGGGAGCAACCGTTTCGGCACCGACTGCTTGCCAGCTTTGGCCATCATCGGTGGAGGCCTCGACCGTGACGGTGGTCGTCTCTGGCATCGTGGCACCGAGGGCGTCGCTCTGTTGGACCTTGGCGCAGAGGATGAGGTCGCTGCCGGTTAGCGCCATCCAGTCAATCCCAAAGTCGTAGGCCACGGTGACCGTTTCGCCATCCTCCGTGGCGGTGGCGATGTCCTCGAAGAGGGCGAGGGCGGCGGAGGTTTCGGCCGCGGAGAGGGGCTTTGTGCCGGCCTTCGTGGTGGCGGTGACGGTCGTCGGCTGAATGCCGCCGGTGAGCTCGTGAATGACCTTGATGGCCTCGGCGGTCCAGGCGGTGGTATCCGCGTCGGCACCCTCGGCCTGGATGGGTTTTGGCGGCGGGGTCAGGGCGAGGGTCAGTGCGCCCGCCTCGGTGACTGCCAAGGTGTAGCCGCTGGGAGCGGAGAAGTCCGCCGCCGTCAATGAACCGAGGCCGGAGATGACTACGGTCGGCTCCAGACCGAAGGGGGTGGCCGAGGGCACGGCGATGGTAATGGGCCCCTCGCCCGAGCGCGTGACTCCGTCCGTGCAGGTGAGCGGGTGGCCATTGGCAACGAAGGTGGCCCCGCCGGCGAAGGTGACCGCCGCAAAGGGCGCTTGGTTGGCCTCGAAGGCGAGCGTTCCGGCAACGGTGAGGGCGGGCGAGGCGAGGGCGCTGGCGAAGGTGGCCGAGGCGTCGGCCGCTACGGTCACGCCCCCTGTGGCCGTCAGGCCCGAGCCGGTGAAGGTGTAGATGTTTTGGGTGATGGCCAGGGTGCCGACGGTACGCGCTTCGGGCAGGGTGATGGAAGCCTCCGTGCCATCCGTAAGGGGCCCGAAGGTGACATCCGCGCCGTCGAAGAAGGGAATGGCCTCCTGCCAGAGGGCGGGGTCGGTGGCGCTCCACGCGCCCGTGGCCGCGCCGGCCCAGGTGAGGGAGCGCTGCTCGCGCACCCAGACCTCGATGTTGCGCACGGTGTAGGCAGAGGTGTTCAGGGTGGGGAAGGAGGTGGTGAAGATACCGCAGAGCGAGGCGGTGGTGGTGCCGGCGGCGTATTGCTGATGGTTAGCCAGGTCGCCCAAGAGGATTTCGTCGTTGTGACCGTCGTTGAGGCTCCAGTGGTTGTAGGCGAAGAGGGTCGAGGCGGGCATTTTGCTATCGGGCTTGCCCTCGGGGTAGAGGCGGAAGATCTGCAGATAACCGTAGCCATACTGCGTGGTCCCGGCGGTGCAGTTCCAGTCGTAGATCGCGCCGAGGGATTGCGGCGCCTCGCTATCGACCGCGGTGGTACCAAGGGAGTGGGGGCCGAACTGGATGAGCCCCTCCACGCCATCGGCGCTCACCTCATCGATGCCGGGCATATTGGTGGCCACGCGCAGGTTGCCCACCTTGGTGCGCCGGGCCTCCTGGGGCAAGCCAAGCTCGGCGATTTGCGTGTAGGGCGCGTCCATCGAGACCCACAGGTAGCGGAGCTGGCCATCGGGCCGCGCGAGGGTGACGTAGTAACCCACGCGGTCGAAGGCCTGGATAGCCTCAGCTTCCGGCAAGGTGGTGAAGGCCTCGGCCACGGCCTTGGCGGAGTGATAGGCCCCCTTCTCCGGCACGGCGAGGGTCTTGACCTTGGTGTAGCCGGCCAAGTGTTCGCTCGGAACGCGGCTGGTGGCCTCGGCGGCCTTGATGGTGACGGTGGCCGAGAGTGTGCCCCGAGCCACGGTGAGGGTTTGGCCATCGGCGAAGGGCGTTGCCGCGGTCAGCGTGATGCGGCGGCTGTCGGCGGAGAGGGTGGCGGAGGCGGGAGCCTGGCCATCGAGGGTGAAGCCGTCAGTGGAAGCCTGGTCGCAGTTGAAGACGAGGGTGACGGAGTCCATCTTGTCGGCGGTCTGGTAAGCGTCGACGATCGTCTCGGCATCGGCCAGACCTCCCTCGGCCCCTCGCAACTGCTTGATGGCCGTCAGCCAGACGGCCGCCATTCGGTCGTAGCCGGCCTGGCTCGGGTGGAGAGAGTCGTAGAAGTAGGCGCTGTTGTCGGTGGTGGGGATGGCATCGTACATGCTCGCCAAGCGCACCTTGGCGCTTTCGCCAAAGGCGGCCTTGCCGGCATCGTTGAGCTCGCCCAAGACGCAGGTGACCGCCTCGCCATTGACGGTGAGGGTGCTTTCGGTGAGGGTAAAGAGACCCTTAATGGCGCTGTTGTAGGCTTCGTTATAGGCGTTGCGGCTGGTGTCATCGCTCCGGGTGGGCGTGATGGGGGAGACGATAATCCAGGTGTTCGGCCGCAGAGCCACCATCTGCCGGATGAGCTCCTGCCACAATCTGAAGATCCGGGGCGTGTCCTCGACGATGGTCAGGTCGTTGGTGCCAATCATCAGGGTGATGGCATCGGGGTAGCCGGCCTGTTCCAACCAGTTCGGCGCGCCCTGCAGGAAGCCGCCACGGTTGTTAACCGTCTGGACGCGCTGCCCGCTCAAGCCGGTGTGCAGACGGCAGTTTTCGTTGGCGATGGGGGTGCTCTTGTAGATACGCGCGCCAGTGAAGCGCGGGTTCATCCCGGCGGCCATCATCTGCTCGGCGAGGGCCTTGCGGTAGCTCGGCGCATTCTCAGCGTTACCGGAGCCCTCGGTGATGGAGTCACCCATCGGCATCACGATGAACTGCTTGCGGTCGCGGTGGACGGTGAGGGTGTAGGTGCCATTCTCGTCGCGAGTAAGCGACATCAGCCCCTCAGCGTAGTTCTCCCAGACGAGGCGTGCGTCATCCACCTCGCCGCCGACCGTCAAGGGAGACCAGGTGGCACCGTCTGCCAGATTGAGCAGGGGCGAGCAATCCACCCGGATGGTGGCCTGTGCGGGCATTGCCGCGAGCGTTAAGGAGGCACCTGGTGCTACACGCAACGTTCCGGTGGTAGAGACGGTGCCCGTAAGCGAGAGCACGCCGGTGGCCAGGATATCCGCCGAGCCGGCGAGGGGGGCGGTGCAGGTGCCTGCCGAGAGGGCCAGCGTGCCGTTGTTGATGGCACCGGAGGTGTAGACCAGGGCGGTGGGGGCGAGTGCCTGGGTGGTGCCGCCGAGGTCGAGGGTGCCGCCGGAGAGCGTGAGCGTGGAGAAGCTGCCCATAAAGGCGTTGTCCTTCCCCATCAACACGGTGCCCTTGGAGATTTGCAGTCCCTTGAAGCCGAAACCGCAACTAATCTTGATGGTTCCGGCCTCGGTCTTGTTGAGGGTCGTCAGGTTGCCGTCTGCGCCGGTGTGGGCGTGCATACCGCCGGTGAACGCCACCTCCACGTCGGTGGCGTTGGAGTCGGCAATCCGAAGTTCGCGCGTTGTCTCGCCGCTTGCGCCATTGAAGTCGAAAGCGGCCGAGACCGTGGCCTTTCCGGGGTTGTTTGTGGCATCGTAGATAATCATCGGGGCGGCTCCGATGCCGAAGGTGCCATTCTTGATCTCCATCACGCCGCGGGCCTGTCCGCCGAATGTCAGGGTCTGCGTTGAGAGCCACCCCCAGCGCGAGGTATCGGAGTTGTTGCGATAGTTCTGTGACTGGTTGAGGTCGAAGACGCCATCGCGGAGCGTGAGCTTGCTCGCCCAGCTGTCCTTCTTGCCGGTGCCTAATGTGCCCTTCAGTGTCCCTTGCGCGCCGGACTCGATGACGGTGCCGCCCTCGATGACCACGCCGCCCGAGAAGGTGTTCTTGCCTTGGAGGTACAAGGTGCCGTTCCCGCGCTTGGTCAGCGAAGTTGTTCCGCTAATTTCGTCACCGTAGAGGGTGTAGCGCGTGTTGGTGTTGTTGACCGTGAAGGAGGGCGGCGTGCGCTTCCCCACCACCTTGACTATCTGGTGCGAGACGCCCTCCACATCCTTGAAGATCCAGGCCTCATCGTTCTCGATGGTGCTGCATCGGCAGGCGGTGAAGGCTAGGAGCTCCTCATTACTGGCGCGGCCGGCGAAGACCACCACCGAGCGCAGCGTGTAGCTCAGACCGCCGGAGGTTGCGTTCACGAAGTTGCCGAAGTTGATTTGCGTGGCATAGACCTCCGTTCCGCGCATAACGGCATCGTGCCAAGTCACCGTTCCGCTTGCGGGATCCACGCTGGCAAAGGCGGTCCACTGGCTGTCGTCAACACATGTGCCAAGGGCCACATAGGCGCGGCCACTTTGCGCCAAGGCCGGAACAGAGAAGGCCTCATTAAGGGTGTTGTTCCAGTAGGCGTTGCCCCATGCGCCGAGCAGCGTGGTCTTGCTCCCCATCACCATCCCAAGCCCGGTGGTGCCATTGCCGATATGGATGAGCGGCGGCGTCTTCTCCACAAACTCAACCGGCCCCTCCAACTCCACCAACACCGTCAACGGCTTGGCGGACTTCCCCACATCAATCTTTGCGCCGAAGGAGATATTTGGCGCGCTGCCGCTCCCGGTCGTGAGGGTCGCCCCGTTAACGGCCCCATCCCCCTTGTTGAAACGCCAGCCGGAGGCATCGAGATAGGCTGTGCTTGAGGTGACAAACTGCGGGGCCAACCCATCGCCCGCTGCCAACCCCGAGAAGTCGCTCCAAATAGCCAGTGGCTCTGCGGCAACCAGCGCCCCCGCCCAAGCGGCAAGCGCGGTCCCCGTCAGCCATTTACCCCCCCCCTAAACACGCGAAGGGCCCTCGATAAGTCTTCCCGGAGACCTTCTCCGAGCGGTGTTCACAAAACTGCATAGCAACAATCCTTTCTGAGCGCCTTCAGCACATCTTTATCATAGAGCCACGAAAGGGTCCTTGTCTAGCAAAATGTGAAGACTTTTTGCCCCTGCATACAGTTGTACGCACCCCCCGCCGCCGGACCCTGCCGCTCGCGCGCGCAATATGTTATAGTGTGCCGCAGAAAGGCCCACGTCACGATGCAACATATCCTCCTCGGCGCCCTAATTGGCGACCTCTGCGGCTCGCCCTACGAGTTCGCCCCCGAACGCGACCCCGCGCGCATCGACCTCGCCCGCCCCGATCGCCGCTTCACCGACGACACCGTCCTCACCCTCGCCCTGGCCAAAGCCCTCCTCGAGCGCCGCCCCTACCGCGATGCCCTCTTCGAGCTCGCTTGCCGCCACCCCAACGTCGGCTACGGTTCGCGCTTCTGCGCTCAATGGCTCGACGCGCGCCGCCCCGAACCCTACGGCAGCCTCGGCAACGGCGCGGCCATGCGCGTCTCCCCCATCGCCTGGGCCTTCAACACCTTGCCCGACGTCCTGCGCGAAGCCGAAGCCTCCGCCGCCTGCACCCACAACACCCCCGAAGCCATCGCCTCGGCCCAAGCCACCGCCCTGGCCATCTTCCTCGCCCGCAAAGGCCAGGACAAAGACGACATCCGCAACGAACTCGAAGCCCGCTTCGCCTACACCTTTCCCGACTCCCTGGACGACCTGCGCAGCCTCTGCGCGCAAGCCGGCTTCGACGCCACCTACCGCGCCGTCCCCCACGCCATCGCCGCCTTCCTCCTCACCGACTCCTTCGACGATTGCCTCCGCCAGACCATCGCCCTCGGCTGCGATGCCGACACCCAGGCCGCCATCGCCTGCGCCATTGCCGAAGCCTACTACGGCCTCGACGACACCCGCCTTCCCGACCTCCGCCGACACCTCACCCCCGACCTCCTACGCATCCTCGATGCCTTCTCCGCCCGCTACGGCGCCTAATCCCTTTACAACAGAAAGGAAACTCACAATGAACAAGTGCTCCCTCCTCGCCCTCCTCGCACTCGCTGCGCTCTTCACCACTGGCTGCGCCGCCAAGCCCGGCCAGCCTGTCTATGAGCCCACCACCGCCATTACCCTCCCCGGGGCCACCGCCGACTCCCTCCACCAGCCCCTCGTCACCGCCATCAAGACCACCCCCTGGACCATCATTAGCGACCAACCCGGCGAGATCACCGTCCGCCTCGTCCGCGGCCACGGCCCCCGCGCCGTCACCGCCAAGATCGCCTACACCGCCACCAACTACTCCATCACCCTCGTCGAAGCCATCGAT
>JBJFFT010000087.1:0-1933 GCA_051891975.1 Candidatus Spyradenecus sp. | reverse complement strand
CATCCACCCAACCACTTACCACTCCTTCGGTGCACTTTTCTATTGACGCATTACGTGACGGGCCGCGTCCCCGCGGCCCCCTCACGCGCCGAAGGACCATCCTCTCGCGGGCCGCCAGGCCCGCACCTCTCGCACCGCAGGCGCAGCTAACCGCTAGCCGCTAACAGCTAACCGCTCCTTTTGCTACCATAAGGCTATGACACAGGAAGAACTCTCCTTTCAAGGGTGCCGCGTGGTGCGGTTGAGGCCAGAGGAGCCTCCACGCGGGACATTGGTGTGGTTTCACGGCGGCGGCTGGATGATTGAACTGGGTGAGGATGCCCTTACCTGGGGGCGCGACGTGGCCGAACGCTGCGCCCTCGAGGTGCTGATGCCCGATTACCCCCTCGCCCGCGAGCACCCCTACCCCGCCTCCAACGCCTGGTGCACCGCCTTCTGGCGCCACTGCTTCCAGTACCTCCCCGGCCCCCTCTACCTCGGTGGCGACTCCGCCGGTGCCCACCTCGCCCTCTGCGCCCTCCCGGCCGGCCGCCCCGCCAGGGCCGCCTTTGTCTACCCTGTGACGACCCTCCTGCCGGTGCGCGACGCGGGCTCCTGGAAGGCCTACCACAAGCCCTGGCCCCTCTCCCCGCGCTTGATGGACTACTTCTACGACGCCTATTGCCCCAACCTCGCCGACCGCTATGGCGCCTCGCCCCTCGAGCAGCTCGAGTCCATCCCCCCCACCCTCCTCATCACGGCCACCGACGACATCCTCGCCGATCAGCAGACCGACTTCGCCCGCCGCTTCGGCGCCCGCCAACTCCTCTACCACGGCGCGCACCACATCTTCCTCTCCCGCCCCGACGGCGCCCCCTTCCGCCAGAGAGCCCTCGACGACTTGGCCGAGTGGCTAGTTGAGGGAGTCGACAGTCGACAGTGAACAGTCGACTCTTCTTTCACTTCCCCACGCAAAAGCGCGAGAAGACCGTGTCCAGCAAATCCTCGCTGTAGACGCGGCCGAGGAGGCGGCCGAGGGCTTCGGCACTGCGGCGGAGGAGCTGCGCGGCCGGGACGTAGCCCAGCTCGCCGCGCGTGAGGCACCCCTGCGCCTCTTGAAGCGCAGCGTGGGCCTCGGTGACCCCCTGGAGTTGACGCTCGTTGGCCAGCGCGGCGTGCGCGGTCTCCCCGGCCGAGAGGTTGAGGGCCTGACGCAGCAGCGCGCAGACGCGCTCACGGGCGGCGGCGGGGTCGGCCAAGGCGCTAATGCGCGCGGCCTCGGGCGGAAAGCCGGGCGGGAGGAGCGCGCTGGGGGCGAGTTCGGCTTTGGTAATGAGGGTAATGGCCCCGGCGGGCGGGGGCGCGGGGGCGGGATCATCGGCCGCCGAGAGGTAGAGCACCAGGTCGGCACGGGCCAGGAGGTCGCGGGCGCGGGCCACCCCCTCGCGCTCGATAGCCCCGGGGGCCTCGCGCAGACCGGCGGTGTCAGTCAGGCGCAGGGGCACGCCATCAAGCAGAAAGCTCTCCTCAATCGCGTCGCGCGTCGTGCCGGGCTCGGCGCTGACAATCGCGCGGTTGTAGCCCAGCAAGAGGTTGAGCAGGGTGGATTTGCCGGCGTTTGGCTTACCGGCGAGGACGACGAGGGCCCCTTCGCGCACCAAGCGCGCCTCGCGCCAGGTCCCGCGCAACGCGGAGAGTTGTGCCTCCAGCTCCGAGAGGCGCTCGCCGAGGGAGGTGAAGAAGGCCTCGGGCAGTTCGCCCTCCTCGAAGTCGAGAGCGTGCTCGAGGTCGGCCGAGAGGGCGAGGGCGCCCTCGTAGAGCGGGGCAAGGGTGGCGCCGAGGCGTCCTTGGAGGTTGGCGCGGGCGGCCCGCTCGGCGCGGGGCGTGCGCGCGGCAATCAGGTCGGCCACCGCCTCGGCCTGGGTGAGGTCGAGCCGACCATTGAGGAAGGCGA
>JBJFFT010000086.1:0-1936 GCA_051891975.1 Candidatus Spyradenecus sp. | reverse complement strand
GCCCTCTTTTGGGAGTTTTTCCGCTACGGGATCGTAGGCGGGGTGGCCTTTTTGGCAGATTTTGGGGCGTTGGTGGCGTGTCAGGAGCTCTGGCTGAAGGGGTTTGCGTGGGGACTTTATGTCTCGACGGTGGCGGGGTTTGTGGTGGGGCTGGTGGTGAATTACGCGCTTTCGCTTTGGTTTGTCTTTACGGCGGAGAAGGACCGCGGGAAGGGGCGGAGCGCGGGGGCGTTTGCGGTCTTTGGGGTGATTGGGGCGTTGGGGTTGGTGTGGACGGAGCTGGGGATGTGGCTCGGGGTGGCGGTGCTGGGGGTAAATTATCAGGTGGTGAAGGTGCTGGTGACGGGGGCGGTGTTGGTGTGGAACTACGCGGGGCGTAAGGTGTTGATTTTCCGTTGAAAGGAGCTCAGATGAAGACTGCAGTGGTGATTGGTGCGGGGCCGGCCGGGTTGACGGCGGCGTTCGCGCTGCTGGAGCGTGCGCCGGAGGCTTGGCGCGTGGTGGTGCTTGAGGAGAGCGGCGAGATTGGCGGCATTGCCCGGACGGTGGTGCACAAGGGGTGCCGGATTGATATTGGTGGCCACCGTTTCTTCTCCAAGTGTCAGGAGGTGAACGACTTGTGGGCGCGGTTGATGCCGATCCAGGGCGCGCCGGCGTGGGACGACCGCGAGCTCGCGCGCGAGAAGGCCTACGCCCCGGGCGGGCCCGACCCCGAGCGCGAGGAGCGCGTGATGCTGTTGCGCGACCGCGTCAGCCGCATCTTCTACCTGCGCCACTTCTTCGATTACCCGATTGCCCTCAAGTTGCAGACCTTCCTGAATATGGGCTTGGTGCGGACCTGGCGCGCGGGGTGGAGCTACCTGCACGCGGCCTGCTGCAAGCGCGAGGAGAAGAGTCTGGAGGACTTCTATATCAACCGCTTCGGCCGCGTGCTCTACGAGATGTTCTTTGAGGACTACACCGAGAAGCTCTGGGGCGTGCACCCCTCGCAGATTTCGCCGGAGTGGGGCGCGCAGCGCGTCAAGGGCCTCTCGCTCATCAAGGCCATCTTGAATGTCCTCAAGCCCAAAGGCGCCCAGCGCGAGACCTCGCTCATCGAGAGCTTCCTCTACCCCAAGAAGGGGCCGGGGCAGTTGTGGGAGGTGCTCGCCGACGAAATCCGCAAGCGCGGCGGCGAGGTGCGGCTGCACGCCAAGGTGACGCAAATCGAGGGCGCGGCGGGGCAAGTAAGCGCCGTCGTCACCGAAAACGGCGAGCGCCTGGCGTGCGACGCGCTCTTCTCCTCAATGCCCATCAAGGACCTCGTGGCCGCGATGCCGAGCCCGCCCGCGCCCGTGGCCGAGGTCGCCGCCGCCCTGCCCTACCGCGACTTCATCACCGTCGGCCTCCTCGTCGACCGCCTGGCCATCCGCAACGAGACGCCCATCCGCACCCTCAACGGTCTGGTGCCCGACACGTGGATCTACATCCAAGAGCGCGATGTCCGCCTCGGCCGCCTGCAGATCTTCAACAACTGGTCGCCGTATATGGTCGATGACCCCGCGCGCCACGTCTGGATTGGCCTGGAATACTTCTGCTCCGAGGGCGACACGATGTGGGAGATGGCCGACCAGGCGTTCATCGACTTCGCCGTCGCCGAACTGCGCAAGATTGACATCCTCGCCCCCGAGACACCCATCCTCGAGAGCGTCCGCCTGCGCGTCAAGAAGGCCTACCCCGCCTACTTCGGCACCTACGCCCGCTTCGGCGAAGTCCGCACCTGGCTCGACACCTGGCAAAACCTCTACTGCATCGGCCGCAACGGCCAGCACCGCTACAACAATATGGACCACTCGATGCTCTGCGGCCTCGAAGCCGTCCGCGCCCTCCTCAACGCCACCCCCAAATCCGCCCTCTGGGCCGTCAACACCGAAGAGGAATACCATGAGAGTAAGTA
>JBJFFT010000085.1:0-1940 GCA_051891975.1 Candidatus Spyradenecus sp. | reverse complement strand
GTCTCCACCATCAGCACATACCGCCGCGGCACCAACCACCGCCGCCGCACCGCCAGCACCTCCTCCTCGCTGTGCCGCCGGAAAATCGGGTGCACCCCATTGGCAATCACGCGCGTTCGCCGCCGCGCCCCCCACCCCGCGTAGGCAATCAACCGCACCTCCAGCGCATGGCTCGGGCACAGCAACGCATCGGCCGCCAAGAGCCGCGGCCGCGCCACAAAGTGCCACCGCAGCCGATCGCGCCACGAAAAGCGCCGCGCCCCCAGAAAGCGCTGCAACTCCTCCACCGCGAAGATCACCTTCACCGCGCGCCCCTTCACCGGCCCCGGCGGCCGCATCAGCGGATCGGCCGAGCAGTAGACCTCTACCCCCCGCACCGCCACCAGCCCCTGCAGCTCCCACGCCCCGGCCGCACTCCGCGCCGAATGTTCGGCCTCCAGGTAGGCCACCGAGCGCTGTTCAATCTGCTGGAAGGGCCGCGGTGCCCCCTTCGCCATCAACACCGTCACCTCGTCCCCCGGCGCCATCGCCGGCAGAAAACTATCCACCACCGCCGCCAGGTAGAGCCTGACAGTCCGCGGCAGCTTCTGAAAGGTGCGCAGGTCGAAGAGGATCCGCATAAATCCCTCCGCCAAGCCCCGGGCGCCACCGACTTCAACGGCCGCGCCCGAGCCCCGGAGGCCGGCCCAGGTTAGGCCAAGAGCGCGAAGGTCTCGCGCGCGATCATCAGCTCCTCATTCGTCGGCAGCACGATGACGGGGATCTTGGAATCGGCCAGCGAGAGCGTGGCCTCCACCCCGCGCACGGTGCGGTTGAGCTCCGCATCGAAGGTGATGCCCAGGCCGGAGATCGCCTTCAGGAAGGCTTCGCGCGTCTCCCAGGAGTTCTCGCCGATGCCGCCGGTGAGGATGATGGCATCCACGTGCCCGAGCAGGGCAACATAGCCGCCCACATACATCGCATACGAGTGCACCAGGCGCGCCATCGCGGTCTTCGCCACCTCCGAGCCATCGACAATCGCCGAGCACAGATCGCGCATATCGCTCGACCCCGTGCCGCCCAGGGCAAACACGCCACCCTGCTTGTTCATCAGCGCATCGACCTGCTCGACCGTGTAGCCGTTCTTCAAGAGATAGAGCACCACCGCCGGGTCAATGTCGCCCGAACGCGTCCCCATCATCACGCCAGCCAGCGGTGTCATCCCCATCGACGTATCCCAGCACTTGCCCCCCTTCACCGCCGTAATCGACGAGCCGTTCCCCAGGTGGCAGGTGACGAGGTTCACCTCGTCCAACGGCTTACCCAACACCTCCGCCGCGCGCTGCGTCACGAACTTGTGGCTCGTGCCGTGGAAGCCATACTTGCGCACGCCCAGCTTCTCGTGCAGCTCCTTGGGCAGACCGTAAAGGTAGCTCTCCTCAGGCATCGTCTGGTGGAAGGCCGTATCAAAGACCGCCACATGCTTGGCGTTGGCCAACACCTTCTCGCACCCGGCAATCCCCTGCAAGCCGGCCGGATTGTGCAGCGGCGCCAGCGGGATCATCGCCGTCAACGCATCGACCACCTCCGGCGTCACAATCACCGAGCCCGAGAAACGCTCGCCGCCATGCACCACGCGATGGCCCACCGCGTCAATCTCGTCCAGGCTCTTCAGGCAAGCCCCCTTCGCCGGGTCAATCAACGCATTACAGACCAACTGCACCGCCGCCGTGTGGTCCGGCGCCTCGCAGGGCGACTGCTTCTCCGAGAAAGCCGCATTCGTGTACGAAAAGAGCGAGTTCCCAATCCCGATACGCTCCACCTGCCCCTTGGCCAACATCTGCTCGTTAGCCATATCAAAGAGCATAAACTTCAACGAACTGCTGCCTGCATTGACAACCAAAACATGCCGAACTGCCATCTTCCAACTCCTTAACTATAGGATGAGTAAAGTGCACACA
>JBJFFT010000084.1:0-1941 GCA_051891975.1 Candidatus Spyradenecus sp. | reverse complement strand
TGACCTGCGCAAACGGCCCCTTTTCCTGTGACGTTTTATGTAGTGCAAAAGCCCCTCAATCGGCTAGCGGCTTCCTCACATCAGCCATGATCTTTCGTATCTGGCCTTTGGTGAGCACCTGCTTGGAGAGGTCTATCCCGACGGCTTGCGCCAGCTCGTCCGTCAGGTCGGTGCGGTAGTCGAACAGGTAGGCGTTGGCGTCGAGCCTGTGGCCGACGACCTCCCTCAGGTCTTGGGCGATCTGCGCAGCCGTGTGGGCGCGCCCTGTGTCGAGCTGCATCAGGCGCATGACGAGCAGGGCGATGTAGCAGACGAGGAAGTGCGCGCGTATATGGTCCTCGCGCGACACATAGACCGGGCGGGCGTCGAAGTCGCTTTTGAGCACGCGGAACGAGTCCTCGATCCTCCAGAGCCCGCGGTACGCCTCGATGATCTCGCGGTCGTCCATCTCCTGCTCGCTCGTGACGATGCAGTAGTAGCCGTCGCAGGCCTCGTCGGCCGCTATCTTGGCCTCGTCGAGCACCCAGTTGTGGCTCGCCGCCTCGCCGGTCTCCCTCACTACGGGCACATCCTTGGCATAGCGCACGGGGGCCTTGGCGGCGGCCGACGACATCTCCCCGCCCCTGATCGCGGCCCTCGACTTCTCGATGACCCTCTCGCGCTCGAAGCGGCTGCGCTCGAAGTAGTCGCGCGACCAGAAGGCGACTTCTTTCACGGGCACCATGACCTTGCGCCTCCTGCCGTCCTCGCCGACGACATAGACAGCCTTGTCCGCGATGCGGCTTTTGACCTTGAAGGTGCCCGATCCGTTCTGCTCGTAGCCTTCGTCGCAGAGCACCCAGTCTTTGAGCCGCTTGGTCGCCTTGCGCACCGACTGGGACAGGATGAAGCCGTTTCCGTCCAAGGTGACGGCGGCGATGTTGTTCGAGGTGTTCAGGCCCTTGTCGGCGACGACGACGACGCGCCCGGCCTCCGGGCCGCCCGCATGGCGCAGCCCCGCCTTCTTCATGGCGGGGAGCATCGTCGCCATGTCGTTCGTGTTGCCGGCGAAGATTTCGTAGTCGAGGGGAAGTCCGTCACCGTCCAAAAACAGGCCCATCTGAACAATGGGTGAGGGTCGATGTTCTTTAGACACGCCGCGCTTGCGCAAGCCATCTATGTCTTCGTTTTCGACCTCGAAGTAGTAGTTGGTCACGTCGTAGTACAGGCGCGTCTTGTCGCGGGGCCCGCGCACGCTCTCCAAGCGCTCGTTCATGTGCTTGACCAGGGCGTCGGCGTGCGCGTTGAGGTAGGTCAGCGAGCGGTAGACGTCGTCCAGGCCGAAGTCGCACCTGCGCGGGAAGCGCCCGCGGGCTTCGAAGGCGGCCTTTTTGGAGCGAGGGTCCGCGATTCGGTTCCAGACGAGCAGCTCCAAGATGCGGCAGGGGTCGTAGGCGAACCTGCGCGCGGTGCGCCTCCTCTCGAAGAAGTCCCAGATCCCGAGGTCGCGGTGGAAGTACGCGCTGGGCACCGCCGCCCCGAGCTCGATGCGACCTTCGGCGCGCTTGTCGATCTTCTTCGCGGGCGGGAGCCTGACGACTATCGGGGCCCCGGCCGCCCTGGCCTCGGCGTTTCTGCGCTCGACCTCGGCCTCGAAATGGGCGATCGGGTCGTCATAGATGCCTTCAAAGGCATCGGCATAGCCGATTGTCTCGATTGTCTTCGACCTGGTCTTGCCGTCCGGGGTGCGGTAGCTCTGCACGATCGACAGGTAGACCCGCCCCTTGACCTTGGCCTTCCTAAGATGCATGAATACCGCCTTCGGCCTGCGCGAACAGTTGGTGCGATTATAGCATACATCCGCAGCAATCCGCGTAAAAAGTCATAAATACTTGACAGAAAAATGCCAATCTAGCAGGGCAAAGGGGGTGAAATCTGCTCAGTTATGCTGCAAAACTCGGG
>JBJFFT010000083.1:0-7413 GCA_051891975.1 Candidatus Spyradenecus sp. | reverse complement strand
CGCATTTTCCAAGTTTTCCCAAGCGCCCTGCGCAAATCTATTGACATTTTACACAGTGGACAGTGGACAGTCGACAGGGCACGTGCCGCGACGGATTGGCTGGCGGGGGGGCGGGGGAGCGGGCTGCTAATGCCGCCGGGGACGGCGGCTGTCAGGACGGGCGGGGTGGGTGCGCGCGGGATACCCCCAAAAAAGGTAGGCCCTAGGTCGAGGTGAGGTAGGCCCTAGGTCGAGGCGAGGTAGGGCCTAGGTCGAGGTGAGGTAGGGCCTAGGTCGAGGTGAGGTAGGGCCTATGGCGCGCGTGCACGCGTGCGCGCGTGCGCGTGACGGGCGCGCGCGGGTTTATATATGGAGGGGGTGTGGCTTGGCGGAGCAGGCCGATGTAAGACTCAAAGGGCCCTTTTTTGGCTGGGGCGGCGCGGTGGGGGCGTAGAGGGGTTGCACGGGGCGGAGGGGTGTGATAGTCTATGGGGCATGAGATGGTTCTTCTTATTGCGGATGGTGTTGGTGGCCGGGGTGACCGTTTGGGGCGCGGTGGCGTTTGGGGCGGCACCGACGGAGGCGGCGGCGAAGCAGGCGCTGGAGGCGGCGCTCAAGCAGTCGGAGTATGCCTTTACGCCGGCGGTGCGTCAGGCGTATATGGACTACGCCGAGGCGGTGATCCGGGCGAAGTATGGGCCCAACAAGATTAACGAGACGACCTGGAAGTGGGTCAAGCAGCGGCCGCAGATCCTGAGTGCGGTGGCGGCGGCCACTTCGCCTATCAACCCGAACATTTTGCTGAACTTCCAGCGGCTGGGGGTGGCGTTGGGGCCGGTGAAGCTGGATCAGTGGCGGCAGTTGGCGCTGGCCTATGCTATCCGCTATCGCGACACGCTCTTTCCCATTGACCGCGTGAAGGAGGCGTGGGACCCGGCGCGGTTGGAGCGGTTGGTCTCGGAGAAGCGCAAGGGCAAGGGCGGGGACTTCGCGTTGCTCGCGCCGGAGGATTACCCGAAGGTGTCCGAGGAGGAGCGGAGGCTGGGCGAGTGGATTGCCGGGCCGCAGTCGCTCGTGAATACGCGCCCGCCGCTGACGATTCCCGAGCTTCAGGAGATGCCGCTGCACGAGATCAATATGATGGTGCGCCTGAAGCCCGACGACCCGCCGATGCTCACCAAGTTCCCCAAGTGGGAGAATGTGGCCCTGGGCGGGAAGATCTATCCCCCCTACGTCGATTGCACCCCCACGCCCCAGCGCGCGCTGATGATGAAGATCTTCCGCAACCCGCGCATCCCGCCCAAGACGGACCGCCCGCCCTTCAAGATGGAGAAGTCCGACTGGCCCATCCTCCTCTATGTTGCCGACCTCGCGGAGATTGACGAGACGAGCTTTCTCTTCGGCTACTTCGTCTCGACCAAGGCTGTTCCCGCCCTCGGCTTGGGCCAACAGAAGACCGCCACCGGTCAGGCCGATATGACGCCCAAGGACCCCAACTTCCGCTTCGCGCGCAGCAACTGGCACCCGGATAAGGTCATCCGTATCTACAACGGCATCAAGAAGGACCAGGGCGGCAGGTCCTGGGCGTGGGGGCTCAATGCGCTCAATGTGGCGGCAACGGCCGTCGCCGCGCCCCCGGATGGCAAGTTCTACTTTATGGGCGAGCGCGGTAACTACTACACCTACCTCACCTGCGCCGATAACGCCTACACCGGCGTCGGTTCCTCCGCCCAGTGGCACCTGCCCAAGGCCGAGACCGTGAACCCCGCCGAGCCGGTCAGCGGCATGGTGCGCCACAACTTCTTCCTGGGGTTGGCCCCGACCCTGAACCAGGGGCTACAGGCCTACGAGGATGGGCGTATGGCCCTGGGGATTATTGACCTGCTCAATCCCGGCAAGCTGCAGCGCACCGCGCTCCTGGAGAGTGTCTTCCTCCAAAATCCCCTCCACGGCGATGTCTTCTACCGCCTGGCCGCCGAGTACCGTCAGGCCAACGACCTCACCGGCACCTTGCGCCTGCTCACCACCGCCCGCGCCTACGCCGCGCTGGGTCTCAAGCGGCCGGTTACCGCCGGTTCGGCCAAGAATGCCCGCGGCGCAGCCCTCAAGCAGTGGAAGATCGAGCAGCCAACCTATCAGGGCCTGCCGACCATCTCGGTGGACAGCAGCCCGTGGTTCTTTATGCTCTGCTCGGATGTGGCCGTGGAGTTCCTGCGCCACAACAACGGCAAGGGCAAGGAGGCCCTCCGCGCGGAACTCGCCTACGAAGAGGCCGCCGCCAAAGGTTGTGGCGACAAGCCCATCGAGCGCGCCCTGCAGAATCTGCGCGACCTCACGCGCTGAGGAGTCGACAGTCGTCAGTCGACAGTAAACAGGGCTGGCGCTCGAGGTGCCAAGCCCGTCTGAGAGGTTAAGACAAAACGATAGGCGAAGCGCTCCGCCCGCCGCGGAATGCGTCCCATCGACTGTCGACTTTACATCCCCAGCGCGGCCTCCGTTAGAACTCGCTTTCCGGCTGGAGGTAGGGGTTCGTGCGCAGTTCGCGCTCGAGGGTAGAGGCCGGGCCGTGGCCGGGGAGGAGGGTGGTCTCGGGCGAGAGCTTGGTCGCGAGGGTGCGGAGGGAGGCGTTGAGCTGGGCGAAAGAGCCGCCGGGGAGGTCGGTGCGGCCGATGGAGCCGGCGAAGAGGGTGTCGCCCGTGAAGCAGAGGGGGGCGGGCACGTCTGCCTCGATGAGGATGCACTGGCCGCCGGGGGTGTGTCCTGGGGTGGGGATGAGGCGGGCCGAGAGGCCGCCGCAGGCGTAGCTTTCGCCGGGGAAGACGAGGCTGGCCGGGCGCTGCTGGTGGAAGTAGAAGGGCGGATACTGGTTGACCGGGTGGGTGAAGCACCAGTCGGCCTCTTCGCTGCGCAGGACCACCGGGAGCTCGGGGTGGCGCTTGAGGAGGGCGTCGAGGGCGCCGAGGTGGTCGAAGTGGCCGTGGGTGAGGAGGATGGAGACGGGGGTGAGGCCGCGCGCGTCGAGTTCGGAGAGGATCTCCTCGGGGTCGGCCCCGGGGTCGATAATCCAGGCGGACTTCTCGCGCCAAAGGAGGTAGCAGTTCTCGGCGAGGGGGCCGGTGGCGAGGACCGAGTATTCAGTCATGGGGAGAGCCTTTCGGGGTTATTGGAGGGAGAGGGTGTAGCCGCCGGCGGGCGCGAGTGCGCCTTGGGTCTGGCCGAGCGGCCGGCCGTCGAGGCCGAGTTCGGGGCAGGTGTGGCCAGCGGTGCCGGCTTCGGGGCAAATCAGTTCGCCCGTGGGGCGCCAGACGTCGGTGCTACCGAGGAAGCGGTTACCGCCAAGGTCCTGCCCATCCTTGTCCTCGCAAGCGTAGGCGAAGAAGGAGCAGTGGAGACGGTCGCACCCCTCCAGCTGGACGGTGCGGTCTGCGGCATCGAAGCGGCAGCAGGTCAGGGCGACCTGCTGGGCGTAGTAGTCGGCCTTCATCGTGGCGCCGAAGGTAACGGCCGTCACGCTCGGTTTGGCGGCAAGACCGCTCTCGGCGTAGAGCGCGCTGCCCACATCGGCCGAACCCGAGAGCGTAACGCCGCAGAGCTGCGCGCCCTCGGCAAGGGCCACGTAGCGATCCTTCACCGAGCTGGCGTTGAAGACGAGCTCCGTGGGCGTGGCGAAGGGGTCAGCCAGCCCGGTCTCGGGGTCGTAGCCTCCGGAGAGGGAGGTGCCGGCGGGCAGAACGAGGGTGGAGGAGAGCGTATAGGTGCCTGCGGCCAGATAGCATGCGTAGCCAGCCCGGTCCGCGAGGGCGGCCGCCGAGAGCGCGGCGGGGTCGGCCCACGAGCGGCCAGAGCCGGAGGCGCCGGGCGCAAAGAAGAGGCGCGGGGTCAGGGTGAAGTCGGCGAGCGCGCTGCCAATCATCAGCGGAAAGGTGTAGAACGCATCCTTGCCAAGCGCCTTTTCGGCCTCGCCCTGCTTGACGCTCTGGCGGTCGTCATCGACATAGGCGGTCAGGGCGACGCACTGGGTGGCGACTTCGCACCCCTCGGCCAGGGCCGTCACGGTGTAGTACCTCCGCGCGAGATCCTCGGAGGTCACGCCCGCGTCGGAGATTGCCTCGAAGCCGGCGAAGGTGTAGAGCCCCGCGGCGTCGGTAGTGACCACGCGCGCATCGCGGCCATTGCTGACTACCAGGGTGGCTCCGGCGATGGGCGCGCCGGTGGGCGTGGTCACGCGCCCGGCAATGACTCCGCCCAGGTCGGTGGGCGAGACGAAGGTGTAGACGGCGTTGACATTGGCGATGAACTCATCGAGGTCCCACCAATAGCCCTTGACGCTCTGCCAGGCGTAGTCGATGTGGAACCACTCCTTGCCGTTGGCATCCACGCCATAGCCATCGGTGACGACCATGTGGCCGCCACCGGAGAGTTGGATGCTGGTGACGACCGGTGCGCCGGCTTGGAGCGAGGTGCGCAGCAGGGTGCGGAGCATCTCGCGCCAGTAGGGCTGCTGGACTTCGTTAACGACCGGCGCGGTGTAGCGGTAGCCCTTGCCGGCGTAGTTGAAGTAGGTGTAGATGGTGGCATCGCTTGTGCTGTCGTATGACCAGCAGGTGGCGAGGGTGTCGTAGGCATACTTGGCGTTGCCGATGATGCCCAGGTCCCACATCAGTCGGCCCACCGGGCAGGAGAGCGTCTTGCCCTCGCCATCCTTCTCCCAAACCTTGTCGCGAATGGCCTCCCAATCGTAGGGGCCGGACATCGTGGTGCGGCTAATGTCAACACCCAAGAAATTGACCGTGGCCGTCACCGGCGTGGGCTCCCAACCGGCGGCCGGAAAGCCGTGGTTCAAGGCGTGGTAGACGACCACCTGCCCCCAGGCCAGCGGGTCGCAACCGCAGGCGTCGTATTTGGTTTCACCCTCAGACTCGTAGCCAAAATAGGCGTTGAGCGCGCCCTCCTGGTCCCAGTCGGTGGCGGCGCAAAGCGGCTCGATAGCCGTCCACGCCGGGCGCCAGGAGTTTTCCTTCACGGTGGCCCAAACCGCGGCGGCCGCCAAACAAGCGCCGCTAAACAGGCAAAGTTTCCGTCTCATAAAGCCTATTCTAGCATAATCTCGCCCCGTTTCGTTGCGCTTTTCGCGCCGCCCCCAAAAAGTCCCCGCGCCTAGGTCATTTCGACCTAGGGCCTACCTCGAGTCGACCTAGGGCCTACCTCACCTCGAGGTAGGCCCTACCTTTTTTGGGGGTATCGGCGGGGGGATTTTTGGGGGGCACCGAGGGAGGGGGTGAATGAGCCTCTTTCATCGGGCTGTTTGCCCCTGCGCAGGGGGGCGCAGCTGCCGCTTCCCGATCGCCCCCGCCCCGAGGTCGATTTGAGGTCGGGCCTACCTCACTTCGACCTAGGGCCTACCTCGAGTCGACCTAGGCCCTACCTCGCCTCGACCTAGGGCCTACCTTTTTTAAGGGTATGCGCGGGGAGATTTTTGCGGCGGCGCGAAAAAAGTGCTTGCATTGGCGGAGGCGGTTTGGCATAATGTGCCGCGTTTTCCGTTCATTGCCTCATGGTGTAACGGTAGCACAACTGACTCTGGATCAGTTTGTCAAGGTTCGAATCCTTGTGAGGCAACCAGTAGAGAGGCTGTGGGGTGCGCTCCGCGGTCTTTTTTGTTGTTAGAGGAGGCCGAGCGATGGTCGAGGACCTGTTGGAGATTTTGCGTACGAACGCGAAGGAGTCGCCCGAGACGATGGCGAAGATGTTGGGGGTGGAGCTCAACGAGGTGGAGCGCGCGATCTCCAAGCTGGAGGCGCGGGGGATCATCCGCGGCTGGCAGGCGATTATCAACGAGGATTTGGTGCCCCAGGAGCACGTGACCGCCGTCATCGAGGTGCGCGTGACGCCTGAGCGCGAGGGCGGCTTCAACCGCGTGGCCGAGCGAGTGGCGAAGTTCGACGAGGTGG
Organism: Candidatus Spyradenecus sp.; assembly: GCA_051891975.1. Classification (GTDB taxonomy): domain Bacteria; phylum Verrucomicrobiota; class Kiritimatiellia; order RFP12; family DVOR01; genus Spyradenecus. Next base: position 1,483 of record JBJFFT010000083.1, on the reverse strand, counting down.
AGGCGGCCTATCTGATGAGCGGCGGCTACGACCTGCTGCTCTTTGTGAGCGGGAAGAATCTGCTGGAGGTGGCGCGCTTCGTGAGCGAGAAGCTCTCGACCATCCACGGCGTGCTCTCCACGGCCACCCACTTCCGTCTGAAGACCTACAAGCAGAGCGGTGTGTTGATGGCCAAGCCGAGCGACGAAGAGCGTCTGGTGGTGAGCCCATGAGCGACCCGCGCCACCAGTATTTGGCCCGGCATATTGTCGACCTGCCCAAGAGTGGCATCCGGGAGTTCTTCGACATTGTGAGCACGCGGCAGGGGGTCATCTCCCTGGCGATTGGCGAGCCGGACTTCGATACGCCCTGGCACATTCGCGAGGCGGCGATGTTCTCGCTCGAGCGCGGGGCCACGCACTACACGGGCAACGCCGGCTTAATGAGCCTGCGCGAGGCGATTGCCGCCTACGTCAAGCGCCGCTTCGGGGGGAACTACAACCCCGCGCGGGAGGTGTTGGTGACGGTGGGCGCTTCGGAGGGGCTGGATGTGGCGCTGCGCGCGATCCTGAACCCGGGCGACGAGGTGCTCTATCACGAGCCGTGCTTCGTCAGCTACGGGCCGGAGATCGCGATGGCCCACGGCGTGCCGGTGCCGGTGGAGACGCACGTGGAGGACAACTTCCGCCTTTCGGTGGCGGCGTTGGAGGCGAAGGTGACGCCGCGCACGAAGGCGCTTATCGTCAACTTCCCGAATAACCCCACCGGCGCGGTGCTCGAGCGCGAGGATGTGGAGGCTATCGCCCGGTTCGCGTTGAAGCACGACCTCTTTCTGATTTCCGATGAGATCTACGCCGAGCTCACCTGGGGCGGCAAGAAGCACGTCTCCTTCGCCTCCGTGCCCGAGCTGCGCGATCGGCTGATTTTGCACCACGGTTACTCCAAGGCCTGGGCGATGACGGGCTTTCGCATGGCCTATGTCTGCGCGCCGGAGTGGGTGATGGAGACCATCCTCAAGATCCATCAGTACCAGATTATGTGCGCTTCCACCGCTTCGCAGTATGCCGCGTTGGAGGCGATGCGCCAGCCCGAGGAGGATATGGCCCCGATGTTGCGCGCCTACGAGCAGCGGCGCAACTACCTGCGCGCGGCCTTCGCCGAGGCGGGCATCCCGATGCACAACCCCGCCGGCGCCTTCTACGCCTTCCCGCAGATTGCCAAGTTCGGCCTCTCGGCGCGCGAGTTCGCCGTGCGGTTGCTCGATGCCGAGAACGTGGCCGTGGTGCCGGGCACCGCTTTCGGCGCGTGCGGCGAGGGCTTTGTGCGCTGCTCCTACGCCACGGGCATGGAGCAACTCAAGGAGGCGGCTTTGCGTATCGGCCGCTTTGTCAAGACGCTGTAAGGAGTGAGTATGGCCCCCGTTGCCCCGAAGTCTGCCCCCCGCCGCCCCGCCGCCGCGCCCGCCGCCAAGCCGAAGATTGCCATCGTCACGCGCGATGAAGAG
>JBJFFT010000082.1:3652-7435 GCA_051891975.1 Candidatus Spyradenecus sp. | reverse complement strand
ACGCGCACGCGCCTACGCGCGCGATAGGCCCTACCTCGCCTCGACCTAGGGCCTATCTCACCTCGACCTAGGGCCTACCTCGCCTCGACCTAGGGCCTATCTCACCTCGACCTAGGGCCTACCTCGACCTGACCTAGGGCCTACCTCAAGGCGAGCGAGGTGCGCCCTGTGGAGCAGGCCGATGCAAAACGTTTCCCCTCACAACGCGCCGGAGATACACCTTACGGTTCACGTGGCCACCGCACACGCGCGGAGCGTAAAGTGCTTGACTTCGCGGAAGGGCTTTGATACTATCGCGCGACTTTCAACCAAGTGGGGTTCAACCCCTCGACAGACCTTAAGGAGGTTCAAGATGAGCCAACACAGAAGCCTCAAGGGCTCGGGCAAGATTACGAGCAAGCGCAATGTGCTCAAGCGCTTCGAGCGCATCAATCTGCTGATCAAGCGTGGTCAGTGGAAGGAGGGCGATCGCGGCCAGGGTCTGCGCAAGACGATGCCCGAAGCCTAACTAGCAGGAAGATTTCCGGGAAAGGAGGTGAGCAAAGCATGATCCAGGTTCGTTTGAAAAAGGGCGAATCGGTGGAGCGCGGCCTCAAGCGCCTGAAGAAGATCCTCGACAAGGAGGGTCTCATCAAGCAGCTGCGTGCAACCCGTTATTACGAGAAGCCTTGCGAAAAGGCGCGTCGTAAGTCCGCGCGTGCTCGCATCCGCGCCAAGTCCCGCAGTGCGATGGCGCAGTACTAAGCGCTCGGAGCACTCCCGATGTCAAACAGGGCAGCCGGTGGCTGCCCTGTTTGCGTAAAGGAGTCGGCGCAGCGGAGGGCTGTTGTGCTATACTTTCGGGCCGATTGGAGATTGAAGATGGTTTTGTTTCTCTGCGGAATTGCGTTTTTGGTGGCTGGGTATTTTACCTATGGCCGGGTGATTGAGCGGCTGTTGGGGCCGGATGAGCGCGCGACGCCGGCGTTGACTCAGCGCGACGGGGTGGACTATCTGCCGCTGCCGATGTGGAAGAATACGCTCATCCAGCTGCTGAATATCGCGGGGGTGGGGCCGGTGATTGGGGTGATTATCGGGATTAAGTTTGGCGTGAAGTGCTTTTGGATTATCCCGCTGGGGTGCGTCTTTGGCGGGGCGGTGCACGACTTCGTGGCCGGCTTTATGAGTTTGCGGCACGGGGGGGCGAACTTGCCGGCGCTGACGGGGGTGGCGCTGGGGAAGTGGTATGCGCAGGCGTATACGGTCTTTGTGATGGTGCTGCTGCTGTTGGTGGTGGCGGTCTTCGTGACGGTGCCGGCGCACTTGGTCGAGGGGGTGGTGCCGGGGGGCGGGGCGGCGGTCTTCTGGGGGGCGACAGGGGTCATCTTCCTCTACTATATTGTCGCGACCCTCTTCCCGGTGGATAAGATTATCGGGCGGATCTACCCGGTCTTTGGCGGGGTGCTGCTGGTAGGGTCGCTGGCGATGCTCGCCTCGCTGGTCTGGCACGGACTGGGGGATGGCGCGTTGCTGACCGAGACGGCGGCCTTCCAGGCGGGGATGTTCCGCGATCAGCCGGTGGTGCCGTGCCTCTTTGTGACGATTGCCTGCGGGATTATCTCGGGCTTCCACGCCACGCAGTCGCCGATTGTGGCGCGAACGATGCGATCGGAGCGGGAGGCGCGGGGGACCTACTACGGGATGATGATTGCCGAGGGGGTGATTGCAATGGTGTGGGCCGCGGCGGGGTTGGCCATTTATAACCTGGTGCCCGAGCTGATGGCCAAGCCGGCGACGGCGGCGCTGGTGGCGAGCACGCGCCACTTCCTGGGCAGTTGGATGGGTACGGTGACGGTGGTGAGCGTGATTGTGCTGGCGATTACCTCGGGCGATACGGCCTTGCGGAGTTTGCGTTTGACCCTGGCCGAGACGCTCCGGGTCGGGCAACGGCGCTTTGTTGCGCGGCTGGGGCTCTGCCTTCCGCTGATTGCGGCCACGGCAGGGCTCTTGTGGTGGAGCACGCAGAACGCGGCGACCTTCGAGTGGCTGTGGAAGTACTTCGCTTGGGGCAACCAGATCCTCTCGGCCTCGACGTTGATGGTCTGCACGGTGTGGCTGATGCGCCGGGGCGTGGCGCCCTGGTTCACCTTGCTACCGGGCATGTTTATGACCTTCGTGGTCTCGAGCTTCATCCTCTGGTCGGCCACCACCCACCCGGGCTGCCCCTACGGCCTGAACTTGCCCATCAACGTGGCCTACGCCATCGCCGGGGTCTTCACCTTCTTCTGCGCCGTCACCGTGGTGCACCTGGGCGCGCAGGGCTCGCGATGAGTCTGCGGCTGGACCTGCCCGAGGCGCTCCCGATCGCGGCCTACCGTGAGCAGCTGCTCGCGGCGATGGCGCGCGAGCGCGTGGTCATTGTCTGCGGCGACACCGGCTCGGGCAAGACCACGCAGTTGCCCAAACTCGCGCTGCTGGCGCGGCCGGCGGCGCGCGGGTTGGTGGGCGTCACGCAGCCGCGGCGCCTGGCGGCGATGGCGATGGCCCGGCGCCTGGCCGACGAGGTGGGCACCCCCCTGGGTCAGGCCGTGGGCTACCAGCACCGCTTCGAGCGCCGCCTCTCGCCAGCCACGCAAATCAAGCTGATGACCGATGGCGTGCTCCTCTCCGAGGTGCAGACCGACCCCCTCCTGCGCCGCTACAGCACCCTCATCATCGACGAAGCGCACGAGCGCAGTCTGAACATCGACTTCCTCCTCGGTCTGCTCAAGCGCATTCTCGCCCGCCGCAAGGACCTGCTGGTCATCATCTCCTCGGCCACCCTCGACGCCGAGGGCTTCGCCGCCTTCTTCGACCACGCCCCGGTCATCTCCATCCCCGGCCGCCTCTTCCCCATCGAGACCATCTGGCTGGGCGACATGCTCCCCGAGGAGGACGAGGACGCCGACAGCGTCGACCCCGATGACCTCGCCCGCCACGTCGCCAATGCCGTCGACACCGTGGGCGAGGACTCCGGCGACATCCTCGTCTTCCTCCCCGGCGAGCGCGAAATCCGCGAGACCAAGCTGCTGCTCGATGGCCGCCACCTGCCGCGCACCGAGGTGCTCCCCCTCCTGGCCAGCCTCCCCCCCGGCGAGCAGGCGCGCGTCTTCCAGAGCTCCCCCCTGCGGCGGATCATCCTGGCCACCAACGTCGCCGAGACCTCCGTGACCATCCCTGGCATTCGCGTGGTCATCGATTCGGGCCTCGCGCGCATCAAGCGCTACTCGCCCCAGCGCCGCGTCCAGACCCTGCGCGTGGAGAAGATCTCCCAAGCCTCGGCCCGCCAACGGATGGGCCGCTGCGGGCGCGTGGGCCCGGGCACCTGCATCCGCCTCTACGCCGAGGCCGACTACGCCAAGCGCGAGGCGCACATCGTCCCCGAAATCAAGCGCTCGGCCCTCGCTGGCGTCATCCTCCGGATGGCCGACCTGCGCCTGGGTGCGGTCGAAACCTTCCCCTTCCTTGAGCCGCCCACCGGCGCCGCCATCCGCGAAGGCTATCGTGAACTCCTCGAACTCGGCGCGCTGCGCCGAACGCAGTCGACAGAGAACAGTCGACAGTCGACAGGACGCGGCGAGCCGCGACGGGCAGACCCTCGCGGAACGGTGGAAGCCCTCACCTCTAGACCCTCTCACGCCTTGCCCCCTGCGAGCGCAGCGAGCCCTGTCGACTGTCGACTGTCGACTGTCGACTCCAAGGCTGCGGGCGAAGCCCTCACCTCTAGACCCTCTCACGCCTTGCCCCCTGCGAGCGCAGCGAGCC
>JBJFFT010000082.1:0-3552 GCA_051891975.1 Candidatus Spyradenecus sp. | reverse complement strand
CTGTCGACTGTCGACTGTCGACTGTCGACTCCAAGGCTGCGGGCGAAGCCCCAGCCTTTTCGCTCACCCCCATCGGGCGGGCGCTGGCGGCCTTCCCGGTGGAGCCGCGGCAGGCGCGGATGCTGCTGGCGGCCGAGAGCGAGGGCGCGCTGCGCGATGCGTTGACCGTGGTCGCCGCCCTCTCCTGCGAGGATCCGCTCCTGCGCCCAATCGAGAAGCGCGAGCAGGCCGACCAGCAGCACGCCCGCTTCCGCTGTGCGAACTCCGACTTCCTTGCGCGTCTCAAACTCTGGGCGTGGTGGAGCGACGCCGCCCTCGGCATCAGCGAAACGCAGCGGCGCAAGCGTTGCAAAGCCGCCTTCATCAGCTATCCGCGGATGCGCGAATGGGCCAACATCCGCACGCAGCTCGAGCAACTCTGCCGCGAGCGCCATCTCCACACCGATTCGGCCACCGGCGGCGAGGTGGGGCTCCACCGCGCCCTCCTGAGCGCGCTCCTCTCGCGCCTCGGCCACCTGGACCCCGAGACGCGCGACTACCGCGGCGCCTTTGGCATCCGCTTCGCCCTCTTCCCGGGGAGCGGTCTGGCCAAGGAGGCGCGCAAAGCCCGTGACCGGCAGGCCCCCGTGCGCGAAAAGCCGCGCCCCGACGCGCTGCCCACCAGCCGCGAGTGGGTCCTCTGCGCCGAGTTGGTCGAGACCTCGCGCCTCTTCGGCCGGAGCGCAGCGTGCATCGACCCGCGCTGGATCGAGCCGCTGGCCGGCAGCCTCTGCAAGGTCCACCGCCACAACGCCTTCTGGGACCGCGACCACGGCTTCGTCCGCGTCCACGAAGACATCACCCTCTTCGGCCTGCCCATCGCCACGGGGCGGCTGCGCGATCTCTCGCGGCTGGACCCCGAGGCCGCCCGGCGCTACTTCATTGCCGACGCGCTCGCCGTCCCCGACGCCATCGCCCAGCCCCCCGCCTGGCTCCGCGCCAACTGGCAGAAGCAAAAGCTCCTCAGCCAGCTCTGGGCCCTCAACCGCCGCGCTACCGACGCCCTCCACGAGGCGCTCCTCGACTTCTATGAGCGCGCCCTCCCGCCCGACATTTGCAACGCCCCCGCCCTCAAGCACTGCCCGCCCCTCCCGCTTCAGGGCGAAGCCTTCGCCGTCTCCGCCGAGACCTTGCGCGACTTCCCCGAGGAGATCACCGTGGCCGGCCACGTTTTCCCCTTGGCCTATCTCCACGACCCGGCCGCGCCCGATGACGGCGTCACCCTCGAGGCCACCCCCGAGTCGCTCCCCCTGCTGGAAGGCTGGCACGCCGAGTGGCTCGTCCCCGGGCTCCTCCCCGAGAAGATTATGTGGCTGCTCAACGCCCTGCCCAGTCGCGTCCGCCACGTCCTCGGGCCTCTGCCCGAGCTCCAAAGCCTCATCCTCTCGCGCGCCAAGCCCTACGCCCGCCCCCTCGCCGAGACCCTCTTCCGGATTTTGCGCGACGAGAAGGGCGTCCGCGTGGACGAGACCCCCTGGGCCGAGGAGCGCCTCCCCGCCCACCTCCGCTTCAACTTCCGCGTCCGCGATGCCGAGGGCAACCTCCTCGGTCAGGGCCGCAACCTGCGTCCGCTCCTCGACCTCTTCGCCGCCGCGCCGGCCAAAATCCAGGCCAGCACCATCGCCGACCCCGCCCTCGCCCGTCTGGCCAACCGCCGCGAGTGCCTCGACGCCCTCAAGGCCCTCGGCGGCTCCGGCTGGAAGCCCTACGCCCAATTCCCCTCCCTCCCCGAGGCCACCAAGGCCTTCCTCAAGCGCGCGGCCATCGACCCCCAGCGCCTCGCCGAGCAGACCTTTGAGCGCATCCTCGAGGAGGTCTTCCTCCCCCCCGGCCGCGAGGACCCCTCCACCGCCGCCGAGCTCAAGACCCGCTACGCCGCCCACAAGCGCGCCCTTCCTCAGGTGGCCGGCGAGTGGCGCCGCCGCATCCTCTACATCCTCGCCGAGACCGCCCGCCTTGAGCGCGCCACCGAGTCCGCCCAGGGCGTCTACCCCGCCACCCAGGAGGAGCTGCTCGACCAGCTCGCCTGGCTCGTCTTCGAGGGCTTTGTGGCCGCCGTGCCCCCCGATTGGCTCGCCCACTACCCCCTCTTCCTCCAAGGCGCGGCCGAACGTCTCGAGCGCGCCCGTAATAACCCCGCCGGAGACCTCCGCAAGGCCGAACCCCTCGTCCCCCTCTGGCAGCGCTACCGCGACTTCGTCACCCGTCCCGCCAAGCCCCGCCACAACCCGATCGCCCTCTCTGACTACCGCTGGCACTTCGAGTGCCTCCGCCTGGCCACTTTCGCCCCCAACCTCCGCCCTCCCCTGCGCTCCTCCCCCAAGCAGCTCGACGCCCTCTGGCAGCGCGTCTTGACCCCGTAGGCCTTCGTAAGCCCCTCTCCTTTATGCCAGGCCTCACCCGACGAGCGGATAACGCTACGCCAGGTGAGACCCGAGCATTGTGCAACTTGGGAGGAGGGAACCATCGGCCTGCACGGTCTGTCATGTTCACGCCGCCCCGGTGCAATTTGAGGTGGGGGGTGAGACGGGGGAAGAGGGGGGAAAAGAGGGGAAGAGGGCAGAAATGGCGGGGGTTTGCGGGGATTTTGGGGGCGAAATGGGAAGCTGAGACAGGGCGCGTCATAAGTCTTTGAGAGTTGGAAAAGTTGAAGTGTTTTTGAGACAAGTTGCAGGGGCGTTGCAGGGTGTTTGTTTTACGGGAGTTGCGGGAGTTGCAAGAGTTGCGGGAGTTGGCCTTAAAGTATGGAAGCGGGTGTGGGATGATGGGGGCGTTCTTGCGGAGTGTTTTCCGCGCCGGTGATGCCCCGGGCCGGCCTTGAGGAAGTCGGGGCTTCTTTTTGGAGGCTCCGATGAGTCCGCGAGAGGTGTTTTTAACGAAGTCGGCGCTTCGCGTTTTGGAGGGGGCGGGCACGCCTGGGGTTGGACGCGAGGCGTGGATGGATCAGACGAGCATTTTGGCACAGTCGCCCTTGACGACGGCCGAGCAGGATGCGCTGATTGAGCGCGGGTTTCGCAACGGCTGGGTGCAGAGCTACCGCGACCCGATCCTCGAGCAGGTGCGCTACGTGCTTTCGGGCCCGGGTTCGCTAGCGTTGGTGGTGCTGTGATGGACGATGGCGTTTCGCTTGTGGTTGGCGGGGGCGCGGTGGGCGCGCTGGCGGGCATTGTTGGCGCGTGGATTAAGGCGCGCTACGGCAAGACGAAGGTGGAACCCACGCCGCTGCCGGTTGAGAAGTCCCAGACGCAAGCTTTGCTGGAGGCGAACGAGAGCGAGCACAAAAACCTCTTTCTGCGGATGGGCAACCTCGAGCAGCGCGTGAGCAACATCGAGGGGCAGATGCCGCACATTCTTGCCGGCATCAACCGCATCGAGCGCAAGGTGGACGAGTTGCCACGGAGGATGCGCCCGTGAAGAAGCGTCGGATGGATGCGTGGGATTCTGCGCTGACCGAGGCGCAGCGGTGGGAGGCGTACGAGAAGGCCAAGGGCACTTCGTGGATGGCCTTTGCGG
>JBJFFT010000081.1:0-7611 GCA_051891975.1 Candidatus Spyradenecus sp. | reverse complement strand
TGGCCGATAGCGATGTGCAGCGCCAGAGCGGTATTTACGCCTATGTGCTCGATCACGACGAGCGCCACCTCAACCTGCGCGCCTTCGATGGCAACACCAGGCAGGCCGTCTACGAACAGCAGGGCGGCCATTGCGCCATCTGCGGTGAGGTCTTCCCCTTGGAGGAGATGGATGCCGACCACATCAAGCCCTGGTCCAAGGGCGGCCCCACCACGCGCGAGAATTGTCAACTCCTCTGCCGCACCTGCAACCTGCGTAAAGCCGCCCGCGGATAGTCCGGCGTCTGGCCGCCGGGACAGCGGCCAGCAAAACCGGCAACGCGGGGCTTGGGGATTTCCCCACCCGGCGTGCTACTGAGCGAGTGCCCGCAGGGCGCTCGCGGCGGGGTGGAGCGCACGTGCGCTCCCGGGGTGCAGGGCGAGCAAGTCCTGCCGAGGGGGGCGGGGCGAGTAGCCTTAGCCCCGCCCACACGTTCGCGGCTTCTGCGCGGGGGGACGGGTTGTGCTATAATGAGCGGCGTTCGTCTTTTTGAGAGGGAGCGCGATGGTTTCCACCTTTGTTGGATTGGATAGCGATGGATGCGTGGTGGACACGATGGCCGCCAAGCAACACGGCTTTTTGCAGCCGCTGATGGTGGAGGCGTTGGGGCTGGATCCGTTGCGAGAGGTCTACTGCGCGTGCGCGGACTTTGTGAACCTCTACTCGGAGACGCGCGGGATTACGCGCTTCCGGGCAATTTACCTGAACTTGCAGCTCTTTAACCGCCATCCGGCGCGGGTGGCCTCGGGCTTCCCGGAGGTGCCGGTGGAGGATCTGCAGGCCTTTGTGGAGAGCGGTCTGCCGTTGAGTGGCGAGGCGTTGGAGCGGTGGATTGCCGCCCATCCCTCGCCGGTGCTGGAGAAGATTTTGGCCTGGAGCCGGCGGGTGAATGAGGCGATCTTGGCCTCGGGGGTCGAGTTCCCGGCCTACGCGGGGGCGCGGGAGGCGCTCAAGCGGATGGCGGGGCGGAGCGCGACGGGGATTGTCTCGCAGTCGCCCGAACAGGTGCTGCGGCAGGATTGGGGGGCGCAGGGGCTCTTGGAGTTTGTCGGCCAGGTGGCGGGGCAGGAGGTGGGCGACAAGGTGGCGCAGCTTACCGCGCTCACCGAGGGGCGTTTCCCGCGCGAGCGGGTGCTGATGATTGGCGATGCGTTGGGGGACCTGAAGGCCGCGCGGGCCTTTGGGTGCCGTTTCTATCCGATTGTGCCGGGGGCGGAGGAGGCTTCGTGGGAGGCCTTCAACCAGGAGGTCTATGAGGACTTCTTGGCCGGACGCTACACGGTCGACGCGGAGGCCGAACGGGTGCGGGACTTTGCCGCCGCGATGCCGGCCCTGCCGCCTTGGGAGCAACAGCAATGAAGAGCCTTTACAACTTTTGCGCCGGGCCGGCGATGGTGCCGCCCGAGGTTAAGGAACGCCTGCGCGAGGATCTGACCGACTGGCGGGGTTTGGGCCGGAGCATTCTGGAAGTGTCGCACCGCACGGCGGCCTTTGGCGAGCTCTTGGAGCAGACGCGCGCGAACCTGCACGCGCTGCTGGGTCTGGGCGACGAGTACACCATCCTGTTGTTGCAAGGCGGGGCCTCGGGGCAGTTCTCGATGTTGCCTTATAACTTCCTGCGCCAAGGCTCGGCCACCGATTATGTGGTGCGCGGCTACTGGGCGGAGAAGGCCGCGCAGCAGGCCGCGCGCGTGGGGCGTGTGCGCGCCCTGGCCGCCCCGGGCGATTGGGACGAGCGCGCGGTCTATGCCCATGTGACGACGAATGAGACCATTGCCGGGACCGCGCTGCCGGAGGAGTTCCCCCAGCCGCCGGTGCCCCTCTGCGCGGATATGAGCAGCGACATTCTCTCTGCCCCGCGCGACTACCGCCGCTATGCCCTCTTCTATGCCGGCGCGCAGAAGAACCTCGGCGTGGCGGGGTTGGCCGTGGTGGTGGCCGAGAAGGAGTTCCTCTCGCACGCGCGGCGGAACCTGCCGGCCTGCTTCTGCTACCTGGAGCACTCGCGCGCCGATGGCCTCTACCACACGCCTAACACCTTCGCGGTCGATGCCCTCTATCACACCACCGAGTGGTTGCGCGCGCAGGGGCTCGAGAACATCTTTGCGCGCAACGAACGCAAGGCCGCCAAGCTCTATGCCGAGCTCGACCGCTCGGGCTTCTGGCGGCCGCTCGCGCCCAAGGCCGAACGCTCGCGCACCAACATCACCTTCCGTCTGCCCACCGCCGCGCTCGAGGCCGAGTTTCTGGCCAAGGCCGAGGAGGCTGGGTTGGTGGCGCTCAAGGGCCATCGCGCCCTGGGCGGCGTGCGCGCCTCGCTCTACAACGCTTTCCCGGAAGCCGGCGTGGAAGCCCTGGTGGACTTCATGCGCGGCTTCGAGCAAACCCACGGATAACCCCACAAAGGACCTTTGTTATGGCTATTGAGAACGAAATCTTCACCGACGGTGTCTACCAGGTGCACATGCTCGAGCAGACGATCCGGATGGACTTTATGCGCCTGCAGCCCAGCCCCGAGAACAAGACGCCCGTGCCCAAACCCTTCGAGCGCCTGATCCTCACCCCGCAGGCCTTCCTGCGCACCTACGAGGCGATGGGGCAGATTGTCCAGAAGATGGAAGAGATGGGCCTCATCCGCCGCGGCAACCCCGGCGACGCGCCCGAGGCAAAGTAAGCCCATGGCCGAATTGAAGTTCTACGGCACGCGCTCGACCTGGCGCGACGTGGCTGATGCCGCCCGCACCACCATCAACAAGGAGGCCGGCAACGGCGAGCCCTCCTCCGCCTGGAAGAAGCGTATCCTCCTGGCCGAGCACTCGCCCATCCGCCAACTGGTCTTCCGTTGGAAGTGGGTGGGGCTCAAGAGCTGGGTGAGCGTCCACTTGGTGCGCCACAAGTTCGGCATCGACCACTTTGTCAGCACCCAGCGCAGCGACCGCACCGGCGTGGACCGCAATGCCTCCCGGCAGGATTCGCCCGTCACCCACGAGTGTATCGCCAATGCCCAGGCCATTATCTCTATCTCCCGCAAGCGCCTCTGCCACCAGGCCTCGCCCGAGACGCGCGAAGCCTGGCGCCAACTCATCAACGCGATTGCCGTGGAGAACCCCGAGCTCGCCTCCTGCTGCGTGCCCGAGTGCGTCTATCGCGGCTTCTGCCCGGAGTTCAAGTGCTGCGGCTTTGCGAACGGACCGCACTTCCAGCAGGCCGTGGAGGCCTACCGGAACGGGGCCAAAGAGAATTGATATTGGAAAGGAAAGAACCTTATGCTAAGAGCCTGTGATCTCAAGCGCGGCGGCTTCGTGGAACTCAATGGCGTGCCGCACCAGCTCGACAGTCTGCAAGTGACCAACCCCAGCGCCCGTGGCGCGGCCACTCTCTACCACTTCCGCTTCCGGAACCTGGTCACCAAGCAGAAGCTCGACCAGACCGTGAAGGGCGACGACCTCTACAAGGAGGCCGATTTCGAGGTCCGCCCCACCCAGTTCCTCTACGAGAACCAGGGCATCTACACCTTCATGGACCAGGAGACCTACGAGCAGTTCGACCTCAACAAGGCCGACGTCGAGGCCCTTCTCCCCTACCTCCTGCCCGAGATGGAGGACCTCAAGGCCCTCATCAGCGATGGCAAGGTCCTCACCGTCGAGCCCCCGCAGAAGGTCACCCTCACCGTCACCGAGTGCGAGCCGGTGATGAAGGGCGCCTCCGCTACCGGCCGCGGCAAGCCGGCCACCTGCGAGACCGGCCTCACTGTCGTGGTGCCCGAATACATCACGATGGGCGAGCGGATCGTCGTCGAAACCGCGACCGGCGAGTTCGTCGGCCGCGCCCAGTAATCCAAGGAGAGCACAATGGCTGATTGCAACGGCAACTGCGCCAGCTGCGCGAGCAAGGGCGGCTGTTCCGCCCCGAAGGAAGACCCCGTCAAGCCCACCCTGGCCAAGATTAAGCACGTGCTGGTGGTGCTCTCGGGCAAGGGCGGCGTGGGCAAGAGCACCGTGGCGGCCAACCTCGCGCTGGGGTTGAAGCTGCGCGGCAAGCAGGTGGGGCTGCTGGATGTCGACGTCCACGGTCCGAGCATTCCCAAGATCCTCGGTCTGCAGGGCGAACGGGCGATGAGCGACGGCGAAAAGCTCCTCCCGGCCGAGACCCCCGAGGGGCTCAAGGTGATGTCCACCGCGCTCATCCTCGAGAAGCCCGACGAGCCCATCGTCTGGCGCGGCCCGCTCAAGGCCGGCGTCATCAAGCAGTTCCTCGGCGAAGTGCGCTGGGACGAGCTCGACTACCTCATCGTCGACTGCCCGCCCGGCACCGGCGATGAGCCGCTGAGTATCTGCCAGCTCATCCCCAACGCCGATGGTGCCATCCTCGTCACCACGCCCCAGCAGGTTGCCACGCTCGATGTCAGCAAGTCCATCACCTTCTGCAACCAGATTGGGATGCGCATCGTCGGCCTCATCGAGAATATGAGCGGCTTCACCTGCCCCTGCTGCGGCACCTTTACGCCCATCTTCAAGACCGGCGGCGGCGAGGCCCTGGCCAAGGAATACGGCCTGCCCTTCCTCGGCAAGCTCCCCATCGCCACCGAGATCGGCGCGAGCGGCGACGAAGGCCGCCCCTTCGTGGTCTCCCACCCCGAGAGCCCCGCCGCCAAGGCCTTTATGGCCGTGGTCGACGAAGTGCTCTCCATCGGTTGAGGCCGCGATGAGCGCCAAGGCCTCGTTCGTTGCGTGCGCGCTGGGCTTTGCCGCAGCGCTCTGCGCGGGGGTGCCGCCCAGCGGCATCCAGCCGCGCCTCTCCCAAGCCCCCGCCGCCGCGGGCGAGCCGGTTGCCGGTAGCTACGCCATTGTCGCCTCCCGCGCGGTGATGGCGAGCCCGGCCTGGCGCGAAGCGACGGTCGAAGCGTTGCGCAAAAAGTATCCGCACGCGCAGCTCTACACCTGGGAGCAGGAGGTGGCGGAAGTGCGCGAGGCCCTGGGCCGCCAGTTGCCCGCCTTCACCGCCTTCGTAGTCACGCCCGAGGAGGCTGGCGTGCACTTCACCATTGCCCTGCACACCCTCTGCCGCGCCCTCGATGACGACCCCTACCCCGACACCTTCTGGGGCGTCATCACCGGCTACGACCCCGAGGCCGCGCGTCTGCTGGCCGAGGCCGGCCCCATCGCCATCGAGCGCGCCCTCGACTGCGCCGGCTGCGACCTCACGCCCTTCGCCGAGGCCTGGCGCTACTCCGAGGATCACCGCGGCACCCTGAAGCACTGGAAGCGCGGCCAGACCGCCGAGGTCGAGAGCCTCCCGTGCAACACCGATAACACCCGCGGCGTCCTCGAGCGCCTCCAGCGCGACAAGGTGCAGTTCCTCACCACCTCCGGCCACGCCACCCAGCACGATTGGCAGATGGGCTACTGCGGGCCCAATATGGCGATGGTCCACAAGGAGGGCCGCCTGGTGGCCGTCGACACGCAAAAGGTCGGCTACTTCGCCTCCAACCCCGAGCCGAAGGTCTACTTCGCCACCGGCAACTGCCTGATTGGCGACGTCGACCAAACCGACTGCATGGCCCTGGCCTGGATGCGCGATGGAGGCGTGCGCCAGTTTATGGGCTACACGGTGACCACCTGGTTCGGCGCGCAAGGCTGGGGCACCCAGGGCACCTTCGTGGGCAAGCCCGGCCTCTACACCGCCTGCGAAGCCTTCCACTTCACCAACACCGGCATCGTCCACTGGCTTGAAGAGCAGCCCATCGCCGACCTGCGCGCCTTCCGTCTGCGCGAGATCCGCCAGTTCAACCAGCCGATGACCCCGGGCATCCACGCCTACGCCGCCGCGCAGCTCCAGGCCGGCAAAAGCGAGGATGAGGTCCGCGAGCTCGTCAAGAACCTCTCGGGCAACCTCCACGACCGCGACACCGTCTGCTTCTATGGCGACCCGGCCCTCGACGCGCGCATCGCCTCCGGCCCCTACACCCTCCTGCCTCCGCGCTACGATGCCCAAAGCCAGGTCCTCACCCTGAGCCTCCAAGTGGCCGAAGGTGCCACCGATGGTCCCCTCTGGCTCCGCCTCCCCGGCTCGTGGACCTATGGCACCGAGGCCGCCGACACCCTGGGTAAGCCCCTCCTCGCGACCGGCGAAGCCGACCTCGCCCTCGATAACCTTCTGCGCTTCCCCAACGCCCGCCTCTCGCTCGCCACCGGGCAGACCCTCGAAGTGCGCCTCCTCAACGCCAAGCCGAAAGGAACCCCGTGATGGATGGCGCCCTTGAACTCCTGCGCTCGCTGATGGAGCGCGGCGGCCCGGTGATGTGGCCAATTGCTCTCTGCTCGCTCGTTACCCTCTTCGTCACCCTGCGCAAGGCCCTCCAGTGGCTCTTCTACCTCCTGGAGCTCCGCCTCGGCGCGCGCGCCTGGCGCGAAGCCTTGGCCGACTTAGCCGATCCCCAGGCCCGCAAGGAACTCGCCCCCCGCCTCAAGCGCGCCACCTCCCCCAACGCCAAGCTCCTGCGCCGAGCGCTCGAAGCCCCCGCCCTCCCCTTCGCCGAGGCCCTCCAAGCCGAGGCCCTGCGCGAAGTCCGCCGCCTCGGTCGCGGCCTGGGTGCCCTCGATACCATCGTCACCCTCGCCCCGATGCTCGGCATCTTGGGCACCGTCACCGGCATCATCGCCTCCTTCAACCTGATGGGCCAGAGCGGGGTGGACGACCCCACCGGCATTGCCGCGGGCATCGCCGAGGCGCTCATCACCACCGCCGCCGGCCTCGTCGTCTCCATCGCCGCGCTCCTGCCCCTCAACCTCGGCCGCGCCTGCCACAACGCCCTCACCCTGCGCCTGCAGGAGGCGATGACCGCCGCCGAGCACGCCGAGCGCGCCCCATGAAGCTCCTGCCCAGCGAGCCGCCCAAAGCCCGCGTCGAGATGACGCCGATTATGGACGTCATCTTCCTCCTGCTGGTCTTCTTCATCTACGCCTTTATGACGATGACCGTCCAGCGCGGCCTGCGCGTCGAGCTCCCCCGCGCCGACGGTTCCCCCCAGCGCGGGCAATCCATCCAGCTCGTCCTCACCCCGGCCGACGAAATCCTCCTCGATGGCCGCACCCCGATGGCCCTCGACTCGGCCGTCGATGCCGCCGTCCTGCGCCACCGCGCCACCGCCGCCCCCGTCGTCATCCGCGCCGACCGCAAGGCCCACGCCGGTCCGGCCCTGGAACTGATGGCCGCGCTGCGCGCCCAAGGCGTCACCCAAGTGACCTACCAGGTGGACAAGGCGGCCCGATGACCTTCTGCGCGGCAGGGCGAAGTCTGGGGGCCAACGGTCTGGCGCTGGCGCTGGCGCTCGCGCTCCATCTCGCCCTCCTGGCCGGGGCGGCCCGGAGCCTCCTTGCGCCCCGCCCGGCCCTTCCCAGCCCCACGCTCCTGGTCGACTCCCTGGAGCTCACCCTCGCCGAGGTCGAGAGCGAGACGCCAGTCACCGAGGCTGCCGAGCAGTCGCTGCCCCTCCCCACCGCCGCGCCCCAACCCGAAGCCGCCCCCTACCTCTTCGATGCCGCCGGGGCCATCCCGCTCCCCGAGCCGGCG
>JBJFFT010000080.1:0-7680 GCA_051891975.1 Candidatus Spyradenecus sp. | reverse complement strand
CTGGCTCCTGCGTGTGGTCTGCGACCGGCTTGCCGACCATCCGCGTCTGCGCCAGGGGCTCGCCGGGCTGCTCTTGGGCGCGGCCGCGGCAACCCTCGTCACCCTCTGCGCCCTGGGAAAGGTGGTCGGCCAATGAGTATCCTCTTCCGCTATGTGTGGCGAACTTTCGCCGTCCCGGCCAGCATCTGCCTCCTCGGTCTCTGCTCGTTGACCTTGCTCTTTATGAGCTTCGACCTCATTAGCGCGTGCTTCGACCCCAAGGCCAACGTCACCTTCCAGGTTGCCCTCGACTTCCTCTTCGGCACCCTCTCGATGTACCTCGAGTGGCTCCTGCCGGCCGTCTTCCTCCTCTCCACCCTCTACACCATGTGGCAGCTCTGCCGCCATAGCGAGCTCATCGCTATGCGCGCCAGCGGCATCGGCCTCTCCACCGTCGCCGCCCCCATCCTCCTCACCGCCGCCCTCGCCGCCCTCGCCTCCTTCGCCAACACCGAGTTCCTCAAGCCCTCGGCCGCCGCCCGCGCGATGATCATCAAGAACTCCGACTTCCGCGAAACCGGCCGCGAGCCGCTCAAGGGCATCGGCTACGCAGCCCCGGGCAACGACCACGTCTGGATCATCGGCGAGATGGACCCCGCCCGGCCCGAGGAGCTCACCGAGGTCCGCCTGACGCTGAACCGCCCCGATGGCTCCAAGGACCGCTCCTTCACCGCCCCCAAGGCGCGCTACCTTGACGGCGTCTGGTGGCTCCTCGGCGGCATCACCATTACCTACTACGACGAGCTCGACCAGGTTATCTCGCCCCCTGAGGACTGCCCCGCCAGTCTCCCCGCCAAGCCCTTCTACGCCCTGGGCGAGACGCCCCGCCAGATCCTCATCCAGAACTCTGCCGCCGACCTCTCCTCGGCCGCCGACCGCAAGCTCAACCGCAAGTTGCGCGACCAGAGCGGCCTCACCCGCCGCCAGAAGAACGAGGACTCCTACGCCACCTACAACCACTACGCCGCGCCCCTCTCCATTATCCTGGTCACCCTCTTCGCCATCCCCGCGGGAATCGCCTCCGGGCGCCAGTCGGTCTTCCGCGGCATCCTACTGGCCCTCTCGCTATTCCTGGCCTACTACGCGCTGACGGCTCTGGCGATGTTGCTGGCTAACCACGGCATCCTCAAGCCGGCCCTCGCGGTGGTTCTGCCCTCCTGCCTCTTCGGCGCGGCGGCCATCGTCCTCTTCCGAAAGTTGCCTTAACCGGAGCTCACGCTATGTTAGAAGCTCGTGCCACGATGCGAGGCGTTCCGGGCGATGCCGCCCGGCGCCGAGGTCTGCGCAAGGTCTTTATCCCCATCCTCGCCTTCGGAACGCTCTTCGGCGTCGGCATCGGGGCGGTGCTCGCTGCGGCGGGCGTCCTACCCTGGCCGCTGGGCGCGCTCTGTATCCTGCTGGCCATCGCCGGCTTCTTCTACTACTCGCGCACCCAGCCGGCCCTCGTCTATGGCTACTTCAAGGGCGCGCGCGGCGAGGAGATCGCCGCCGGCGAGCTCTCCCACCTGCCCGACAGCTGGACCGTCTTCAACGGTCTGCTCCTCCCCAACGGGCGCGACATCGACCACGTGGCCGTCGGCCCGCAGGGCGTCTTCGTCATTGAGACCAAGCACTGGAGCGGCGAGGTCTCCATCGACGCCGGGCAGATTCTGGCCAACGGCCGCCCGATTGACAAGTCGCCCGTCCTCCAGGTCCGCCACGCACTGGTGGCCGTGGCCCAGGAGGCGGAGATCCCGCAGGAGCAGCTCCACGGCGTGCTCTGCTTTATCGGTCACAAGTTTGAGGACGGCCCCGAGCAGGCCGACGAAATCCTCGTCTGCTCCCACCTGAGCCTGGTGCAGGCGCTCACCGCCCTGCCCGCCACCCTCTCCCCCACCGACATCGCCCAGGTCGTCTCCCGCCTCGGGCGCCTGGACATCACCGAAGGTCTCTAATGATGAAGTCGATTCCCCTCGCTCTCACTGCCGCTCTCTGCGCCCTAACCGCCCTCGCTGCGCCCCTAACCCCCGAGCCGGTCTACCCTGAGATCGCCCGCCGCGTCGTCCGCCAGCTCAACACCACCCACCTCTCCGGCGAACGCTTTGGCGACCACCTCTCCGCCGTCGCCTGGACCAACCTGGTTGACGCGCTGGACTTCGACCGCACCCTCCTCACCCAGGAGGACCTCAAGCGCCTCGAGCCGCTGCGCACGACCCTCGACGATGCCCTCGCTGCCGGCGACCTTGCCTTCGGCTACGACCTGATGGCCCTGGTGCGCGAGCGCCTGGCCCAGCGTTGCGACTACGCCGAAACCCTGCTCAAGGACCCGGCCACCTTCGACTTCTCGGGCGACGAGAGCTACGTCTGGAAGCGCCGCAAGGCCGAGCGCCCCGCCGATGCCGCCGCCCAGAAGGCCCTCTGGCGCTCCGCCCTGCGCAACGAACTGCTCGCCATCACCCTGGCCAAAGAGCTCGATGCCGAGGAGAAGGCCGCCAAGCCCGAGGACGACAAGCCTAACTACGACACCGAGGACCTCTCCCAGCCGGCCGAGGAGGTCATCCGCAAGCGCTACCGCACCTTGCGCGATGCGTATGGCGAGATGGACTCCGAGACCGTCCTCCAGCGCACCCTCTCGGCCGTGGCCAACGCCTACGACCCGCACACCGACTATATGTCCCCGATGAACTTCGAGGACTTCAGTATGGAGATGAACCTCACCCTCTGCGGCATCGGCGCCACCCTGCGCTACGATGACGGCGCGGTGCGCATCACCGAGCTAATGCCCGGCGCCCCCGCCGCCAGCGACACCCGCGACATCCGCCTCCAGGAGGGCGACCGCATCATCGGCGTGGGCCAAGGCGACGGCCCCATCGAGGACATCCAGCACAAGCCCCTCAACCGCACCGTCCGCAAGATCCGCGGCCCCAAGGGCACCAAGGTGGTCCTGCGCGTCATCCCTGTCTCCGACAAAACGGGCACCCGCACCAAGATTGTCGACCTCATCCGCGACGAGATCAAGCTCGAAGAGCAGGCCGTCACTGGCTGCGTTCAGCGCCTGGAGAACGACCGCCGCCTCGGCTATGTCCGCATTCCGGCCTTCTACGCCGGTGCCGTCTCGGGCGATATGGGCTCGGACGCGCGTTCGATGACCAAGGATCTCCTGCGCTACATCCAGCAGTTCAATGCCGAGCATGTCGATGGAATGGTCATCGACCTGCGCAACAACGGCGGCGGCTCTCTCCTCGAAGCCCTCTCGATGACCGGCCTCTTCGTCACCGGCCCGGCCGTCCAGGTCCGCGACGCGCGCTCGGTGCAGGTCCTCCCCGCCCAAGGGCAGGTGGCCTTCAACAAGCCCCTCGTCGTCCTCGTTAACCGCAACTCCGCCTCCGCCTCCGAGATTGTCGCCTCCGCCCTCCAAGATTACGGCCGGGCCATCATCCTCGGCGACTCCAAGAGCCACGGCAAGGGCACCGTCCAGACCGTCCAGGGCCTGGGCGGCGACTCCAAGGTCTACGGTGCCGACCGCATCACCACCGCCTGCTTCTACCGCATCAACGGCGGCACCACCCAGCTGCGTGGCGTTGTCCCAGACCTCGTTCTCCCCTCCCTCTACGACGCCCTTGAGCTCGGCGAGGACCAGCTCCCCGGCGCCCTCCCCTACACCACCGTCAACCCCGCCTACTACGCCAAGACCGCCGACCTCGCCCCCTTCCTCCCCCGCCTCAAGGCCGCCTCCGATGCCCGCCTGGCCAAGGACGAGCAGTACCTCGCCGCCCAGAAGCTCATCGACCACGTCCGCGAGGCCAACGCCGAGCAGGTCGTCACCCTTAACCTCGAGAAGCGCCGCACCCGGATGCGCGCCGAGCGCCAACTCCAGAAGGCGCAGGACGACCTCCTCTCCGGCGCCCAGCGCAAGAAGCAAGGCCCCACCCCGGAGAACGACCCCGTCCTGCGCGAAGCCCTTGCCATTCTCTCGGACTTCATCGACCTGCGCGGCGGCCCCGACGAGCCGGTCAACACCAATGGCGACCTCGGCTCGCGCCTCTTCCGCATCTTCGGCGTAACACGATAGTAGCCCCCGAGGGACTATTGCGGATGAAGGAAGAAGACGTGGCAAGCCGACAGCCGACAGCCGACAGCCGACAGCACGCAGAGCGACGGGCAGACCTTTGTCCCGAGGTATGTGCTCCCCACGGCTCAGACGGCCCTTCCACGGTAAGCGCCAGCGCTGTCCGCTCTCCGCTGTCCGCTGTCCGCGCTCTGTCGACTGTCGACTCTCCGGCGGCTGTCAAGGCGCTGCCGGAGTCCGCGCTGCCTGCCCTAGCCCAGGAGCTGCGCGAGCGGATGGTGGCGGTGGTCTCCAAGACCGGCGGTCACCTGGCCCCGAGCCTTGGCACCGTAGAGCTCACCCTCGCCCTCTGCCGCGTCTTCGACTTCCCGCGCGATAAGGTCCTCTGGGATGTGGGCCACCAGGCCTACGCCTGGAAGATGCTCACCGGCCGCAATGCCGCCTTCGACACCCTGCGCACCTTCGGCGGCCTGCGCGGCTTCCCCCACCCCGCCGAGTCGCCCTACGATGCCTCCATCGGCGGCCACGCCGGCGTGGCCCTCTCCACCGCCCTCGGCCTAGCCGCCGCGCGCGACCTCGCCCCCGACCCCGCCACGCGCGAACAGAACATCATCGCCGTGGTGGGCGATGCCTCCCTCACCAACGGCATCTCCCTGGAAGCGCTCAACGCTCTGCGCCACACCACCGAGCGCCTCATCCTGGTCATCAACGACAACGGGATGAGCATCTCCAAGAACGTTGGCGCCTTCTCCCGCCTCCTGGCCCGCCGCCTCGCCGGCCTGCGCTACAACCGCATCCGCGCCGCCGCCGAGGCCGCCGGCCACCGCCTCAACCTCTTCCGCACCAAGACCCTCTACCGCGCCCTCAAGGCCGCCCTCAAGCCCCTCCTCCTGCGTCAGCGCTCGGCCATCTTCGAGGACCTCGGCCTCCGCTACCTCGGCCCCATCGACGGCCACGACCTCGCCGCCCTCACCGACGCCCTCCAGACCGCCAAGGCCAGCCGCGTCCCCATCGCCCTGCACATCGCCACCGTCAAGGGCAAAGGCTACGCCCCCGCCGAGCGCAACCCCGCCAAGTGGCACGGCGTCGCCCCTTGGGCTACCGGCACCCAACCCCTCTCCGCCGCGCGCCCCGGCTGGTCCGCCCTCTTCGGCGAAGCGCTCCTGGCCCACGCCGCCGACCCGCGCGTTGTGGCCATCACCGCCGCGATGCGCGATGGCACCGGCCTCACCCCCTGGTTCCGCGCCCACCCCGAGCGCGCCTTCGATGTGGGCATCTGCGAAGAGCACGCCGTCACCTTCGCCGCCGGCCTCGCCGCCGCCGGCCTGCGCCCCGTCGTCGCCCTCTACTCCACCTTCGCCCAGCGCGCTGTCGACTCCGTGATGCACGACCTTTGCCTCCCGGCCCTCCCCGTCGTCCTCTGCCTCGACCGCGCCGGCATCGTCGGCTCCGACGGCCCCACCCACCACGGCCTCTACGACATCGCGATGCTCCGCACCCTTCCCAACCTCACTCTCATCGCCCCCTGCGACCGCCCCGGCCTCGAGCGCGCCCTCGCCGATGCCCTCGCGCGCCCCACCCCCACCGTCATCCGCTACCCCCGCGGCGCGGCTCCGGCCCCCCTTCCGCCCGACCTCCCCCGCACCCCCGCCGCCTTCCCGCCCGGCACGCCCCTCCTCCTCGCCCTGGGCACCGCCTACGCCTGGGCCCGCGAAGCCTTCCCCGATCCCCTCCCCGGCCGCGCCCCGGCCGTCCTCCCCGTCGAGCAAATCAAGCCCCTGCCCGACTACCTAGCCTCCCTCCAAGGCCGCCCCCTGATTACCCTCGAAGATGCCTCCTCCGCCGGCGGATTCGGCTCGGCCATCGCCGAGCACCACCAAGGCCCCCACCTCCTCCTCGGCTGGCCCGATGAGCCCATCGCCCAAGGCTCCGAGGCCGAACTCCGCCATGCCTACGGCCTCGACGCCCCCGCTCTCCGCGAGCGCGTCGCGGAGTTCCTCGCGACGCTTTAAGATGACAGAGGACAGTGGACAGATGACAGTGCGCGTGCCGCGAGAGGCAGATGAGGGGCCTTCTGTCATCTCTCATCCGTCATCTGTCATCGCGAGCGAAGCGAGCCCCTCTCCTCCTATCGTCCGCCTACTTCCCGAAGTCGTCGCCAACCAAATTGCCGCCGGCGAGGTGGTCGAGCGTCCGGCCTCGGTGGTCAAGGAGTTGGTCGAGAACGCCCTTGATGCCGGGGCCACGCGCATCGAGGTCAGCGTCGAGCAAGGCGGTGCCAAGCTCGTGCAGGTCGATGACAACGGCTGCGGGATGGATCGCGAGAGCGCCTGCCTTGCCCTCCAACGCCAGGCCACCAGCAAAATCGCCACCGTCCACGACATCGAGCGCATCGCCACCTTTGGCTTCCGCGGCGAGGCCATCCCCTCCATCGCCAGCGTCTCGCGCTTCACCCTCACCACCCGCCCCCGCGCCCAGGCCGACGCCACCCGCCTGACCGTCGTCGGCGGCAAACTCGAGGAAGTCGTCCCCGCCGGCCACCCCTTCGGCACCACCATCGCCGTCAGCGACCTCTTCTTCAACACCCCCGCCCGCAAGAAGTTCCTCCGCTCGGCCAACACCGAACTCGCCCGCATCCGCCAGACCCTCTCCGCCGTCGCCCTCGCCAACCCCACCGTCGCCCTCCGCCTCATCTCCGAGGGGCGCGACCTCCTCCGCCTCCCCCAAGGCGACACCCTCGACGACCGCGTCCGCGCCCTCCTCGGCCAGCCCACCGCCGACGCCCTCCTGCCGCTCGACCACACCTCCGGTCCCTTCCACATCCACGGCTACCTCTCCAAGCCCGGCTACGTCCGCGGCGGCACCCCAGAGCAATTCATCTTCATCAACCGCCGCCCCGCCACCGCCCCCCAAATCCAAGTCGCCCTCCGCCAAGCCTGGCCGTTGCGCGACTCCCGCCCCCTCGTCATCCTCTTCGTCGACCTTCCCCCCGAGGAAGTCGATGTCAACGTCCACCCCACCAAGCGCGAAGTCCGCTTCCGCCGCGGCAACCTGGTCGGCGACGCGATTGCCCAAGCCATTGCCCGCGCCCTCGCCGAGGCCTTCCCCGCCCCCGGCGCGCAGACCTTCGACCACTCCCTCCCCGCCGGCACGGCCCCCACCCCGCCGCCAACCGTCGCGCCCACGCCCCCAGTTCCGCCGCCCCCGGTTGCTCCCCCCGCGCCCCACCCCCTCGTCTCAAACCCCTTCCCGCCCTTCCCCCTCTCGCCGGTCGCCCCCCTCCCCACTCCGCAGGCCCCCAAACCCCGCCAGCAGGCCCTCGACTTCCCCGGTCTGGCCTCCACGCCCCCCGGCAAGGACCCAGCCGCCCCCCCCTCCCCCTGGAAGTGGCTACGCATTGCCGACATCCTCCAAGAGCGCTACTACCTCGTCGTCACCGACCAAGGCTACCTCGTCGTCGATGCCAAGGCCGCCCTCGAGCGCATCCTCTACGAACGCATCCTCGCCGACACCGAGCGCGCCCCCGCCACCCAGCCCCTCCTCATCCCCGAAACCCTCCACCTCCCCCTCCTCGATGCCGAGCGCGTCACCCG
>JBJFFT010000079.1:0-2022 GCA_051891975.1 Candidatus Spyradenecus sp. | reverse complement strand
TAAGTGGTGGACTTATGGCCGATAAGTCCGGGACTTATTTCCGATAAGTGGGGGACTTAATAGTTTCGCTCCGGGCGGAAGCGAATGGGCTCCGCCTTGGGGGAGGGTGGGGGATGGGTGGGGTCTCTTCCCCGCGTTTACCGGGCGAGGTTGAGGAGATAGCCGGTGAGGGTGAAGAAGCAGAGGAGGTAGAGGGCGAAGAGGAGGAGGAGTTTGGCGGACATTACGCGCTTGAGGAGGATGAACTCGGGCACGGAGGCTGCCGCGGCCGAGAGCATAAAGGCGAAGGCCGTTCCCACGGGGAGACCCTTGCTGATGAGGGCGGCGACGATGGGGACGATGGTGGTGGCGTTGGCGTAGGTGGGGATGCCGATGGTAACGGCCAGGGGGACGCTCCACCACTGCCCGCCGCCCAGGTGTTTGGCCAGGAAGCCTTCCGGTACAAAGCCGTGCAGGGCCGCCCCCAGGCCAATCCCCAAGACCACCCACGGGGCGATGGCCGAGAGAATGGTCCGCAACTCTTGGAGGGCAAAGGCGTGGCGCGAGGGTGGGGGAGGCGGCGCACTGCACTTGCACCGGCAGGCGTACGGGGTCGGTTTCGGAGCGGGCGCTTCGGGCAACGCGAGCCAGCGCTCGGCCTTGAGGGCATCGAAGAAGAGTCCGCCCAGGAAGCCCGCGCCCACCCCCAGGGCCACATAGAGCGCGGTCAGCCCCCAACCGATCGAGCCACCGAGCATCACCACGGCCGCTTCGTTGACCGTAGGCGAGGTGATCAGGAAGGCCATCGCAATGCCCAAGGGGAGACGCGCAGCGGCAAAGCCCAGGAAGAGCGGAATCGACGAGCACGAGCAGAAGGGCGTCACCGCGCCGAGCAGGGCGGCCAAGAGGTAGCAGAGTAGACGGTTCTTTCCGGCGAGGAACTGCCGCATCCGTGTGTTGTCCACCCGCGCGCGCAGAAAGGCAATGGCGTAGATCATCACGGCGAGCAGGAAAAACATCTTGGGAATGTCCTCCAAGAAGAAGTGGACCGCCTCGCCCGTTGCCGTGCCGGGGGTGAAGCCCAGGAGCGCGTAAGTCAGCCAATCGGCTAAACGTGTGAAGAGATGAAGCACTGTCTTTCCTTTCTATTGGTGAGCCAAACGGCTAAATATGGGGCACGAAAAAAGGCCTTCAAGGGCGGCGCTTGCGCAAACAGCCGAGCATCTGGCTGACGCACGGGCACGCCAGGCGGTAGTAGACCTGCTTGCCGCGCTTTTCATCGACCACCACCCCGGCCTCTTTGAGGATGGAGAGATGGCGGCTAATGGTCGGGAACTCATCGCCCACCGCCCGTACAAACTTACAGACGCAGTGCTCCGCGCCATCGGAGAGCTGCTCGACAATCCACAGGCGCGTGGGGTGCCCCAACGCCTTGAAGAAGTCCGCATCCGGAAGAAGGCTGGTTCGGTCAAAGGGTTCCATAGCGTTCCTTGAAAACAGTTAGCATTGTTGCAAAATGTTCGGGTGCTGTCAACAAAAGAGTAGGGAGCCGAGTCGTGCAAAGGTCTTGAGGGGAAACTTGCCCGGGAAGCGGATATGCTATACTAGCGCAAAAGGAGGAAGATCCAATGACCGAGCGTGAACGGCGGGATGCCGGCGAACTTTACGATGCGAACTACGACCCCGAGCTGGGGCAACTGCTAGACGCTTGCAAGGATGCGTGCGCCGAGTATAACGCGCTGCGGCCAAGCGACTGGGCGGCCAAGGAGGCCAAGCTGCGCACCATTGTAGGGCACCTAGGCGAAGGCGTGCGCGTGCAGGCCCCCTTTTGGTGCGACTACGGCACCCAAATCTCCTTCGGGGACCGTTTCTACGCCAACCACGGTCTGGTCATCCTCGACGCTGCCAAGGTCACCTTCGGGCGCGATGTCTTCGTGGGACCCAACTGCGGCTTTCACACCGCCGGCCACCCGCTGGATGCCCAGCGGCGCAACCGCGGCCTAGAGTACGCCCGGGCGATCAGGGTGGGGGATGATGTCTGGT
>JBJFFT010000078.1:0-2024 GCA_051891975.1 Candidatus Spyradenecus sp. | reverse complement strand
CGCGCCTTGTTGCGCAAACTCGGCCCCTCGGCCAGCACCTCCTGCTCGCTCCCGACCAACTGCTCATTCAGCCGCGCCCCACGCACATCCTGGTCCCCCAAGAGCACCTGGTTGCGCCGGGCCTTCTCCGCCTCGGAGACGTCGTCCTCCCAAGTCGCCGAGACCGTCCCCGGTCGCGGACTGTACTTGAAGATGAAGGCGTTGTCGAAGGCGGCCTCCTCCATCAGCGTGCGCGTCTGCTCAAAGTCGGCCTCCGTCTCGCCGGGGAAGCCGACGATGACATCGGTGGTAATCGCCATCTCCGGCACCGCCGCGCGCAGTTTGGCGATCGCCTCCAGATACTGCTCGCGCGTGTAGCCACGCCGCATCCGGCTCAGCACCTCGCTCGACCCACTCTGCACCGGCAAGTGCAAGTGGTGGCAGACCTTCGGCTCGGACTTGTAGAGACGTATCAGCTCATCGGTCACCCCGGCCGGATGGCCACTGGTAAAGCGAATACGCTCGATGCCGGGAATCGCGGCCACGGCCTCCAGGAGACGCGGGAAGGGCAAAGTGTAGCCCCCGGGCGAAGGCGGGTCGGCCTCCGTCCACGCCGGCGTGCGCAGACCGTAGTTCATAATCGACTGCCCCAGCAGCGTGACCTCCTTCACCCCGCGCTCGGCCAGCGCCCGCACCTCCGCGAGCACCTCGCTCGCCGGCCGGCTCCACTCGTCGCCCCGCACATCCGGCACGATGCAATAGGTACACCGCCGGTTGCACCCCAGCAAAATCGTCACAAACGCCGAGAAACTCCCATCCTCCAAATGGCCGCTCAGGGCCGTCGGCTCGGCGTGCAAATCCCGCATCGCCAAGGTCTTGCGCCCGGCCAAGGCCGCCTCCACCGCGTCCACCACCCGCTCGGCACACCGCGTCCCAATCGAAAAGTCCAACATCGGCACGCGGCGGAAGACCTCGTCGCCCAGCCGCTGCGCCATACACCCCATCAGCCCCACCACGCGCCCAGGCCGTTCGCGCTTCGTGGCGCACAACAACCCCAGCTTCCCCAACGCCTTATCCTCGGCCTTGCCACGCACCGAGCAGGAGTTCACAATCACCACATCCGCCTGCGCCTCGTCCGCCGCCAACGTCAACCCTGCCTCTTGCAAGGCGCGGGCCGCAGCCTCGCTCTCGCGGACATTCATCTGGCAACCATAGGTGTGAAAGGCAAAACTCGCCATTGCGCGCTCCCGCTCCCTTCCGGCCTCTTGGCCTTACTTCCCCGCCGGCACCTCGGCCTTGCCGAAGAGCAACTTCACCTTGAGAATCTGCAACCCCTTCATCAGCGTCGAAGGCTCATCCTTCGCGTCGTTGCCCACCCGCAGATAGAGCGTATCCGGCTTCGGCGTCCGGTTCTGGACATTCGCCGAGAAGCGCAGCCCCGAGGTATACCACACCTGCCCCTCATCCACCCACGCGCGCGTCCCAATCAACTCGCCCGGCCCCTTGGGATAGTAGGAAATCGTCACCGTATGCGTCCCCGGCTCCATCCACAAATCCCCGCCGATAATGTGCTCCTCCTCCGACTCCCCCGTCCCCAGGCAACACCAACCCGCCCGGTAAACATTCTGCCGGTCGCCCTTATAGAAGCGAATTGCGCGCGTCTCGCCCACCCGCCAAGAGACCAACGTCGTCCGCGGCGTCAACTTCTCAGGAATCACCAACTCGCACGTCAACGTCCAATTGCGCATATCCCCCTCCGGGACAATCTTCAGCCCCTCGGCCGAAATCTCCGCCGACGCCTTCCCTCCCTCGCAGCTAAACTCCTCGAAGGGAAACCCAATCGCCTCGGCCCAGCCCATCACCGGCACCAACACGATCGCAATCATCCACAGCAAGCACTTCCGAATCATACGCAATCCTTTCTAACTAAACACCCGCCATAATAGCCAAAACCCCCGCCCCTGTCAAACCTCCGCGCCAAGTTTGGTCGGCTGAACCGTCTACAATGTAATTGCGCAGTCGTAAGAAAGAGAAGTCGGAGGAAG
>JBJFFT010000077.1:0-7802 GCA_051891975.1 Candidatus Spyradenecus sp. | reverse complement strand
CCCCCTATTTGACCTCGTGGAAAACCTATGGTCACCCGCTCTATCCAGCCTATAGCATTGATGAAGCGCGTTTTCCGACCTCTGACATTACTGGGGACTTTCAGGACCGAAATGACGATGCCAAACGAATGAGCCATCTCGGCCACTTTGCCAATGCCTTCCTCTCTGCACGGCTGACGCAACGTTACTACGCGTGGAAACTCGAGCGGCCTAACTTCTTGCCCCAATGCCGTGTTTGGACACAAGATAATCCCCGTCGCGCGGGAGATGGAAGCCCAATCACTCCCCTCCAACGTGCGCTCTTCCTCTTCGCTTTTTTGGTGCTATGCCTCTCCACCTCTCGCCCGCTACGGATTTATAGCTGGATTGTATTCGCAGGACTTATCTGCTTCCCGACCCCTTACCTCGGTTATACCCGTTACACCCCCTGGATCACAACGCTTCCCATCTTAGCCGTTGCGAACCTCCTTCATTGGCTCCAGCAGCGGTATGGCCTTAAGCGTGGACTTTGGGCGTTCGCAAGTCTCGTCTTGGCTTTTGAGATCTCTCGGCCAATGTTCAGGTTTTGCCTTGCGCTTGAAGGCCTTGATGAAATCGAACGGCTTGCCAGGCGGCCTGGAATCGTCGCTTTCGCAGGGGACAATCCCGACAAAACAGGCCACTTGCGCCTCTTGGCTCGCCAAGAAACGCGCTTTGCGCACTGCGAAGTCGTGTGCCCGGAGATCTGCGCAGAGCCGTACTATAATCTTACGCTGCCTCACCTATACCTCCTCCTCAATCCGGGTGTTAAGCCGCAACCCACGCTCTATGCCCAAGCGATGGAAGAGCCTTCGCGCATTCGGCGTTATCAATATTATCTTTGCTTTGTCCCAAATGCGCTCTGCCGAACACTTCCCCGTGTCTTGTGGAGGCGGTTAGGCGATCTATTCCACCGCTGAACCCAGAGGCTAGTTGCCTCTTTTACTCGTCGCAACGCACCTGGCGGGCGCGGCAGAAAGTGGGGCAAGCAGCGCGTCCTAACGGCCGCCGTCCCCGGCGGCTTTTTGCCAATTGCGCCACCAGTGTGCCAGACTGTGCCACAAAATGGCCCTATCGCGCACGCGTACGCGCGTGGCCCGCGCGAGAGACGAGCGCGCGGGCTTCTATGGTAAGGGGGGCTAGACGGGTGCGGCAGGGGGCCTTTAAGGTTTTGCAGGGGCCTGCTCCGCTTTCACTCCCGGGGCGGGTGCACACGCAAGCCCCTTCGTCCCCTTCACGCGCCGGAGGCGCACCTCGCGGCGGCAACGCCGCCCTCACGCGGGCGACTGCCCGCACCTCACGGCCCGAAGGGCCCCCTCGCGCTCGCGTAGCGAGCCTCGCCGCCGGCTGGGGGCGGTGGCGCGCAAAAGGGCTTGACTTTCCTGCATAAAGTGGAGTATCTTATGCGCTGTTCATTCGGCGGAGATCCCGGCGCACCGGTGCGGGGGGAGCATCCGTGAAACGAAAAGGAGTAACATCATGTCCATCAAAGTTGGCATCAATGGGTTTGGCCGCATCGGCCGTATGGTCTTCCGCGCTGCGGTCGAGAACTTCTCGGACGTCGAGATCGTCGGCATCAACGACCTGCTCGATCCTGATTACCTCGCCTATATGTTGAAGTACGACTCGGTCCACGGCCGCTTCAACCACGACATCGCCGTTGACGGCAACACCCTCATCGTCGATGGCAAGAAGATCCGCCTGACCGCCGAGAAGGATCCGGCTCAGCTCAAGTGGGACGAAGTCGGCGCTGAGATCGTCGTCGAGTCCACCGGCCTCTTCCTGACCGACGAGACCGCCCGCAAGCACATCGAAGCCGGCGCCAAGAAGGTCGTGATGTCCGCCCCCTCGAAGGACAAGACCCCGATGTTCGTCTACGGCGTGAACCACACCACCTACGCCGGCCAGGACATCATCTCCAACGCCTCCTGCACCACCAACTGCTTGGCCCCCATCGCCAAGGTGCTCAACGATGCCTTCGGCATCAAGCGCGGCCTGATGACCACCATCCACGCTGCCACCGCCACCCAGAAGACCGTCGACGGCCCCTCCAAGAAGGATTGGCGCGGCGGCCGCGGCATCCTCGAGAACATGATCCCCTCCTCCACTGGCGCTGCCAAGGCGGTGGGTAAGGTTCTCCCGGCCCTCAACGGCAAGCTCACCGGCATGTCCGTCCGCGTTCCGACCTCCGACGTCTCCTTCGTGGATCTGACCTGCGAGCTCGAGAAGCCCGCTTCCTACGAAGAGATCTGCGCGGCGATGAAGAAGGCCTCCGAGGGCGAGCTCAAGGGCATCCTCGGCTACACCGACGAAGCGGTTGTCTCCACCGACTTCCGTGGCGAGCCCTGCACCTCGACCTTCGACGAGAAGGCCGGTATCCAGCTCGACCCGACCTTCGTCAAGGTCTGCGCTTGGTACGACAACGAGTGGGGTTACTCCAACAAGGTTGTCGAGATGTGCCGCGTCATCGCCAAGTAAGGCGAAGGGAAGCATCCCGAAAACAAGCGGGCGCGCCCAGGAGGGCGCGCCCTTTGTTTTTGGGGATGACGGATGACAGAGGACGGATGACAGACGGAGGAGGGTAGAGGACAGGGGGGAGAGGAGGGAAATCCTGTTACTTTTTGCTATGCTGTGCGTATTCTGATTGTTCGCCACTTGAAAGGAAGGCCCGCGATGCGTGCAACGATGACTGACTACACTGCGTTTCTGAAGAAGGTTGCCGAGGTGACCCATATTGAGGCCTTTGCGAAGGCCGACGAGGCGGGGCTGGTTTCCCTGACGGTGGATGAGGACTACGCGCTCAATCTGCAGTTTGTCGAGGCGTCGGGCAAGATCTTCTGCTTTGCGCCGGTCTGCGAGCTGCCGGCTGAGGCCGGGGTCGAGGCCTACCGCGCCCTGCTGGCGGCGAACCTCTTTGGCGTGGAAAGCGCCGGAGGGACCTTCTCTCTGGAGCGCGAGAGCAACACCGTGGTCTATTCGCTGCTGGTTGATTTGACGCCCGAGCTGGAGGCCGAGCGCTTCGTCCGCACCCTCGAGCAGGTGCTGGAGCTGATCAAGGTGTGGGCCGAGAAGCTCTTGGGCGAGCTCGCCCCCGCCGCCGAGGAGAAGGTCGACTTCACCAGCGTTCCCGACCCCCGTTTCCTAGTCTAACTTCCGCCCCCACCCGAGGACGCGCCTATGCCCATCTCGCTTGCCCAGTTCCAGAATATCGCCCAACGCCAGCTCGTCGGCGCGCGCAACATCGTGCTCACCGGGCAAGGCGAGGGGGCTGCGCTCGCCTCGCGCATTGCCGGGCGCAGTCTGCTCGTGAGCCAGAGCGCCCGCGCTTGCAACCGCGAGACGATGGCCGCCTTTCGCACGGCGATGCGCGAGCAGTTCGGCATCTTTGGCGAGCACGCCTTCGAGCAGGTCCTCGGCGAGCGCGCCACGCGCTGCAAGTCGCTCCGCGCGAGCGATGTCAAGGCCACGCTCTCGGCCCTGACCTCGGTCGTTGCCACGCGCCTGACGGCCGAGGTCGAGCGCCAGATGGCCATCCATCCACACTTCTGCGCGGGCAGTAGCGGTCTGGACGAGGACGAGCGCGCGCTCATCCTCAATAAGGCCAAGGAGTTCGCCCAGATGCCCACCATCCGCCGCCAGCTCGCCGAGACGCGCGATGCGGGGGAGATGCAGGAGTTGGCCCTGGTGATTCTGCGTTCGGCCAAGCGCGAACTGGGCGTGGAGGCCGCCGCGCCGGAGGCCGGGGTTGCCGCCGCCGGAGACGCGCCCAATGCCCGTCCGGACGAGGCGGTGGGGCTGCGCCGCTTGCAGGCTGCTGCCGCGCCCGACTTCCTCCGCGGCGAAACCTCGGTGGAGGACCGCGTCCGCAGTGGGAGCCTGGGCCCGGGGATGCGCATCAACGCTGCCGCCGCCAACCCTGTGGTGCTCGAGAAGATCAAGAGCAACGGCGTCGAGCCCGGCTTCCTCTACCGCCACGATTGGTCCGAGCACGACACGCGCTCGATGATGATCGACATCGACACCCCCGCCGGCCGCGCCGCCGCCGAGGCCGAGATCGACCGTCTCATCGACCTGCGCGCGCCGGGCGACCCCCTCCGCCAGTTGCGCGACCGCTACAACCAGGTCGCCCAGCAGGATCAGCAGCTCTTGGGGGAGGAGGCCCCCGGCACGCGCTGGACGAACTGGCAGTTCTATGAGCTCGGGCTGCGCCTCGGGCGCGAGCACCCGGCGGGGCTGGCCTTCGCCGCCAACTGGGTCATCTATAGTTCCTTGGAAGATAACGCGCCCGAGACCCCCTTCGCCACCGCCTTCCGTCAGCTCTACCCGAACCTGGTGAGCGACGCGCTCTTCGCAGACCCCGCGCTCCTGCACGAGGTCCGCGACCGCCTCTTCCTGCCTCTGCAGCAGACGCTGATGACCTTCCAGAAGACCGGCCTAGGCAAGTCCGACCTCCCCATCTTCCGCCATTACACCGACACCCACATCGCCAAGCTCGACTACAACGAGAGCGACCACGCCAGCCGTCTGCGCACCGGCAGCGCCGGCTCCTTCCAGTTGCCCAAGCGCGTCATCAGCAAGAACGCCGGTGTCGGCAACGTCATCAAGAACTCCTTCTACCGCGCCTTCCGCCTGACCGACGCCAAGTCCGCCTCCGTCGGGGCCGTGGCCGAGGCCTTCGCCAACGACCTCACGCGCCTGGCGGGCATCCCCGCCCAGGAGCTCTCCATCATCGAGGGGCAATACTCCGACGGCAAGCCCAAGCTGATGCTCGAGGCGAAGTTCGCCCAAGGCTACCGCGATGCCGAGCACTACCTCCACGATGGCTATATCGCTCGCGCCGACGCCGAGGGCACCCTGCGTTCGATGGCCGTCCCGGAGATGGGCGCCTACAAGGCCCTCTTCTTCCTCTTGGGCGACCGTGATGCCGTCGGCTCGCACGGGCAGAACAAGGGCGTCATCGGCGCGGAGAGCGGCGCGCCCACCTTCTTCGCCATCGACCCCGGTCACTCCCTGGAAGGCAACGGCCTGGCCCTGGAGATCCACGACGACTTCTCCTTCCGCGACACTCAGGCCTCCGCCTTCGAGAAACGCTTCCTCAACTTCTCGATCTTCGACGACACCCTCCGCAGCGAGAAGTTCCGCGGCATCCTTAAGCTCCGCGAGATGCAGCAGCAAAACACCCTCGCCACCCTCTTCGCCGACTACGCCGCCGCCTTCCCCGCCAACACCGCCGACCCCGAGCGCAACAAGCTCAACACCGCCATCGTCGCGCGCCTCACCGAGATGCGCACCGAGGCCGAGACCCAGCTCGCGCGCATCCTCGCCGTCTTCCAGCCGCAGCTTGAACTCTTCGATGCCCTCGGCGGCGGCGATCGCGCCAACCTGGCCCTCGACGCCCTCGAGAATGTGGAAAAGCTCACCTCGCAGACCGCCGCCACCTCCCCCAAGGGTGAGGTGGCCCTCAACCATCTGCGGATCCTCCCCGGCACGCGCACGGCCTGGCAGGCCTCCATCCAGGACGGCCGGCTGGTCTTCACCACCCAAGCGCCCGTCCCCCGCAGCCAGGTTGCGGCCCTCTGCCAGAGCCTCGACCGCGCCCTCACCGGGGCCAACGCGGTCCAAAATCCCGCCGGCCACCTCACCTTCTCCATCGACCCGGCGACCACCGCCCTCGACATCCTCGCCGACGAAGGCGTGGTGCGCGAGGTCAAAGGCCAGGCCTAAACGGAGGCCCTGAGGGCAAAAAAGTTCCCCCGCGCGAAAAAAGTGCTTGCATTCGCGGAAAGGGACTTGCTATACTTTGCGGCATTCTGCGGGCGTAATTCAATGGCAGAATAGGAGCTTCCCATGCTTCTTACGAGGGTTCGATTCCCTTCGCCCGCTCCACCCGTTATGGGCTGTTAGCTCAGTTGGTTAGAGCACTACCTTCACACGGTAGGGGTCGCTGGTCCGAGTCCAGCACAGCCCACCATATCTTAGGATAAGAGCCCAAGCCAGGGGGCTCTTTTTTGTTGTGCTCGCGGCGCGAGAGCCGCTCACGATAGGCGGGAAAACTCGCCGGGCTGGCGCCCGGCTCGCGATAGGCGGGAAGCGCGCTATGCGCGACGGGCGAGCTTTAATCATTGGGCCGGGCATTCCACCTCCGGCGCCAGCGTTCCCGCCTATCGCCTATCGCCTATCGAAGCAGAAGCAAGCGCACCGCGCTTGCTTCTGCTATAATGGCCCCGTTTTCGTTATCGCAACCCTTACAAGAAAGGAAGAGACGATGAATACGGAATTGGTTAAGCAGGTGCATTGGGTCGGCTTTGTGGATTGGCCGGTGCGGGACTTCCACGGCTATCAGACGAAGCGCGGCTCGTCGTACAACGCCTACCTGGTGCAGGGGGCGGAGAAGGTGGCGCTGATCGACACGGTCAAGGCCCCCTACGCCGAATACCTCAAGCAGAATGTGGCGGCCCACTGCCCGCTCTCGAAGATTGATTACTTGGTCTGCAACCACGCCGAGCCGGACCACTCCGGCAGCTTCCCGGCGATGGTCGCCGCCTGCCCGCAGGCCGAGGTGGTCTGCAACGCGAAGTGTAAGGACGCCCTCTCGCGTCACTACGACACCACTGGCTGGAAGTTCCGCGTCGTCAAGGAGGGCGAGACGCTCGACCTGGGCGGGCGCACGCTGCAGTTCTTCGACACCGTGATGTGTCACTGGCCCGAGAGTATGGTCACCTACCTGGTGGAGGAGGAGCTCCTCTTCTCGATGGACATCTTTGGTCAGCACTACGCCACCTACTGCCGCTTCGATGACGAGGCGAATATGGCCGAGGTGATGCAGGAGGCGAAGACCTACTACGCCAACATCGTCCTGCTCTACGCCAAGCCCGTTGCGGCCGCGGCGAAGAAGTTGCTGGGGCTGAAGCTGAAGATGGTCGCCCCCTCCCACGGCGTCATCTGGCGCTCGCACTTCCAGCAGATCCTCGACGCTTACCTCGCTTGGCACGTCAGCAAGCCCACGCGCAAGGTCATCGTCTTCTACTCGACGATGTGGCAGAGCACCCGCCAGATGGCCGAGGCCGTCGTCCGCGGCGCCAACGAGTTCGATGTGCAGGTCAAGCTCTTCGACCTTAAGGCCGTGGGCGACACCGAGCTCATCACCGAGCTGATGGACTGCGCCGCCTTCGCGTGCGGCACCCCCACCCTCAACCAGAGCCTGATGCCCCGGATGGCCGCCGCCCTTACCTACATTCGCGGCCTCAAGCCCGCCGGCAAGAAGGCCTTCTCCTTCGGCTCCTTCGGCTGGGCCAGCAAGGGCGCCGAGGAGGCGCAGGAGTACCTCAAAGCCTTCGGCTGCGAGCTCCTCTGCCCGCCGATTACCTGCAAGTTCGCCCCCGACGCCGCCACGCTTGAGCAGTGCATCGAGGCCGGGCGCGCCCTGGGCCGAGCCGCTGCCGCCATCGAGGCGTGAGCAAGGCCGCGGCCGCGCTGATCCTCTCCGTGCTCGGCGCGCTCTGCGCCGGGTGCGGGGGCATCCGCCCGCCGCGCGGGGTCGACCCCAAGGAGGTGACCCTGCTTACCACTGGCTACTGCGACTGTGGGGAGTGCTGCTCCTGGGAGCGCAGTTGGCTACGCCTGGGCGCGCCGGTCTACGCCTCCGGGCCGCTGAAGGGCCAGCGCAAGGAGGTCGGCGTCACGGCCACCGGCACGCGCACCCGCCACGGCACGGCCGCCGTCGACCGCACGCGCTTCCCGTATGGCACCATCTTCGAGGTGCCGGGCTACGGCTACGCCCGCGG
>JBJFFT010000076.1:0-7825 GCA_051891975.1 Candidatus Spyradenecus sp. | reverse complement strand
AGTACGATGCGGCGTACGGCTGCGTCGATGTCGTAGTCTACACGGAGTAACTCGATGGCGACTTTGGAGAGGCCTTCGGTGGTGTAGAGGAGGTAGCAGGCCTTGGGGATACCGTCGCGCGGCTGGCCGACAGAGCCGACATTGATGAAGAAGGTGCCCTGGTCGAGGAGGCCGTTGGCGGGCTCGTACTTCATAATCTGGTTGCGGTCGCCGCCGGCGGCGCGCTGGAAGATGCAGGGGACGTGGGTGTGGCCGTGGAAGCAGACGCGGGTGCGCTGGTAGTTGAAGCTATCGGCGGCGTCGAGGGTGTCGAAGGCGTAGCGGAAGTTCTCGGGGCTGTCGAGGGTGGAGTGGACGATGGTAAAGCCCATAATGGTGGCGGTCAGCGGCAGGGCGCGAAGCCACTGGATGTCCTCCTCGCTGAGGTTACGGCGGGTCCACTCGATGACGCTAGCGGCATTGGGCTGGAAGTCGTCGAGATTAACAGAAGGGTCGGAGCAATAATGATCGTGATTGCCCTTCACAACGCGGCACCCGAGTTCGCGGATGCGGGCGATGCACTCGGCGGGCGCGGCGTTGTAGCCGACGACATCGCCTAGGCAGACGAAGTCGTCGACGCCTTGGGCTTTGGCATCGGCGATGACGGCGTCGAGGGCTTCGATGTTGGAGTGGATGTCGCTGATGATAGCGTAGCGCTTGGGACGGGGCATAACCAGAGGTGGGCCTAGTTGAGGCGGAGGATGGCCGCGGTGATGGTCAGGTCGATCGCGGTGGTGATTTTGGGGTTGGGGGCAAGCCACTTGACCAGATGGGTGGCGGTGCCGGAGGCTTCGACGACGGCCGAATCGTCGGTGTAGGTGACCTTCTTGTCGGTGGCCAGGCGCTCGTAGGCCGAGCGGAGGAGTTCGGTGTTGAAGGCTTGGGGGGTCTGGACGGCCCAGAGGTTATCGCGCGGGGGCGTGCTCTCGACGAGGTTGCCCTTGCCAACGACCTTGATGGTGTCGACCACCGGGCAGGCGGCGATGCCACTGCCGAAGCGCTTGGCGGACTTCAGGGTCTCGGTGATGAGCTCGGGGGTAATGCACGGGCGCGCGGCATCGTGGATGACCACCTGCGGGCAGTCGAAGGTCGGCACCTCCTTGAGCGCGGCGAGGACCGAATCCTGCCGGCGCGCACCGCCCACGACAATGGACTTGAGCTTGCTGATGCCGAACATCGCCTGGAGCGAGCGCGCGGCTCCGAGCTGATCTTTGCGCACGGCCAGGACGATGCGGTCGACCGCCGCGCACTTCTCGAAAGCGAGCAAGGACCACGCCACCACCGGCATATTCCCCAGCGAGAGGAAACACTTGTCCAACCCGGAACCCATGCGCGTGGCCTTTCCGGAGGCGAGCACGATTGCAACGACCATAACGCTGTCCTTGTCTTGTCCGGGGCGAGGCCCCGCGGTGGCTTAAACGGTGTATGAGAAGCATCCTTTAGGTGGCGGCGCGGGGGCTTAGGCCCGCGCCTTGGGGGCCTTGCCCTTGGCCGGCGGGGTGCGCTTGAGCACCAGGGCCGTGTGGGCAGGCACATAGAGATGGATGGCAAAGCAAACTTCGTTGGCGCGCTCGATGGTCGAGAGCGGGAAGTCCTGGCCCTGGGTGATACGCGCGAAGCCGCCGAAGGCCTCGGCATCGGTGTCGAGGACGTGGCGGTATTCGCCCGGGGGCACGATGAGCGGATAGTCCGAGAAGGAGTGCTCGCCATTGAAGTTGAAGATGAAGAGGAGCTCGCCGCGCATAAAGGCCAGGACCTTGTCCAGGTCGTTGGCGTAGAGCTTGCGCGCGACGGTGCCCTCGAGGGCGTTCTCGGCAGTGATGAGGTGCATCATCGCCTCATCGAAGTCGCCCAAGCCCTTGAAGCGAAGGTTGGGGTCATCGCGCAGCGACCACTGCCGGCGGGCGTGGTGATAGGAATTGTTGTTGCCCTCGCGCGGGAAGTCGATCCACTCGGGGTGGCCGAACTCGTTGCCCATAAAGTTGAGGTAGGCGCACGAGCAGCCGAGGGTGGCCAGGCGGGCCATCTTGTGCAGGGCCAGACCGCGGTTGACGTAGAGGTTGTCCGAGCCCACGTGCATCGCCTCGTACATCGCCTTGTCGAGCATCTGGAAGATGAAGGACTTGCCGCCCACGAGCGCTTGGTCGTGCGATTCAACGTAGTTGACGGTCAGCTCGTCGGCGCGGCGGTTGGTAATCTCGTGCCAGAGGAAGCCGACGGACCAATCTTCGTCGCGCACGTCGCGCACCAACTTGAACCAGCACTCGGGCACGCCCATCGCCATTCGGTAGTCAAAGCCGATACCCTTCTCGGAAAGGGGCGCGCCGATGCCGGGCATCCCGCTCACATCCTCAGCCACGGTCAGCGCGTCGGGGCGGACGGTGTGGATGACCTCGTTGGCGAGGGTGAGGTAGGTCTGCGCGTCCTCGTCCACGGAGCTGTCGAAGTACATTCCGTAGTTGGAGAAGTCGACGCCCAGGCCGTGATGGAGGTAGAGCATCGAGGTGACGCCGTCGAAGCGGTAGCCATCGAAGTGATACTCATCGAGCCAGAAGCGGCAGTTGGAGAGGAGGAAGTGCAGGACGTCGGTCTTGCCGTAGTCGAAGCAACGCGAATCCCAGGCATCGTGCCAGCCGCGCGAGCCGTCGTGGAAGTATTGGTAGGGCGTGCCATCGAAGAGGGAAAGGCCGTCGCGCTCGTTCTTCACGGCGTGGGAGTGGACGATGTCCATAATGACGGCCAGGCCCATCCCGTGGGCGGTGTCAATCATCGCCTTGAGTTCCTCGGGCGTGCCGAAGCGCGAGCTGGCCGCATAGAAGCTCGAGACGTGGTAGCCAAAGCTGCCATAATAGGGATGCTCCATAATCCCCATCAGCTGGACGGTGTTGTAGCCAGCCTGCTTGATGCGCGGGAGGATCTTCTCGGCAAACTCGGTGTAGGTGCCCACGCCCTCGCGCTCCTGAGCCATCCCCACGTGCGCCTCGTAGATGAGCGGCGCGCGGTCCGGCCGCACGAAGGGGTGCTTCCACTGGTAGGGCTTGGGTTGCCAGACCTGCGCGGCAAAGAGGCCACTCTCGGGGTCCTGCACCACGCGCCGGACGTAGGCGGGCAGACGCTCGCCGCGCCCGCCGGCCCACTGCACCTCCAGCCGGAAGAACTGCTCGTGCTTGATGGCCTTGGCCGGGCCGGTCCACTCAAAAACCTCCCGCCCGGGCAGGCGCTTGGCCTTGTACTCGGGCAGCAGCTCCCAGTTCGAGAAGTCCCCCACCAGCCAAATGTCAGTGGCATTGGGGGCCCACTCGCGGAAGACCCAGCCCTTGGCGGTCTTATGCAGACCGTAGTACTCGTGGGCGCTGGCGAAGGTGGCCAGGGCTTTGGGGGTGGACTCCCCGGTCAGCCGTTGAACGGTCTCCTGAGCCCGGCGCGCGCGGCGTTCAATGACGTCGGCATAGGGGGCAAGCCAAGGATCATCAAGCAAACGGGCGCGCGGCGCGGGCATAGGGACTCCCTTTACTGGTTGTGATAGGGGTTCTGGTCGGAGCCTTCACCTTCGAAGAGCTCGGTGAGCGGACGCTGGAGCATTGCCTCGTAGATCTTGATGTACTCGGCGGCGCAGGCCTCGTGGTTGAAGCGCTGCTTGCTCTCGGTCATAATGCGCGAGACCTGGGCTTCGCGCACATCGGTGGGCAGACGATAGAAGTCCATCGCGCGGTCGATGGCCCACTCCAGGCCGTTGCTGTCGTAGTAAGCGAAGGGGAAGCCGTTGCCCTTGTTGTGCTCCACGTCCAGGAGCTCGACGGTGTCGTGCAAGCCGCCGGTATCGTGGGCGATGGTGAGCGAGCCGTAGATGGGGGCAACCATCTGGGGCAGACCGCAGGGCTCGAAGAGCGAGGGCATCAGGGTGAAGTCGCTCGAGGCGTAGCCGAGGCGGGAGATGTGCTCATCGAAGTCGCAGACCGCCAGGCGGCCGTAGAGGTTGTGGAAGCCGAGGATGTCGCGGAAGGCCTGCTGATAGGGGCCGTTGGCGACGATGGCGAACTGGATGTTGTCGTCGCGATACTTCTCGAGGATCTTGTAGAGGATGTCGGTGAGCAGCTGCGGCCCCTTCTGCACGGGGTCGAGGCGGCTGGGCCAGAAGAAGAGGGGCGCGTCGGGGTTCTTAAAGAGGCCGACCTTCTCCTGGAACTGCATCTTGTTGGAGATCTTGGCCGCGTGATGGGTGGCGGCGTTGTAGTTGACCTTCAGGTTCTGGTCGGTCTCGGGGTTGTAGCTATCATCCGGGGCGTTGAGGATGCCGCGGGCGCAGCCGGCGTTGTACTTGGCAATGACCTCGTTGCGGAACTGCTGCGGGATGAAGTCGAACCACCCGCGCACGATCTCCTCGAGGAAAGTGGGCGAGACGGAGTTGATGAAGTGCGAGGCAAAGACGCCGGAGGTGAGGAAGTCCACCGGGTTCGTGTCGCGGCTCTCGAAGTAATCGTAGGGCGGACGGGAGTAGAAGAGGTTCTTCCAGAACTCGGCCGCGTCGATGCCGGCATACTCAATCTCGCCCAGGCAGCGGTGCACGGTGTGGATGTTGTGGATCGTAAAGAGGCAGGGGATGCCCAGACGGCGCGCGGCGGCGGGGATGAGGCCGGTCATCCAGTCGTTGCAGTGGATCAGGTCGGGCTGGACAGCCGGAATGATGTTGTTGATCACCTCGCGCTGGAAGGCCAGGGCCAAGTGCGGATTCTCGTCACCCTGCGAGTAGACCGTGTCGCGATAGTAGAAGCAGCGGTCCTCGGCCAGATGGATACGCGAATCGGGCAGGTGCGCCTGATACTTACGCAACTCGTCGCTAATCAACCGCCCCACATCCACATGGAACATCCGCCGATAGTGCGGCAGCGCCACGTGCACATCCGCCCCCAACTGGAAGAGGCGCGCGACCAGACTTGCCGACACGTCCGCCAGGCCTCCGGCCTTGGCGCTGAGCTTATCGGCCATATTGCCCATCCCCGCGGGCAAGTAGGTAATCTCCGGCGTGACAATCAGAATGCGGGGTTTGCGTTGTCCGACTTGTTTCGTTTGTGACATGACTGCTCCCAATCTCTGCGAACCATTCGCAACTTCGTTGAAAGAACCTTGATTTACTGTGAAACTGCTTCCTGCGCAGGCGCCTCCTCGGCCGGCGGCTGCGGCACGCTCATCGGCAAAATCGCCTCGCGCAACACCGCCAACCGCTCCTCGTTCGCCTTCCCAAGGGCCTGCAACTCCAAAATCTCCGGCGCCTTACGCGAGGCCTCGGCAATCTGCTCATCGAGCGCCTGCAACTGCTCCAAGAGGGCCTTCCGCTGCGCGCGCAACGCCTCCACCTCCGGCGTCGTCAACTTCCCCCCGCGCACCAACTTCTCCGCCTGCTGCTCCAAGCGCAACGCATAATCCTGCCGCGCCAAATACTCCATCTGCACCCGCCGAACCGCCGTCCGCTCCCGCTCCACCCGCTCGGCGATCTGCGCCTCCTGCTTCTCGGCCCACTGCGTGACCACACTTCCCGCCGCGGCAGACACCACGCCCGCCGCGAATGCCACGTAAAGCACCATCAAACCTTTCAACAACATGCGCTTACTTCCTAATCTCACTTTAACTGCTTAAAGTGTACTCCTTCACAGCGAAAAATGCAAGCCTTTTACGCCCCGCCGCAAAAAAGTTTCCCAGTCTCCTCAAGTCCGATCAACGCGAGGGAGCTCTGTCAACAAGGGCACAAAGCGCTGCGATTGAAGGAGTGAAAAAGCGCTTCCTAACAAGGCTTCTCGGCGAGACCGCGACGGCGTGGTGTGCGGCAGAAGCCGTGAGGTTGGCTTTCACTAACCTAGCGCTCTTCCGTCACACGCCGCGCGTGCCTTTGTGGTTAACAGGAAGGCGTAAGAGAAACGCCTCCCTTAACTAACTGCGCGCACGTGCGTATAGCGCGCACGCGCACGCATACACGCGCGCGATAGGCCCTAGGTCGAGGCGAGGTAGGCCCTAGGTCGAGGCGAGGTAGGCCCTAGGTCGACTCGAGGTAGGCCCTAATCGTCATCAGTGCACAGGAGGGTTCGACCTATCAGGCTACAGGTGGCCACAAAGCCGACGCTCCCCGCCGGTGACAGCAACGCTCTGGCCTAGGAGATCGCCAAAACCAGGTAAGATGCCGAGGCCACCAGGTCGGCGCTCGACACTACGGAGGCCTTGGCTGACTCCCTTGCCCGCACGCCCGAGGCGGGCACCCGCTACCTCCGCGTGGCCAAGCCCGCGCAGAGCACGCGCTACCGCATTAAAGCTTCTAAGTCGATATCCCCTTTCATCATTCCCTTCCACATTCCTCCCGGGCAGTGGCGACACTACCCGGGTTTTTGTCGGGCGCGGGGGGTGCGTTCTGTTGTATGTAGGGGCAAGAAAAGGTGTGCCTATTGGCGACAGGGGGGCTTGGCGGGGTTATACTGAGGAGCATGAAAACATCACTCCTATTCATCCTGTTGGGGCTGGCTGTGTTGCCAAGTCGTTCGTTTGCGTATCAACCCAAGATTTCCAAGGCGGGCTACTTTGAGGCCGAGGAGTCGCCGCGCGTGGTCTCGTGCCTGAATGTGGGCTGGGACTTTGCCCGCGGCGGGGTGAACTACCAGGGCCCGGCGGTCTACGAGAAGCGCTTTGACTTCTCGGCGCAGGGCGATCGGCAGTTCCTGCACTTCGAGGCCGTGATGGGTAAGAGCAAGGTCTTCCTCAATGGCGAGCAGCTGGGCGAGCGCTTCGGCGGCTTCCATCCCTTCGAGTTCGAGGTGACTGGGAAACTGAAGGCCCAGGGGAACATTCTGCGCGTCGAGGCGTATGAGCAAGGCGGGATGCTCTCCGATGCCGTCAGCGTCCGCTTCGGCTTCCGCGAAGTGCGCCTCGATCCCGCGCAGGGCCTCATTCTCAACGGCAAGCCCTTGCGCAAACTCATCGGCGCCAATCGCCACCAGGACTTCGTCTTCATCGGCAACGCCCTCTCCAACTCCCTGCACTACCGCGATGCGGTCAAGCTACGCGAGGCGGGCATCACCGTCATCCGCAACGCCCACTACCCCCAGGACCCCGCCTTTATGGACGCCTGCGACGAGACGGGCCTCTTCG
This sequence comes from Candidatus Spyradenecus sp., assembly GCA_051891975.1. Taxonomy (GTDB): domain Bacteria; phylum Verrucomicrobiota; class Kiritimatiellia; order RFP12; family DVOR01; genus Spyradenecus. The sequence goes on along the minus strand of JBJFFT010000076.1, from coordinate 655 downwards.
TCATCGTCAACACGCCCGGCTGGCAATTCTGGAACAAAGACCCCATCTTCGGCAAGCGCGTCCTCGACGATGTGGCCGCCATGGTCCGCCGCGACCGCTCCCACGCCAGCCTGCTCTTCTGGGAGCCGGTCCTGAATGAAACCTGGTATCCCGGCGAGTTCTCCCAGCAGATGTGCGCAACTGCCAAGGCCGAAGCCCCGCGCGGCCCCAACCTCTGCGCCAGCGTCGAGCCGCCCGCCGGAGCCACCCTCCACGCCCGTTGGTACGACAGCTCCGCCGCCGCCCACGAGGCCGAAGCCCCCATCACCCCCACACCCTAGCCGCCGCCAGCACACCAGGCGACGCAGGGGCTTGGGGGCTGTTGCCCCCAACGGCCTATGCGGCAACGCGCGGTCAGCGCGTTACCGCTACGCAGCCCAGGGTGCCACCGCCGTGCCATTAGCGAAGGTGCCCAAAGGGTGCCTTCGCCGGGGTGGAGCGCACTGCGCTCCCGAGGTGCAGGGCGAGTAGCCCTGCCGAGGGGTGTGGGGGCGAGTAGCCCCCAGGTGCCCCCGGCTGCGAGCGAAGCGAGCTGCACTTGTGATATACTCCCCTGCGTCTGGCCGGAGAGCGGCCGGAGTTGATTTGCGCTTTGCGCATAACCATTCGCTCGATA
>JBJFFT010000075.1:0-2060 GCA_051891975.1 Candidatus Spyradenecus sp. | reverse complement strand
GTTATTCACATAGTAGGTGGCCGACGTCACCCCCGGCCCTTGCGTGACGTTAAACGCCTGCAAGAGCGCCACCCCGGCCACCGGCACGCACCCGGCCGGGTAATTGTTCGGCGTGTCGCGATTGTAAAGCTTCGTGCTTGAGCCGCCGTTGTAAAAGGCGTTCCAGTAGGTCTGGTTCCAATGGCGCCACTGGGCATTGGCCCACCGCTCGGGAAAGGCAAACACCTTCGCCACACTCGTCGAACCATTCGCCGCCGACTTCAACCGCGGCGAAGCTTCGGCCGCAGCCAACAACTCCGCCCAACGCCCCTCCGCCCGAGCCACATAATCCCCCACCCCCTCCTCCGGCGCTACCGAAGCCGACTTCATCCCCGCCGCAGCCGACGCCGCTGCTGCCGCCGCATCCGCCTCGTAAGCCGCCAACGCCGCCAGACGCTGCGCCATATCCGCCGCCACAATCGCCGGCAACGGATGCCCCTCCGGGAAGTCCGCCCCCGCCGCCTGCGGCACCGAAGCCACCACCGGCTCCAACCGCGTATCCGGCGCCACAATCAACACCCCTCCCCCTGCAAACACCACCTTGTAGTAAAGCAATTGCCCGGCTGCCGACCGTACCGCCTCGCACCCCGCCACCGCACGCGACGCGCCCGCCATCGCCCCATTACGCGCCAACCATACACTGGCCGACGCCTGCGCCTCAGCCTCTGTCACCTCTCGCGCGTCCGCCACTCCAGGCCCCAACAGCCCAAAGCACACCAACGTCGCGAGCCAACTCATCCAAACACTCTGTCTCATCACCAAGAGTGTAGCAAAACTCCTTTCCTCCGTGCGCAACACACCCCATCCCGTGGCGAGGCTAAGGCAATGCCACCCCGGCGAGGGCGCGCAAACGTTCGCGCAGGAGGTGTGTAAAGCGCTCGGCACCGTGGCGATTGAGGTGGGTGGGGTCCATAAAGTCGGCCTCGGTCATCGGCTCGGGGAAGTCCAGGAGGTTAATAGCGTGGACGTTCGGGTGCTGGACCTGCCGGCGCAGGAAGGCTTCAAGCTCGGTCTGCCCCTGGTAAAGGCGGCGGTCGTGCGGGGCAAGCGGGCCGACCACCCAAACAATGGGCCGCGCGGTCCTTTGGTAGAGCGCGTCGAGCCGCGTCTGCCACGCCGGGGCGCAGGCGAAGTGCGTGGGCTCGGTCCGCTTGCGATTGATGGCGGCCCACTCCTCGGGAGTGCGGCTGAGGATCTGCAGCGTGGCCCCAGCATCGATCACCTTGGTGACGGCGAAGCGGGCATTGAGGTAGGCCGTGAGGTTGCTACGCAAGGCACCGTGAAAACGCACGCCGGGCAGCCGCTCGGAAAGGGTGGTGCGCTCGGGCGGCAAGGCGGCGCGAACGACCGGTTCATCAAGCGCAAGACGGTAGTCCGCGCGGTAGGTGGTCTCCTTGGGGAAGCCCCAGGGATCAAGGTTGATGAGGATGGGCTCGGAGCCGCCGTTGCGCAGACACTGCTCCAGGAAGAAGAGCGTCTCGCCCATCCCCGAACCATCCACGCCATAGTTGAAGGCCTTGGGCGAAAGCAGCGAGGGCACGAAGTTCTGCGAGGCGCGCGAGGAGCCAAGAATGGGCAACTCGTTGGCCGGGCGCAGGACGAAGAGGCGGTAGGTCTTGTAGGTGGATGAGGCGCTCGAGGCGGTGACCAGGGCGCGGTTGAGGCGGTCGTTCCCCCAAAGAGCGACGAGCGTCAGGGCGAACAAGGGCAGCAGGAAGGTGAGTAGACGGCGCATCGGGAGGCCCTCCGGGTTAGAACTGGAAGTAGATGAACTCGCCCCCGGCCGGCGCGCCGAGGAAGACAATGGCCAGAAGGTAGAGGCCGCAGAAGCCCAACGCGCCGCGCAGCGTGCGGAAGGTGCAATCCCGGGGCGCCAGATAGCTCGCGGCCAAGAGCCCCACGCTCAGCCAACAGGCGGCAAAGGTCATCGGCCCCTGCCCGGCGCACAGCGCCATCAGCGAGCCCACGCGCGGCACCGAACAAAGTTTGCCCAACACCCCGGTCAGCTCCGCCCAGTTCTG
>JBJFFT010000074.1:0-33977 GCA_051891975.1 Candidatus Spyradenecus sp. | reverse complement strand
CGAACGCTAGCCCGATCTTGATAATGGCCCAGAGCAGAATTGTGAGGTAACAGGGCACAAGAACCGAGAAAACGCGCTTGCCAACCTCGCGCCGCCGCCACCCTTCTTCACCAAAGTGGCCTGCGAGGAAGAAGCCAGAAGCCAAGAAGAAATAAGGCACCGCCACGCGCGTAATGCCATTCGCGATGAACTGATGGATCCACCACTGCCAACTCCCTGGATCGAAACGCGGGTAGATGTGGATAAAGACAACAAGACACGCACAACAGAAGCTCATATTGGTGAACTTCCGGCTCAGGGATTCTGGAATAGAGGGCATAAAGACGCTCCGGCTCATGTCTTTTCCGGAGGCCGTAGGAAGCCGTGCAAAGAGACAATCAGCCGGAGCGTGCAACTACGGCACACCCAAGCCACAAACTGTCTTTGCGTGAAATTTCCTACGTTTCCGGAAAACAGTTGAAGGGGTTAAGTGCTAACTTCTGCAACGCCTGGCTCTCCCAAGCGATGGTGCCTAGTTTAACATAATCCCCTCACCGCCATACGCGCCCCTCCCCTCCGCCCTAGGCACAAAGCCAACCCGGGCCGAGTGCGAGGCGAAATCGCCCCGAACCCAACTATTAACAGCACCACTTAATTCCAATAAGTGGGGGACTTAATCGTTATCTTAAGCCGGGGCGATTATTGGCCCCGGGCCTTTTACATTTTTATCCGCCCCTACCTCGCCTCGACCTAGGGCCTACCTCGAGGTGACCTAGGCCCTAGGTCGAGGCGAGGTAGGCCCTAACGCGTGTGCGCGCTCGTGCGTGCGCGCGTATGCGCGACTGTATATGGGAGGGTGCACGGAGAGCTTGGGAATCTCCCCAACGCTCTTTCCGTGCACCCGTGCGGGCCTTTCAGCCGAAGTGCTCGAAGGGCACTTCGGCCGGGGTGGAGCGCATGCGCTCCCGAGGGGGGCGGGGGCGAGGAGCCCTTGCAGCAAACACGCGGGGCGAGCATTCGCTTTTTTGTGCAGAGTGTGGCATAATGGGGGCGATTTGAGAGAGGAGTTTGGCTCTATGGTTGTTCGGCAGCAGCGGCGCGTGGCGGTTCGCGAAGAGGTGGGTGTGGCAGGGTGCGACACCGAGGGGTTGGTGCGCGTTTCTGAGCAGTTTGCCGAGCTCGAACTGGAGATGGCGCGGCAGTGGGAGTTGACCGCGGCGCGGGTCGAGGCCGAGAAGGCCGACTGGGCGCGGGTGGGTCAGGCGATGGGCAGGATTTACCAGACGCTCTGCGATGGCGAGCACGAGGGAACGATGGAGGCGCTCAAGGAGATTGAGGGGTTGCTCTCCAAGCGCGGGATTTTGGTGCCCCAGCCGGTCCTGCCGGCGGCGAGCGCGGAAGGGGGCGAGCAGTGAGTAGCAATCAGACGAAGGTGGCGCTCTTGTGCGCCTATACGCTCGCGCGCGCGGGTCATTATGGCGAGGCGGAGGCGCTTATTCTCTCCGACGGCGAACTCTCGAAGACCACCGAGGCGATGGACCTCTTGGCGCGCATTCGTGCCGAGCAGGGTGATGAGGGGGAGGCGCGGCGGCTCTGGCAGGAGATCCAACTGATCCACCCCGAACACGAGCCCTCGCGCAAGGCCTTGAAGGCGTTGGGCAAGACGGCCTTTGTAATGCCCTGGAAGGCGCTCTGCCTCCTGCTTGCGCCGCTCGTCCTGGCGGCGGGGATGGTGGTGGGCTACCTGCTGTCCGAGCGCAAGGGCGATTGGCAGGTGACCTGGGAGGGCATTCCGCGCGCCGAAGAGCTCAAGGCGTTGGAGGCCTATCGCGGCCGGACCGAGCGGGTGCTTATCTCGACGCGCTTCTTCTCCGTGCCCGAACGGCTGGGCCACCGCGCCCTGCTGAGCACCTACATCGCCGAGGCTGTGGGGGTGGCCCCGGAGGCAATCTTTATTGGCGATGCGCCTGAAACGGCGGGCGAGAGCATCACGCTCACCCTGGTGAGGGCGCGGTGAAGCGCCGTCCGGTCATCGGCCTGGCCCTCGGCAGTGGGGGCGCGCGCGGGTGGGCCCACATCGGCGTGGTGCGGGCCTTGGCGCGGCTAGGCATTGAACCGGATGTCGTTGCCGGCACGAGCATTGGCGCCTTGGTGGGGGCGACGGTGGCTGCCGGCTGTTTTGAAGCCTTTGCCGAGGCGGCCGAACGGCTGGATTGGCTGGGGCTGGCCAAGTTCTTTGCCGAGGTGCGCCTGCCCAAGCACGGTCTCTTCTCGGGTGCGCCGATTACCGCGTGGCTCGACGAACCCGAGCGGCTCGGCGGGCGGACCATTGAAGCCCTGCCCAAGCCCTTCGCCGCCGTCGCCACAGACCTCTACAAGGAAGAGGCCGTCTATTTGACCGAAGGGCGCATCACCGATGCCGTGCGCGCCTCCTTCTCTATCCCGGGTGTCTTTGACCCGGTGATACGCGGCGGGCGCGTGCTGGTCGATGGCGGGCTAGTGGACCCGGTGCCCGTGGCGGCTGCGCGCGCGTTGGGGGCCGAGATGGTCATTGCCGTGGACATCAATTCCGAGGGCGCGCGCACACCCGGCGAGGTGCCCCAGGAGCGCCCGGCGCTGTTGGCCACCCTCTTGCAGACGCTGCGGATGGTGGAGAACGGGGTCTGCCGGCTGACCTTGGCCCAACGGCCGGCCGAGGTGCTGCTCTGCCCGCAGACGGGCTTTATTCAGACATTGGACTTTGCTGGCGGCCGTGCCGGGATCGCACTGGGCGAGGCGGCGGTGGAGGCCGCGCGCGATCGCCTGTTGCACCTGCTTGACGAAGACTTGGAAGGAGCGAACGATGGGGTTTGACATCCGCTTTTGGCGGCGTGAGTTTTGGGTACTGCGCAAGGCGCGCAAGGCCCTCAAGGCGATGCGCAACGACTTTCGCCTGGTGGAGGACATCCTGCCCGAGGGCGAGCGCGCTGCGCTTGAGGAGCGGTTGAAGGATGTCAAGCAGGCGATCCGCTGCGGCGAGACCGAGGACCTGCCTGCGCTCGTCGCCTCGGTCCAGCAGGACTTGGCGGCGGCCACTCCGAAGCAGCGCTGGGGCGTGGCGGCCGAGTGGTTCGACATTCTCGTCTCCTCCCTGGCGGTGGCCTTCTGCTTCCGCGCCTACTACTACGAGCCCTTCCAAATCCCCACCGGGTCGATGCAGCCGACGCTCTACGGCATTCACGTGGAGGAGTCCGCCGCGCCGACGGGGTGGGACCGCCAGCCCGGGCGCTTCTTCAAGTGGCTCGTCACCGGCGAGCGCTACGTGGAGGTGAAGGCGCCAGTGGGCGGGGCGGTCACGGCCGTGCGGCCCAGCGCCACACCGGGCTGGAACACGCTCCTGCTCAATGGCAACACGCCCTTGGAGGTGCCCGAGGCGGCGATGGAGGCCGTGCGCAAACGGCTCGAACCGCAGCGTTGGCAAGTGCGCTTGGGGCAGCGGCTCTGGGGCGGCTATGTGCGCAGTGGCGACTTCCTCTTCGTCAACCGCTGGCTCTGGAACTTCCGCCATCCGCGCTTGGGCGAGACCATCGTCTTCGCCACGCAGGGCATCCCCGCTCTGCCGCAGAACCAACACTACATCAAGCGCCTCTGCGGGCGGCCCGGCGACGAGGTGGAACTGCGCGCCGACGATCCGCACCTTTGGGTCAATGGTCAGGCGGCGCACAATCCCTTGCGCTTGCAAGAGATTGCCGAGCACTGTCAGCCGTGGCCCGGCGCGCCCCGCTATCTGGGCTACCAGCCTGCCTTGCCGGGCCCGGGCTTCCCCGAGCCCTACGCGCGCTTCTCCCTCAAGCCGGGCGAGTATGTGGCGCTGGGGGACAACTCGGGCAACAGTCTCGACAGTCGCTATTGGGGGACCGTGCCGGCCAAGAACTTGCTCGGGCCGGCCTCGTTCGTCCACTGGCCCTTCACCTCCCCGCGCTGGGGCAGGATTCGTTAAACGCATACGAGCAACCAAGGAGAGCGTTATGTCCGAAGAAGCAACTGAGTTCGACGCGCTGGTGGTCGGCGCAGGATTGTGGGGCTGCGTGGTGGCACGCGAGTTGGCCGAGGCCGGGAACCGCGTCCTGGTCCTGGAAGCGCGCAGTCTGCCCGGCGGCAACGCCCGCAGCCAAATTGACCCGAAGACGGGCATCGAGTGCCACTGCTATGGCGCGCACATCTTCCACACCTCCGACGAGCGCGTCTGGGACTACGCTAACCGCTTCATCTCCTTCACCGACTACCGCCACCGCGTCCTCACCGAACACGATGGCAAGGTCTACTTTATGCCCCTGGGCCTGGCACTCATCAACGCCTTCTACGGCACCAACCTCAAACCGGCCGACGTGCCCGGCTTCATCGCCGGCGAAGTGGCCAAGGCCGGCCTGACCGGCGAGCCGCGCAACCTGGAAGAGCAGGCCATCTCGCTCATCGGCCGCCCGCTCTACGAAGCCTTCATCAAGGGCTACACCCAGAAGCAGTGGAACGCCGACCCCAAGGACCTGCCCAGCTTCATCATCCGCCGCCTCCCCGTACGCGCGAACTACGACATCGGCTACTTCAACGACCCCCACCAAGGTGTCCCGCGCGAGGGCTACTTCACCCTCTTTTCCCGCCTCCTCGACCACCCGGCCATCACCGTCCGCTACAACACCGACTACCTCGCCCTGCGCGAGACCTTCCCCGCCGATCTCCCCGTCTTCTACAGCGGCCCCCTCGATGCCTACTTCAACTATCGCCACGGTGCCCTCCCCTGGCGCGGTCTGCGCTTTGAGTGGGAGACCAAACCCGTGCGCGATTGGCAGGGCTGCACCGTGATGAACTACGCCGATGCCTCCGTCCCCTACACGCGCATCCACGAGTTCAAGCACTTCCACCCCGAGCGCGAAGCCGTCCACCAGAGCGAGCAGACCATCATCTGCCGCGAGTTCCCCGCCGATTGGAAGCTCGGCGACATCCCCTACTATCCGGTCAACACCGCCGCCTCGGCCGAGCTCCTCGCCAAGTACCAAGCCGATGCCGCTGCCTGCCCGAATGTCATCTTCGGCGGCCGCCTCGGCGAGTACCGCTACTACGACATGGACAAGGTCATCGCCCGTGCCCTCGACCAAGTCCACGCCTACCTCGCGCAGGCCTAACCCGCCGCTTCACTCCTATGGCAAACACTCCCCTCTCCGCGGCCGTGTTCGATTCCTTCGACCGCGACCACCTCTGGCATCCCTACACCTCCCTTAACAACCCCCTCCCCACCTACAAGGTCCGCCGCGCGCAGGGCTGCGAAATCGAGCTCGCCGATGGCCGCCGCCTGGTCGAGGGGATGAGCTCGTGGTGGTGCGCTATTCACGGCTACTCGCACCCCGAGCTCATCGCCGCCGGCGAGGCGCAGCTGCGCACGATGAGCCATGTGATGTTCGGCGGGCTTACCCATCAGCCAGCTATCGACCTGGGGCAGCGCCTCCTGCGCATCGCCCCCCCCGCCCTCACGAAGATCTTTTATGCCGACAGCGGCTCGGTGGCCGTTGAAGTCGCCCTCAAGATGGCCATCCAGTTTAACCCGGCCAAGAGCGACTTCCTCACCATCCACTCCGGCTACCACGGCGACACCTGGAACGCGATGAGCGTCTGCGACCCAGTCACCGGGATGCACAGCCTCTTCGGCAGCGCCCTTCCCCGCCGCCTCTTCGCCCCCGCCCCGCAAGTCCGCTTCGGTGAGGCGTGGGATCCATCGGACTTTGCGCCGATGGCCCGCCTCATCGCCGAACATCGCTCCACCCTCGCCGCCGTCATCCTCGAGCCCATCGTCCAGGGCGCCGGCGGGATGCGCTTCTACCACCCCGAATACCTCCGCTGCCTTCGCCGCGCCTGCGACGAAGCGGGCATCCTCCTCATCTTCGACGAAATTGCCACCGGCTTCGGCCGCACCGGCAAACTCTTCGCCTGGGAACACGCCCAGGTCCAGCCCGACATTATGTGCATCGGCAAGGCCATCACCGGCGGGATGATGACCTTCTCGGCTGTCCTCGCCACCGACCGCGTGGCCGAGCAGGTCTGCTCCGGCGAGGCCCAGTGCTTTATGCACGGCCCCACCTTTATGGCCAACCCCCTCGCCTGCGCCATCGCCTGCGCCTCCATCGACCTCCTCCTCGCCCAACCCTGGCAAGAGACCATCGCGCGCATCGAGGCCCAACTCCGCCGCGAGCTCGAGCCCGCCCGCGCCCTTCCCACCGTCGCCGACGTTCGCTGCCTGGGTGCCATCGGCGTCATCGAGCTCAAAAAACCCCTCGAGATGGCCAGCGCCCAGCGCTTCCTCATCGAGCGCGGCGTCTGGCTCCGCCCCTTCGGCCGCCTCCTCTACGCAATGCCGCCCTACATCATCTCCCCCGAGCAACTCTCGCGCATCACCTCGGCAATGCTCGAGCTCGCCGCCTCCTTCGGCGCGTAATCGCTTCCCCCAATGCCCGCCGCCCCCAGACCGCGCACACTCCTGTGGCTCTGCCTCCTTGCGCTCGCACTGGCCCTCGCCACCTGGTGGGACAACTTCCGCACCTACCGTTTCGTCGACTTCCACCTCCGCTACGACGAAATCGCCTGTTCCCACACCGGCACCAACCCCTTTGACGTCTGGGACCAGCGCACCGTCCACCCGCTCTACAAAGGTCATCCACGCCCGGATCGCGAACCGGACCCCGCCCCCAAGCGCCAAGTCCACGCCTATCCCCCCTGGCACACCACCTATTGTTGGTTCTACGCCTACCTCCCCCGCACCCTCCTCGCCTGGGGCTTCGCCGCCGCCAGCCTCCTTGCCCTGGCCGCCGTGCTCGCCTCCTTCCGCCGCTACGCCCCCTCCGAGCCCCTTGCCCGCGCCACCTTCCTCCTCTTCATCCTCGCCGGTATCGCCCCGCAAACCGCCAATCTCCTCGGTGTGGGTAACTACGGTGCCCTTCTCCTCGGCCTTGTCTGCCTTCTCTTTGCCGCCCTCGAGCGCGGCCGCTCCCTCCTGGCTGCCCTCTGTTGGGCCCTGATAATGACCAAACCGCAGGTGGGGCTTCTCCTCTTTTGGCCCCTCCTCTGGTCTAAAGAGCGCCGCGTCATTCCCCTCGCCATCGCCATCGTCCTCCTAGCCACCTGCTTCCCCGCCTGGCTCTACCACCTCTCCCCCCTCGAACTCCTGCGCCAAATCCCCCAGGCCAGCGCCCCCTATCTCACCCCCAACCTTCTCACCCTGCCGGGCATTGTGCAAACCCTCTTCGGCTCCCTCGGTGCGCACCTGTGGATGGCCGTCTGCTTCCTCCTCTGTGGAGCTCTCTCCTGGCGCGTTCGCCACACGCCCCACCTGCCCCTACGCTTCGCCCCGGCCCTCGCCCTCTTCCCCTTCTGGACCTACTCCCAATTCCACGACCACGTCCTCTTCGCCTACCTCTACCTCCTCCTCGCCCTCGTCCACTGGCGCTGCGCGCCCTTTAGCGTCCCCGTCCGTGCCCGCACACTCCTGGATGCCACGCTTCTCCCCCTCCTCCTGGCACTTGTCGCGATGGGCCTCTGGTCACTCCTCCTCGTCACGGGGCTCCTCCAACCGGCCGGCAACGGCTGGCTCTACCGCCTGGCAGCCCTCCTGCCCGCCTACCTTCCGCCAGCCTTTGCCCTCCTCCTCTGCCTCTGCCAACCCCGCCGCGAAACAACGCTTACCGCTGCCTCCACAGAAGTATCCGCACCATACCCTAAAAAAGGTAGGGCCTAGCTCGAAGTGACCTAGGCCCTACCTCGACTCGACCTAGGGCCTACCTCGACTCGAGGTAGGGGCGGACAAAAATGTAAAAAGCCCGGGGCCAATTATCCCCCCGCCCGAGGCCAACGATTACGTCCCCTTTTTAATTATCCGTCGAGGGCGGGGCCAAAATCACCCTGGGGCGAAGGGAGGGGAAAAGCACGGGGAGGTGGAGCGGTAGGGGCTTAGAGCCAGGCGGGCGCTGCGCGGCGCCACAGAACCGTTAACGGCAGGAGGAGGGCTGGCCTTTCGGTAAGGGAGCCATACGCCGGGCAGGGTAATGAAAACTGAGGCACTGGGCGAGCGCGGCCACCCCTCACGCGCTGTCCTCTATCATCTAGCCTCTCTTCTCTCTACAAAAGTGCATTGCGTTGGGCGGGAGTGTGATATACTTTCGCACACAGTTCCCGCGCGGGGACTGATTGCAGAGAACGGAGAGAACGAATGGCAAAAGGCGTGACGGATGCGTTGAGCGGCTGGAGTGCGGTCAAGAGTGCCGAACTCTATGGAGTGGATGCCTGGGGGCACGGCTATTTTGGCGTGTCGCCGGAGGGCAAGGTGACGGTTCGGCTGCAGAAGAGCGGCAAGCCGGTGGATGTGCCCATTGAGCGGATTGTCACCGAGCTCTACGAGCGGGGGATGAGCCTGCCGGTGTTGCTGCGTTTTAGCGACATCCTCGCCTCGCGCATCAAGGTCATCAACGAAGCCTTTGCCAAGGCGATTGCCGACTATAAGTACCGTGGCGTCTATCGGGGCGTCTACCCCATCAAGGTCAACCAGCAGCAGCAGGCGGTGCAGGATGTGGTCACCTTCGGGCGGGCCTACCACCACGGTCTGGAGGCTGGCTCGAAGGCCGAACTCATTGCCGCGCTGGCGTATATGCACGACCCGGAGGCCTACATCGTCTGCAATGGCTATAAGGATGAAGAGTTTGCGCGCCTGGCCCTCTCCTCGCTCAAGATGGGCTTGCAGACGATGCTGGTGCTCGAATCGCTCGAGGAGCTGGACATCGTGCTGGCGGTGGCCGACGAGCTGAAGGTCAAGCCGCGCATTGGCGTGCGCGTCAAGCTCAGCAGCAAGGTGGGCGGCAAGTGGAGCGAGAGCGGGGGCGACCGCTCGGTCTTTGGACTGACGGCCAGCCAGCTCATCTTGGCGGTGGATAAGCTCAAGGCGGCCGGGCGGCTCGACTGCCTGGAGATGCTCCACTACCACCTCGGCTCGCAGGTGCCCAACATCCGCGAAATCCGCGACACCATCAAGGAGGCCTCGCGCTTCTATGTGGGGCTCGTGAAGGAAGGTGCCCCGATGGGTATCTTCGACATCGGCGGAGGCCTGGCCATCGACTACGACGGCAGCCACACCAACTTCGAGTCCTCCGCAAACTACGACATCTCCGAATACTGCGCCGACGTGGTCGAGGGCATTATGCTCGCCTGCGACCACGCCAATGTCCCCCACCCCACCATCATCAGCGAATCCGGCCGCGCCCTCATCGGCTACTACTCCGTGCTGCTGATGGATGTCCTGGGCACGGCGACCTTTGAGGTCAACGAGACGGCCATCGACCCGGTCCTCGCCGAGCCCAACGCCCCCGAGTGCATCGTCAACCTGCTCGATGTGGCCAAGAACCTGCGCACCAAGAACCTCCCCGAATACTTCAACGATGCTCTCTACTACCGCGAGGAAGTGCAGAAGGCCTTCAAGCAGGGGCTCATCACTCTGCGCCAGCACGCGGCGGCCGACCGCCTCTTCTGGTCCATCCTCACCCGCATCCGCGCCGAGGTCCCCAAGCTCAAGTACGTGCCCGAAGACCTCCTGGGGCTCGACGAAGCGATGGCCGACATCTACTACTGCAACTTCTCGGTCTTCCAGTCCCTGCCCGACGCTTGGGCCATCGACCAGCTCTTCCCGATTATGCCCATCCACCGCCTCTGCGAAAAGCCGACCCGCAGCGCGCACATCTCCGACATCACCTGCGATTGCGATGGCCAGATCGACAAGTTCATCGACCTGCACGATGTTAAGCACGCCCTCCCCCTCCACGAGGTCCGCGATGGCGAAGAGTACATCCTCGGTGCCTTCCTCGTCGGAGCCTACCAGGAGACCTTGGGCGACCTCCACAACCTCTTTGGCGACACCAACATCGTCTCCATCCGCCTCGACGAAGATGGCGACATCGAGTTCACCGACGAGGTGGAGGGCGACACCGTCGAGGAGGTCCTCTCCTATGTGGAGTACAACACCCCCGAGCTCGTCTCCCGTTTCCGCCGGCTGACCGATAGCGCGATGAAGGCCAAGCGCATCACCCCCGTTGAGCGCCGCCGCATCCTCGCCGCCTACGCCAACGGTCTGCGCGGCTACACCTACTTCGAGGTCTAACGCGCTATGCCGATGTACGACTATCGGGCCAAGGACTCCGACCACGCCTGCCCGGCCTGCCGCGAGGGCTTCGAGATGATGCGCCGGCTCGACGAGCCCCCGCTCACCACCTGCCCCACCTGCGGCGCGCCCATCGTCAAGGTCATCTCCGCCCCCGCCCTCGGCCGCAGCAAATCCAAGCTTGACGACCGCGCCAAGTCCGCCGGCTTCCACAAGCTCAAGCGCGTTGACAAAGGTGCCTTCGAGAAACTCTACTAACAGAGAACTCTCTTATGAGCGATATCCTAGACCTCAATCGCCGCTTTGGCAAGGCCGGGCGAATTGCCTTCCGCGAGGGCCCTGGCGAGGGGGCGATTGTCGCCCTCGTGGCCCCGAAGGCCGTCTGCGAAGTGGCCCTTCACGGCGGCCAAGTGCTCTCCTATCGCCCGCTGGGCCACCAAGATGCGCTCTACCTGAGCCCGCTGGCCGACTTCTCGGCCGGGAAGGCCATCCGCGGCGGCGTGCCCATCTGCTGGCCGTGGTTTGGTGCCGCGCCGGAAGGTTATCCGCCCGGCTCGCCCGCCCACGGCTTCGCCCGGCGCGCATTGTGGCGCCCGGTCGAGAGCGAGTATAGCGCCAATGAAACCGCGCTCACCCTCGAGCTCACCGATGCCGAGGCCACCGACCCCGCCTTCCCCTTCCCCTACCGTCTGCGCCTGACCATCACCCTGGGCGACTGCCTGACGCTCGACCTGCAGACCCGCAACCGCGGCGAAAAGCCCTTCACCTTCGGCGAGGCCCTCCACGCCTATCTCCGCCTGGGCGATGCCCGCCAGGCGCGCTTGCAAGGCATCGACAACCGCCAGATCACCTTCTCCGACGAAGAGGGCATTGACACCGTCTTCCCCCAGCCCGACGTCCTGGCCGCGCTGGAAGATCCCTTCCTCGAGCGCACCGTGGCCATCGCGGCGGACGAGGCGGCGGCCGTCGTCGTCTGGCATCCGCCACTGGACCACGCCTTTGGCGACCTGCCCCTGGAAGGCCCGCGCCACTTCGTCTGCGTGGAGCCGGCTAACCCGCACCACACCGGCGGCCAGATCACCCTCGCCCCCGGCGAAAGCCACACCCTCACCTGCCGCATCCAATGCCTCCAAAAGAAGTGAGTTGCCCCATGACCGATAAAGCCCTCCTCAAAACCCTCGACTACGCCATCCTCAAGCCCGAGGCCTCGATGGAGCAGCTCCACGAAGCCGCCGAACGTTGCCGCGAACTCGGCGTGGGCTGCCTCTGCGTGAAGAGTTGCGATGTCCGCTTCGCCGCCGAATGTCTGCGCGAGAGCGAAACCATCGTCGCGGCTGTGGTCGGCTTCCCGCACGGCAACACCCTCGGCACCCTCAAGGCGATGGAGGCCCAGCTCGCCGTCGCCCACGGAGCCGAGGAGATCGATATGGTCATCAATGTCTCCGCCCTCAAAGATGGCGACACCGAGGGCATCACCGACGAAATCCACGCCGTCGTCACCGCCGTCTGGCCTCACCCGGTCAAGGTCATCCTCGAAACCTGCCTGCTCACCCCCGCCGAAATCCGCAAGGGCGTTGCTTGCGCCATCAAGGCCGGGGCCGCCTTCGTCAAGACCTCCACCGGCTTCGCCGCCCACGGCGCCACCCCCGAGGCCGTCCAGACGATGCTCAAGGCCGCCAAGGGCAAGATTAAGGTCAAGGCCTCCGGCGGCATCCGCACTCGCGCCGACGCCGAGGCCTACCTCGCGATGGGCTGCGAGCGCCTGGGCGTGGGCAATATTGACGCGCTTCTCGCGCGTCAATAAGCGGTTAGCGGTTAGCGGCTAGCGGTTAGCGCGCGTTCCCGCGACGGATTGGCTGCTGGCCCTTGCGTTGGCCTAACCCCTCCGGCCCGCCCGTCGCGTTAGCGAGCTAACAGCTAAAGGCTAACAGCTAGCAGCTCTCTCGCCACTTGCCAAGCGCCGGCGAGCGTGCTAACATTCTCACCGTATGAAACAGACAGCGACAGCCCCTCGGAACTTTGCCGAGAAGATACAGGTGGCCGAGGCGTGGTTGCAGGACCGCGCGCCGGGCTTTACGGAAGTGACCAAGACCTCGGACTATGCACTCTGGTTCTTCAACCACTCAATCCTGGGCAGCGGCATGCTCGAGCTCATCGACAACGCGGAGCTCTCGCAGGGCGGCGCGGTGGTGGTGCTCTCGGCGCAGTTGATGGTCTCCCCGCCCCAGACCCTTGAAGAGGCGCTTGCCGTGTTACGCCTGAACGACTGGCCCTGCGGCTGCACCATTGTGCTTAAGGACCTCGTTGGGATTGACGACCTGATGATTGAAGGCAAGTTCCCCCTCGAAGAGCTCTCCTGCGCGCGGATCGACAAACTCCTGCGCGTCCTGACCGACGGCAAACATTACTTGGAATCTTAAGGCGGCCGTTGCCGCATCGGGGGCGCAATGCTCACACTCTCCGACAGCGTGGTCTTTACCGGCTTGAGCGGCTGCTTTGGTGGCGCGCCCTCCCCACGCGCCCTCTGGAAGGCGCTCCTGCGCAAACAAAGCTTCTTCACCCCCCTGCCCGAGGCGCCCGACGGTCACACCGCCGAGGAGCTCTTCCCCGACTGCGTCCTGCCCGAGGTCTCCGCCTCGCTCGGCGAGCGCTTCGCCGTCCGGGCCGACCGCGTTCCCCTCCCGCCGGACCTGGGCGTGGGGGACAACACCGACTTCTGGTTCGCCGCCCAGCTCATCGACGACGCGCTCACCGACGCGGGCATCCCCACCGGCGAGGGCCACTCCGACCGCCTGGCCCTCTTCGTCGGCTACGATGCCGGCTTCAACCCCGCCGCCGTCAACTGGCTCTGGCACGCAAATGTCATCGGCCAGATTGTCGGCACCCTCCAGCGCTTCTTCCCCACCGCCAGCTACGAGCAAATGGCCGCCCTGCGCGGCGAGCTCACCGCCACCTTGCCCCTGCTCAAGCGCCGCCAACCGGAACTCGCCCGTGGCGAGGGGGTGGTCCGCCAGCTGGCCCAGACCTTTGGCGCGTGCGACACCGCCTGCCAGTGCTCCGCCGGCGAGAGCTCCGTCTTCGCCTGCCTGGAGGCCGCCTCCAACGCCCTGCGCCTGAATCAGTGCGACGTGGCCATCGTCGTGGCCCTCCAGCCGCCCCTCTCGCAGACCCAGCTAGCCGGCGAGGCGGCCCTGATGCCCTTCTGCCCCGGCCGCGAACTCAAGCCCTTCACCCTCGGCACCACCGGCACCCTGCCCGGCGAAGGGGGCGCGGCCTTCGTCCTCCGGCGCCTGACCGAGGTTCAGAAGAATGGCTCGCCCAACCTCTACGCCAAGCTCCACGGCTGCGCGCAAATCTCCGGCATTGCCCCCGAGGCCGAAGGGGCCCTCGCCGAGAGCCTCCGCCGCGCCCTCCATCGCGCCCTGCGCCGCCTCCCCAACGCCTTCCGCGACATCGACTACTGGGAGATGAACGGCTCGGGCATCCCCGCCGAAGATGCCGCCGAAGAGGTCATCCTCCACCGCATGACCGCCAACCGCGGCGCGCACATCCCCCTGCTGGCCCTCGGCTCGGCCAAGACCTCCTTCGGCCACACCCTCACCGCCGCCGGCGCCCTGGGTCTGCTCAAGGGCATTCTCGCCATCAGCCACCGCGTCCTGCCCCCCTCGGTCACGCCGGTGGACGAAAGTTTCCGCCTGCGCGAGCCCGAGCAGGCCTATTACTGGGTGCAGGAGGCCCGGCCGTGGATTGCCTCCTCCATGCGCCCGCGCCGCCTGGCCGTCTCCACCCTTTCGGCCAAAGGACGCGCCGGGGCGGCCGTGCTTGAGGAGGTTGAAGCATGAGCCTGGAACGCTCCGAAGGCGTCCTTTGCCTGATTGGCGCGGGCGACCTGCCCGGCCTGGAAGCCGAAATCCTGCGCGTGCAGACCTTCCTCGAGCGCAGCCGCGGTCTGCGCCTAATCGACGTGGTCTACACCGCCACCCGCGATGCGCGCGGCAAGCAGTGCGTAGTGGGGCTGTGGGTCGCCTCGCTCGAAGAGATGGCGCGCAAGCTGACCTTCGCCCTCAACGCCCTACGCAGCGGTCGCACGCGGCTGCGCGACAAGTCGGGTATCTTCTTCACCACCCGCCCCCTGGCGCTGGAGGGCGGCAAGGTGGCCTTCATCTTCCCGGGCACCGGCTCGTTCCACCTGGAGATGATGCGCGACCTGGCCCTCACCTTCGACGGCGTGCGCGAGCGCTTCGACGATATGGAGGAGGCCTTCGCCGGCTTCTGCGACGTGGCCTCCCCCTCCGAGTGGCTCTTCTCCACCGCCCCCGAGCACACCCTCCCCCTCAGTGCCTCGCGCGACTTCCTCCCCCTCCTCGCCTCCGCCTCCACCTACCTCGCCAGCAAGGTCTTTGCCGACTTCCTCCGCGGCATCGGCGTCCAACCGGCGGCGGTGGGCGGCGTGGGCCTCGGGGCCTTCTCGGCCTTCCACGCCACGCACCACGATCCCAAGTTGCGCCTCGTGCAAATCCTACGCGACGCGGGCAAGATGCTCCTGCGCCTAGGCTCCGAGGCCGCCACGCCCTGGCTGCAACTGACCGTCTCGGGCTTCGTCGTCGAGCAACTACGCGCGCTGGAAGCCGCCTCCGCCGGGCGGCTGGTGGTGGCCCAGGAGCTGACGGCCGATGACTGCGTCCTAGCCGTGGCGCCGGACTACCTCGAGACCGTCGAGGCCACCATCACCGCGGGCGGCGGCCTCTCCGTCACCGAGCCGCTCCTCGCCCCCTTCAACACCGGCACCGGCGGCGCGCGGATGCGCCAAATCTTCGAGCGCTTCTTCGCCAAGTATGTCACCTGCGAGCCGCAAGTCACCTTCTACTCCTCGGTGACCGGCCAGCCGATGGGCCACTCCACCTCCTCGGTCGTCAGCGCCCTGGTCGACCAAATGGCCAATCCCCTCCACTTCCGCCAGATGATCGAGGCGATGTACGAGAGCGGCTGCCGCATCTTTGTGGAAGTCGGCGCGCGCGGCCTCCTCTCCCCGCTCATTGCCAAGATCCTGGCCGGGCGCGAGGAGCCCATTGCCACCATCCCGATGCATATCCTCCACCGCTCGGGAGGCGTCCAGGTGGGTCAAGCCGCGGGGCTCTTGGCGGCCCACGGCGTGCCTATCGACTACTCGGGGCTGCGCTTCTTTGCCCACGCCCAGCGCCTGGACTTCGACGCGCCCCTGGCCGAGGGCGAGAGCGAGACCCTCACCCTGCGGCTGACGCGCGAGCTCCCGGCCATCCGCCCCGAGCTCATCGACGCGCACCGCATCCTCGGGATGGAGAGCGCCCTGACCGAGGAGGCTACTCAGGCCACCCACGCCCACGCCCTCCCCGCCAACTTCCCCACCACCGGCCTGGTCGGTCCCCTTCTGCGCGCGGCCCAGGAGCTCGAGCGCACTGCCGACCGTCTGGAACTGCGCTGCTCGCTGCGCCTCGAGGACTTCCCCTTCCTCAACGACTACGCCATCGGCACCGCCGGCATCTCGCTCAGCGACCCGCAGATGCGCGGCCTCACCCTCTTCTCCGTCCCCACCGGCCTCGAGGTGATGGCCGAGGCTGCCCAGCGCCTCCTCCTCGCCACCCCCAACGCCCGCAACGCCACCCACGTCCTCTGCTCCATCACCCACCTGCGCGCCCCGCGTTGGCTCTCCTTCGACTTTGGCCAACTCGACCTGCGCATCAGCGTCACCCGCGCCCGCGAGGCCGCCCCCGAGGGCGAAGGCCAGACCGCCCTGCGCGTCCGCCTGGGCTCCGACGCGAGCGAGGGCGAGGTGGTCCACCCCGTGATGGAAGCGCTCTTCACCTTTGCCCCGGCCGTGCCCGAGGCCCCGGAGGCCGCCGAACTCCAGCCCCTCGTCGCCCCCAAGCAGGTGAACTGGGACGCGCGCGAGATTTACCCCGGCCGCCTCTTCCAGGGCCCCCTCCTGCGCAATGTCCGCCACGTCTCGGGCTGGGGCTACAATGGCCTGGACTACGAGCTGCGCATCCCCTCGCGCTCGGCCACCGTCCGCGCCAGCCGCAACCCCCTCTTCACCGCGATGCCCCTCTTGCTCGACGCAGTCGTCTCCGGCTTCCCCCTCTGGCGTTCGCACGAGCGCTTCCACGGCGCCATCTCCCTCCCCTTCCGCTGCCAGGCCATCCGCTACTACGCCGTCTGGGTCCCCGAGGGCACCCGCCTGCGCTGCGCCCTGCGCCTGGTCAACGTCACCCCGCGCTCCTTCCAGGTCGACATCCAGGTCACCGACACCGCCGGCCACCCCATCCTTGCCATCGAGGCCTGGGAGGAGATGAGCGGCCGCGCCGGGCGTGCCTTGCGCGACTTCGTGATGAACCCGGCCAAGTTCTTCATCACCCAGCCCCTTCCCGCCACCCTCCTCCCCGATCCCGCCGCCGAGGTCGTCGGCGCCCTCTATGTCAACGACGCCCCCGACTTCTTCGTCTCCAACCAGGAGCTCTGGCTCAAGGCCCTCGCCGCCGCCGTCCTCACCCACAACGAGCGCGAGAACTTCGCCCAGATGGGCGGCACCGCCCACCGCCGTCTCGAATGGCTCCTCGGCCGCACCGCCGCCAAGGAGTCGGTCCGCCGCCTCCTCCTCCAGAACTTCAACCTCTACGAGCCGGCCGCCGACATCGCCATCTGGAAGGATGCCCTCGGCAAGCCCCACCCTGTCGGCGAATGGCAGAGCCAGGTCTCGGCCCCCCTTGACCTCACCATCGCCCATACCGCCGGCCTCGTCCTCGGCGCCAGCGTCCTCCACGGCCATATCGGCCTCGATGTCGAATCGGTCGACCGCGACCTCACCGAGGACTTCCTCCGCGGCGTCTTCACCCTCGAGGAGCAGGAGCTCGCTACCAAGAGCGGCGACGGTCCCACCGCTATCCTCCGCTTCTGGTGCGCCAAGGAGGCTATCTCCAAGGCCCTCGGCACCGGCATCCGCTTCGCCCCCACCGACCTCCGTATCCGCACCTCCGAGGCCGCCACCGGTATGCTCCAAATGGAACTCCTCGGCGCTTGGGCCGATAACTTCCCCCACCTCCGCGGAAAGCTCATCCCCATCAAAACCTCCATCCTCTTCGGTCACGCCATCGCTTGTTGCCTGCTCGCGTAAAAGGGGCACCCGGGGGCTCCTCGCCCCCGCACCCCCAGGCAGGGCTGCTCGCCCTGCACCTCGGGAGCGCAGTGCGCTCCACCCCGGAGCAAGCGCGCGTTGCGCACTTGCTCATCGCCCCCCCACACACGCCTTGCCTCCGCAGCGGCAACGCGCTGCCGCGCGTTGCCGCAAGGGCCGTTTGGGGGCTCTGCCCCCAAACCCCCGGCCCAGCCCGCGGCCCAGGGGGGCCTTGTGCGTTGCCCGTTCTGAGGGGCCACGTCCTCGCGGCCTAAGGGCGGCTTCGGGGCCTTCCCATCGCCTTGGGCCCGCCAGTGGCCCTCTGGGGCCGCCGGTTCTCCGTTCTGTGTGCCGCCGGCTCGGCGGCGCAAAGGCCTGGGTGCCTTTTGTGGTGCCCGTTCTGAGGGGCCGCGCCCCCGCACCCCAAGAAAACCCACCCCACCCTGCCCCTGGCCGCGCCTGGCTCAAAACCCCCAGCCGCTCCAATGGCCCTCTTCCACCCCCCGCACCCCCTCTCCCCCTCACCCCCTGCCCCTTTCCCCCTTCTCGGGCCGGGGGATACCCTAAAAAAGGTAGGGCCTACCTCGAGGTGACCTAGGGCCTAGGTCGAGGCGAGGTAGGCCCTAGGTCGATTTGAGGTAGGTCCTGGGCCATTTTGAGCGGGGCCAAGTTCTCACTTTTGAGAAGCCTCTTTCGCAAAGATGAGAACACCCGCCTCAGGAATGAGAAAGCTTCAGCACGCTTTTGGGCGGGGCGCAAAAAAGTTTTTCGTCGCCTCGCTTTGGCACGGGCATTGCAAGAGAAGAGAGACAGCTTGGCGTGTGCCAAGTCAGTTCGATAGTCAACCCTACCGTACAGAAAGGTACTCGCACAATGAAGAAGCAGTTGAAGCAGGGCTTCACGCTCGTTGAAATTATGATCGTGGTCGCGATCATCGGCATCCTCGCCGCCATCGCCGTCCCGAACTTCGTCAAGTCTAGGCAGGTTTCCCAGAAGAATGCTTGCATCGCCAACCTCAAGCAGATCCAGGCCGCCAAGGAGCAAGTCCTCATCAATGGCGAGACCCTCTCTGCAGACACTGTCAGCGGCTACCTCAAGGTTCACTTCAACAATATGACCTGCCCGGCCGATGCCAACACCAAGCCTGGCTACAACCTGGGTGATGCTGATACGGATCCGACCTGCAAGAAGGATACCGCCCACGTCATTCCTTCCGGTTCGTAATCTTCCCGATTGAACTCCTTTGGGAAGGGGCGACCTTCGCGTGAGGGTCGCCCTTTTTAGTTTCCCGGGAGAAGCCGATGGCCGAGGGTAAGACCCAGACGCGCAAGACGTGGCCGCTGGCGTGGCGGCTGCCGCTCTGTTTTGTTGTGGCGGTGGCGGCGCTGGGGGGCTATTGGAGTTGGGAGCGGGTTCTCCTGGCGCGGGAGGAGGAGTCGCGGGAGCGGTGCGTAATGAAGCGCTGGGAGCTCTCGATGGCCAAGCGGCAGACGGAGATGTTCGGGGATGACGCACTAGAGAAGTTGCTGAACGCGGGGCAACTGCCCCCGTGCCCGAATGGCGGGGTCTATACACTAGGCGAACCGGGGCGACCGGTGACCTGTTCGCTACCGAGCGACCAAGGGGCCTTGCCCCGGGAGCGGCCGGCGGCCTTGGAACTCTACCGGCGGCTGGAGGCGCTCCAAGCGCGCGAGGCCGCCGCAGAAGCAGAAGCAGCAGAAGAAGAAGAAGAAGAGACAGCAGAACAAGACGAGGAGACGGGGTTATGATGTCCTTTGGATTTGACCGGCCAAAGCCGCCAGAAGCCTATTACAAGATGCTCGATGTGGGGCTGGCGCGCGCGGGGGTGGCGGTCTGCGTGGTGAAACTAAGCGAGCGGGAGGGAACGTTGCTGCACGCCAATAGCGTCTGGCGCGAACTCTTTCCGCAGACGGAGGGGGGAATGCCAGTGGGGGCGCCGCTCATGCGGTGGTTCCCGAAGCAGGAGTGGATTGCGCCGATGATCGAAGCGTTGCGCGCGGGGAAAGAGTGGCATTCGCCCAAGCCCGCCGAGCTCACCCAGCCCAAGGTGACGCTGGAGGTGCACGCCACCCCCGATGAGCCCGCCACGCAAGGGCAGAGCGCCAAGCTGGCGGTGATTACCCTGCGCGATGTGGCGGCGATGTGGCAGGATGTGCGCCTGGAACGTGAGCGGGAGCGTCAGCGCGTGATGATGGAGAGCTTTGGGACCATCTGCCACGCGATTGGTCAGCCGATGACCGTGCTGATGAGCAGCGTGGAGATGATGCGCCTGAATCTGGTCGACGAGGCCGGGCGCAAGGAGATGACCGAGATGTGCTACGAGGCGGCCATCGAGATCCGCGACCTCCTCCAGAAGCTCAACGAGAAGCGCCACTACGCCACCGAGCAGTATCGCAAGACGGCTAGCCACGCCGATGAGATTGTCTCCCTCTTCGAGCAACCCTCCCCCGTCGCCCCCATCGATGGCCTCAGCGAAGCGGTCGAGCACGCCCTAGAGCCCGGTGCCGAGCCCCCAGCCGCCCCCCTCTCCGCCGACGGCGGCTTCGCGGATAGCCTTTTTAACCTCTAGCGGACAGCGGACAGCCGCTAACGCGACGGACAAACCGCCGGCCTATCGTGTTGCGCTCACGGCTCAGACGGGGTTTGCACATCGAGCGCCAGCGCTGTCAGCTGTCCGCTGTCGGCTGTCCGCTAACCAAGCGCCGCAAAGCGGCCCATTGGCACGCCGCTTGCATAGAGACGCAAGGAGTTCACAATGCAGATTGACCAACAGATTTTCTTGGCGTTGGCCGTGGGGCTGGCAGGGATGCTGCCGGCGGAAGTGGCCGTGCGATGTTCGTTCAACCCGGGTGCCGTGGATCAGGTGGCCTCCGACTCGGGCAAGCCGAAGATGAGCTTCGTCCTGCAAGGTCCGCAGGAAGGGAAGGCGGTCAAGCCTTCGATGGACGAGTTGGGGGTGAGCGCGCTAGAGGTCTTTTCCAACGCGCAGGGGACGCGCTATGGGGTGGTTAGCAACATTGATGGACTGCGGGCAAGAGAGGGATGGACGATTGCCTTCCGCTTCCGCCCGCGCAGCCGGATGCGTTGGCGCCCGATCTTCGGGTTTCGCTTTGGCAAGCACAACTACCGCCTCGAGCAGGTGGCCGAGCCCAAGAACAACAGTAACCCCATCACCCTGGCCCTCTTCCGCGACGATGGCCAGAACCTGGTGCAGGGGATGACCCGGTGGCACGAGAAGAACCGCCTCGAGCTCGAGCAGTGGTACGACATTCGCCTTTGTTACATGGATGAGAGCTTCGTGCTGTTTATTGACGGCAACGAAGTCGAGCGGCTTAAGGTCCCGGCCGAGCACGGACCCGATGACAAGCTGACAGAATTGGTGCTCGGCACGGGGCGCGACGGTGACGGCGTGGCCTCGGGCGTCAAACCGGGGCTCTACGCGCGGCTGGATGAGGTCTGCGCCTGGTCCGGCACTTCCGCAACCCCACCGGCGACCAAGCCGGTGGCCAAGCCCGCGGCGAAGGCCGTTGTGGCTGAGCGGAAGGCCGAACCAGCGCCGACAAAGCCTGCCGTAGAGCTCCCGGTGGCCGCTCCCGACGGCTCGTGCGTCTTGGCGCCCAAGCAAGGCCCGCTCCCTGAGTGGAAGCATACGCTCAAGGGCGGCACCTTGCGGATCCAACCGGCGCAGGCGGCCAACCCCAAGCCGCTGACGGTGGAAGGGCGCGGGCGCATCGAAATCAGCTGCCCCTTCTCTGACCTCGGGGTCACGCTCAACGCGCAGGACTTCGAGGGCGAGGTGGTGGTGGTGGATGACGCCACGCGCCAGGGAGCCGGGAAGAAGCTGCGCAGCAGCGGGCTCCTGCTTGGACCCGAGGCGCAGCTGGTTCTCTCCCCGGGCGTGCAGCTCTACGTGGTCGGCCAGGGGCCCTTCGACGCGCCGCAGATGGCGGTCAGCGGCGGGGGCGAACTCAACTGCGAGGGCTTTGGCGCCCTGCGCGTCGAGCCCGGCGCGACCCTGGAGAGCGCCATCGAGCTCACCGCGCCCACCACGCTCGCGGCGACCGGTACGGTGGCCGGGCGAATTTGGACCCAGCAGAACGCCCCCCTGCTCACCTTGGGGCGGACGGCCGACCCCACCGGGCAGACGAAGTGGGTGGTCCCGCTCCTCTCGGGGCTGAAGGTGGAGGCCACCCTCGGCTCGCCGGAGAAACCGTTGGACCTGCTGGTCAATGGCGGTAACGTGGAGATGAGCGGCGGGAGCTTTGCCCGGAACTTCACCGTGCAGGCCCCCGTGCGCCTGACCAATGGCCTTCACCAAGCCCAAGAGCTGCAGATTGCGCCGATGCAGTCGCTCCAAGTGGAGGGCGAAGCCGTGCTGAAGGCCGAGATGATCCGCAGCACGGGCAATCTCATTGTGGCCAAGGGCGGCACCCTGCAAGGCGGCGGACACGTAACCGGCAGCTGCGTCTTCCTCGATGGCGCGCAGTTGGAGATTGCCCCGGGGAAGGTGACGAGCCTCTCGCTCCTGGCGATGCAGCACGGCTCGAGCCTGGTGGTCACCGGCAACCCCACCGGGATGAAGGGCGGCAAGAACCCCATCCTCACCTGGCAGGTCTGCTCGGACACCCTCACCGACGATGACTTCCTCCTCGGCTCCGACATCCCCGAAGGGTGCGAGCTGGTGTTGGAGAGCAACACCCTCTCGCTCAATGTCCCCTATGCCGTGGCGATGGGCAACCTCAATGTCAAGCTCTTCAACCCCGATGGCACCGAAGCCGCCGTCAAGCCGAGTCCGGAGGCGACCAGCTTCGTGACCGCCGCCGCCCTGCGCGGGCGCCCGGCCGCCGGCGAGCTGCGCCTGACCCTCGAGGGCTCCACCTCCGAAACGCCGGAGATGGATGCCGGCCAGGCGGTCAATGTGGCCTATCTGCTGAACCTGCGGCCGCAAGCGACGGTCGCTGGCGGGGCGGTCTCGGCCCAGTATCTCTGCAACTTTGGCGTGGCCGAGGTCAAGCGCGTGGGCAATAACCGCGTCGAGGCCACCGTGATGGTCGAGCCCTTTGATGGGTTGGGCACCCTGGGTGCCGCGCCCAATGGCTACATCCAGATTCTCGGCAAGCCCGATGCCAGCGCCCCGCAGTGGGCCGTCCTGGCCGAAATCCCGCCGGGCACGCCCTACCGCAACGGCCTCATCACCTCGGCCCCCTTCCGCAACGTCCACGGCGGCAAGACCTACAAGGTCTTCGGCGTGCGCCTCTCGCCCACCTCGGCAAGGAAGTAAAGCGATGGCCAAGGCAAAGACTGCACTCCTCAAGCGCCGCACGCCCACCGATGTGGTCGGCCTCGCCCTCGGGCACTTGCCCGAAGGGAAGGTGGCCGCCGTGCGGATGCAGACCAAGGGCGGCAAGCGCGAACTCCTCGCCGCCGCCGTGATTGACCTCCCCGGCACCCTGCCCAGCGATTGGGAGAGCGCCCGCAAGGCCGTCACCTGGTCCCTGCCCCCACCCTTTCAGTCGCCCAACGCGGCCCTCGTGGCCGCCACGCCGGAGGCCGTGCTGCGCCTGACGCAGCGTCAGGCCCCGGCTGCCGATGCCCAGGCGCAGGCCGTGAACGGTCAGCGCCAGGCGGTGAAGCTGGCGATGCCGCCGGATCTCTGCCTGGAAGCCGCGTTGCCCGAGTATCAGGTGCTCTGGCTCTCGCGCTTGCTCCCGGAGGGGCACCAACCGACGGCGTGCTCCATCCAAGTGGCGCAGGCCGCGCTCTTGAATGCGCCCCTGGCGGTGCCCGAGTTCGAGCGCGCCGGCGGCACGGCCGTGGCGCTTATCGTGGAAGCGCAGCGCACGCTCCTGGTGGCCTATCAGAACAGCCGCCCGGTGTTGGTGCGCGAGCAGGCCCTCGGCAACGAGACCGTCACCCAGGCGCTCGCCTCGGGGCTGGGCATCGAGCCGGCGCTGCTGCAGAGTATGATTGAAGAGCAGTTGGTCGACCCCCTGCCGCTCCTTGAGCCGGTGCTTCAGCCGCTCTTCCGGCAGATTGGCCTGGCGGTGGATTATGTGGCCCAGCGCTTCGAGGGCGCCCCCACCTGCGGGCTGCTCTTTGGCGTGCCGGCCCACTTGGCGCCGCTCTGGCTCACGGTGGCCGAGCGCACGGGTAGTGCGCTCACGCTCACGGCCCCCGCCGCCCTCGCCGGCTTTGCTAAGCCGCGCGCCGCCGCCCCCGCCACGACCGAAGAAGAGGCCGCGCTCTGGCCGGCCATCGGCGGCGCCCTCGCCGTTCTGGAGGAGGCCAGCGATGAATAAGGCAATCCACCTCAACCTCTTGCGCGCCGAGGAGCGCGTCTCCTCCAGCCGCGTGCGCTTGCACGTGATGGCGCCGGTCTTCGCCGCAGTCATCGTGGCGGGCGTGGCGCTCTGGTGGGCCTGGCTGTGGACGCAGACGCTGATGGCCCAGAGCCAGACGCGCGCGGCCGACGATGCCATCAGCCAGTTGCAGGCCGCCTTCAAGCGCGCCACCGACACCACCGGGCGCGAGCAGGAGCTCAAGCAGCAGCTGGCGCAGGTGGAGCTCTACCGCCACGGCGCCGCCCGCTACGGCGTCTTCCTGCGCAAGCTCGCCGAGCAGATGCCCGCAACCATCCAGCTGACCGCGCTCGAGTTCGTCGAGCCGCCACCGCAGGTGATTGGTGCACCCGCCCCTCGGGGCAAGAAGGCGCCTCCGAGCTTTGGGCCGAGTTCGCCCGAGGAGCCGGTCCGCCTGCGCCTCTCCGGGCGCACGCCGGATGCCGCCTCGCTCGATAAGCTGTTGGGGGTGTTGCGCGCGCCGGCCTTCCGCGAGACGATTGAGACCGCCACGGTGCCCAAGGGCGCCTTCCGCCAGGAGCAGGATGCCCGAGGCGGCAGCGGCCAAGAGTTCTTCCGGTTCGATGTGGAGTGCACGCTCAAGCGGAGGGTCTTCGAATGAGCCAGGGTTTGACCGGCGAGCAGCTGCTCGCATTCTTCGGGAACTCCAAGCGCCGGGCCTTCGCCGTGGCAGTGGGGTTGCTCCTTGTGGCCGGAGCGCTCTGGCAGTTCTTGGTGACCGGCCAGCAGGAGGCGCTCGACCAGGCCCGAAACGAAGCTCAGGCGCGCCAGAGCAAGCAGGAATCGATGGAGAAGTTGGTCCGCCGCCAGTCGCTGACCGAGAAGGCCGTGCAGGAGCTGGAGGCGCAACTGAAGGCGTTGGAGGGCGAGGGCTACCTGACCCCGCTGCTGAACTCCTACGCGATGCGCTGTAAGGCGTTGCTCGATCCGCTGACCGACAAGACCGGCTTTGCCATCGCGCAGTTTGCCGAGCACTCGCAGCGGATGTTGCCCGTGCCGAAGGTGGGCGTGCCCGAGCAGTTGCAAGCGCGCCAGCTCATCACCTGCACCGGCTCCGGCGGCTATCGCCAGATGATGGAGTTCGTGGAGGCGCTGGAGGATACCTATCCGCTGGCGAACCTCTTCTCGATGCGCATCATCCCCACCAACGACCCGCAGGTCCACGCCGTGCAGATGGTCGTGGAGTGGCCCGCCAAGGGCAAGACCAAGAGCGAGCTTCTGCCCGCAGCGAAGGGAGGCCGCCGATGAGTTGCACAATCCGCCTTCGCCTGGCCGCCCTCGCAGCCCTCGCAGCCCTGCCGCTCTGCGCGGCCGAGTGGCGCGATCCCTTCTGGCCGATTGGCTGGGAGCCGCCCAAGCCCAAAGTCGAGGCTCCGGTTCAGCCCGAGGTCAAGCAGCCCGAGCCCCAAGCTGAACAGAAGCCCACGCCCCCGCCCCCCAAGCCCTCGGATATTGCCCCCTTGGCCCTGTGGCTGGATGCGCGCAAGCAAGTGAAGATCTCTGGCCAAAGCCGGGCTCGCGGCTCGGACGGCGTGTTGCGCCAGGTCATCTACATCGATGGCAAGGGCTACTCGGCCGGCGACTCCGTCTCCTTGGACCACCAAGGCTACCGCTTTACCTGGCGTCTGCGCGAAGGCGCCGGCCAGGAACTCCTGCTCAAGCCCCTGAAGTCCGTGCGGATTGCAGCGGCGGATGAGACCACAACCCCCAATAACTAAAAGGAACCCAGTCAATGAAGATGCGCTTAACGCCGTTCTTCCTCCTCGTTGCGGTCGCCGCCATTCTCTCGGCCCCGCACCTGCTTGCCCAGGCCGCTGCCGCCACCGAAGAGGTGGTGGTGCTGCTCGATGACGAGGCCAACGCCCCAGCCGAAGAGCCCGCCGCCGCCGAAGCCCCGGCCGAGGTCGCCCCCGCCGCCGAGATTGCCCCGGCCGCCGAGGCCCCCGCCGAGGTCGCCCCCGCCGCCGATGAAGGCGTGCTCGAGACCAAGACCGGCGTGGTCCTGGCCGACGAGCCCGAGACGCTCCCCACCAACGTCACCAACGACAAGGAGATCTCCCTGAGCTTCGACGATGTCACCATCGCCGACGTCATCAAGGCCTTCCGCGATGTGAGCGAGGCAAACATCATCGCCGGCAACCACCCCAACCTGGCCCAGCACGTCAGCGTGAAGCTCGAGAAGGTCTCCTGGCGCCAGGGTCTGGCCTCGATCCTCGACACGGCCGACCTGAGCCTCAAGGAGACGCCCCCCGGTAGCAACATCTACACCGTCGTGGCCAAGAACACCGTGGTGCCCACCATCACCAAGACCCTCCAGCTCAAGCACGCCTCCTCCACCGAGATTGCCGATGTCTTCAACCGCGCCTACGGTAACAAGGACAGCAAGATCGCCAACGCCTTCCCGGCCGCCAATGTGGTCGTCGTCAAGGCCAGCGAAGAGGTCGTGGCCGAGTGCGAGAAGATTATCGCCCAGATCGATAAACCCGTGCCGCAGATCTACATTGAGGCGCGCTTCGCCCGTCTGAGCGCCGGCGCCAGCAAGAAGCTCGGGATGAAGTGGGATTCGCTGGCCAATGGCTGGACCACCTCCGTTGGGCCCATCTCCGGCGGCCTCAGCCGCACCAACGGCAAGTGGCCGGGCGCGGCGACCACCGTCGATGGCGAGAAGGTGCCCTTCGTCACCCAGAACGCTGACCCCTACGGCGTCTACGAGAACGCGCACTTCCGTGGGCTGACCGGGTCGATGACCGTTGGCCAAATGGCGGTGACGCTGCAGGCCATCGAAGAGATGGATGGCGCTTCGATCTTCTCCAACCCGAAGATTATCGTGGCCAACGAGCGCCCGGCCATCGTGGATATGACCGACAAGGAGCCCTGCATCGAAGTGACCACCTCCCGCACCGGCGACAACAACAACCAGCTCGACGTCTCCACCAAGCTCGCCACCATCCCCGGCAAGCAGGATGAGCACTCCGAACCGTGGGTGGGCCAGGCCTACTTCTCCTACGGCATCACCCTCAACGTCCTCCCGCGCGTCAGCCCCGATGGCCTGATCACTGTAGACATCGTGCCGACCGTCTCGGAGAAGACTGGCGAATCCACCCTCAAGGGCTCGGGCACGAAGGACTCGGTCTACGCCACCTACCCGATTATCAAGACCCAGCGCCTGACCACCCGCTTCACGATGCAAGATGGCACCACCGCCGTCATCGGCGGCCTGAGCGAGTCGCGCGAGGCGAATGTCGACTCCGGCATCCCCCTGCTGCGCGACATCCCCTGGATTGGTCCGCGCCTCTTCGGCTGGAAGTCCCGCGAGAAAACCCAGGATGAGATTGTCATCTTCGTGACCGTCGGCGTGGCCAACCCCAAGGAGCTGCCCAGCGACATCGGGATGCCCAAGAACGCGGTCCTCTCCAAGAAGATTCAGAGCGGCGAGCTCAAGGAGCCCGGTGATGCCGGCTTCGAGACCACCATCGACTCCCTCAAGGAATAATCCCAAGGTGCCCTTCGGGGCGCTTTAACCTCCAACGGCGGCAGGCCGGAACCCCCTGCCGCCGCTTCCTGTGCCCAGGGCTCCACACCGAAAGCACCGCTATGGCCCAGATTGACACCTACCTAACCGAACTTGTTGACCGCAAGGGAAGCGACCTTCACCTCTCGGCCGGGCGCAAGCCGGTCTTTCGCGTCAGCGGGGCACTGAACGATGTGCCCGACTCCTCGCCGCTCTCGAGCGACGATGTGCTGGCGATGATGCGCGAGATCCTCCCCGAGGAGAACATCGCCCAACTCCAGCGCGACTGGGACACCGACTGCGCCTACGCCATCCCTGGTCTGGCCCGCTTCCGCGTGAATGCCTACCGCGATATGAATGGCGTCTGCGCGGTGCTGCGCGTCATCCCCGACAAGATCCCCACCTTCGAGGATTTGAACCTGCCCGAGGCGTTGCGCAGCTTCTGCCTCCTCTCCAAGGGGCTCGTCGTCGTCACCGGCCCCACCGGCTCGGGCAAGTCGACCACCCTCTCGGCGATGATTGACTACATCAACCGCACGCGCAACGAGCACATCATCACCATCGAGGACCCCATCGAGTTCGTCCACACCCCGGCCAAGTGCGTCATCAACCAGCGTGAGGTCCACCGCGACACGCGCTCCTTCGCCACCGCCCTGCGCGCGGCTCTGCGCGAAGACCCCGACATCGTCCTCATCGGCGAAATGCGCGACCTTGAGACGATGGAGATTGCCATCGAGACCGCCGAGACCGGCCACTTGGTCTTCGCCACCTTGCACACCAACGCGGCCGCCACCACCGTCGAGCGTATGATCGATAAGTTCCCGGCCGAGCGCCAGAACCAAATCCGCTCAATGCTCTCGGACACGCTCAAGGGCGTGGTGGCCCAGACCCTCTGCCCCAAGATTGCCGGCGGGCGCGTGGCCGCCTTCGAGGTGCTGGTAGTCAACACCCCCGTCGCCGCCCTCATCCGCGAGGGCAAGACCCACATGCTCCAATCGGTCATCCAGACCGGGCGCAACGTGGGGATGCAGACCTTCTCCGACGAGCTCACCCGCCTGGCCACCAAGGGCCTCATCACCCCGCGAGATGCCTATATCAAGGCCGTCAACAAGGACGAGATTGCCACCAAGTTCAAGATGGCCGGCCTCTCGCTCGACTTCCTCAAGGCCGAGGAGGAGGCCGCCCAACAGAAGCGCCAGAAGGCCGCCGCCGAGAAGATCGCCGAATGGCGGATGAAGGCCGAGACCGATCCCAAGAACGCCGCCTACCTCGCCGAGGCCGCCTGGCACCTGGCCACCACCCCCTTCGAGGCCCTCCGCAGCCCCAAGGAGGCCTACAAGCTGGCCGACCGCGCCACCTCCCTCACCCGCGAGAGCGAGCCGCGCGCCCTCACCGCCCTCGGCGCCGCCCACGCAGCCCTCGGGAACTTCCGCAAGGCCCTCGACGCCACGCGCAAGGCCCAAGCGCTCTACAACAAGGCCGGTGAGCGCGCTGCTGCCGCCGCCTGCGGCGCGCGCATCACCCTCTTCGAGCAGAACAAGCCCTTCTTCGATGAATAAGCCCCACCTTGGAGCCCGTTATGGATCACGACACCGCGCACCAGACCCAAGACTTCAGCGAAGGCATCACCTTCTTTGAGCGGCTTCTGCAGTTGCGCCCCGGCGACCTGGCCGCCCTCCTCTACCTGGTGCTGGCCTACGACCTCGCCGGGCAGACCGAGCTGCGCAACCGCCACATCCCCGCCCTGGCTGCCGCCCTCCTCCGCCAGCGCGAGGCCGACCAAGCCGAGCGCGTCCTCTCCCTCCTCCCTGAAGAGCGCCTGGCCGACCCCGCGCTCCAACTCCTCCTCAAACGCGCCGAGGTCATCCGCGGTCTAGAGGCCTACCGTCAGCAGGCCCAGCGCCAGCCTGAAGAAGCCGCCTCCGCGCCCCGCGCCGGCCTCGCCTCAGGGCAGGTGGGCCCCCAACTCGGGGCGGAGAGTTTGGCCGAGCAGTGCGTCCGCCACGAATTGCAATGCGTCGACTGGCTGGCCGAGCACCGACTCATCCAGGAGGCGATGGCCGACGAGGTGCGCAAACGCCTGGTGGCCCTGCGCGAAGCCGGCCATCAGGAGACCATCTCCGCCCTGCGCCTGATTGAGGAGGTGGACGGCACGCAGCTGGAAAGCTGCCTCGTGGGGCTCATCCAGCACTTCGAGGTGCCGCCGGTGCCCGTCGAGCGCTTCAAGGCCGAGGGCGAGGCGCTGGAAGCGATGGGCGAAGCGGAGGTGCGCGTGCGCGGCGTGCTGCCCTTTGCTACGATGGCGGGGAACTTGCTGGTGGCCACGCTCAACCCGGTCTCCTCGGAGGGGTTGGAAGCGCTCACCGCGCGCTTGGCCCGCCCCTGCCGGTTC
Organism: Candidatus Spyradenecus sp.; assembly: GCA_051891975.1. Classification (GTDB taxonomy): domain Bacteria; phylum Verrucomicrobiota; class Kiritimatiellia; order RFP12; family DVOR01; genus Spyradenecus. The sequence continues at coordinate 4,403 of JBJFFT010000074.1, read as the reverse complement.
TATCTCATGCGGCCCTCGGCCTTCCGGGCTGCCTGCGAGAAGCGCTACGCCAAGGAAGCCTAACCGAGCCTGAACAGCCTTGCCGCCTATGCGCCTGTTGCAACACTTCTTCCTGCCTCGGCACCTGCTGCTGCGCTTCCTCTTCTGGGGCAGCGCGTTGGCCCTCTGTGTGGGCGTCTACCTAGGGGCAGACTGGGCGATTGAGCGCGCGATGGAGCGCCCCAAGGCGGTGGCCCTGGCGCAGGCCGAGGCGCTCACTGACGCCTTCGATGCGCTGCGCGCCGAGATGATGGCCGATGGCAAGCGCATTGCCGACCGCTTCCTGGAGCTCGGCTACATCGACTTCGAGCAGAACCTCGACTACTTTTGCCGCGCCGACGGCTCGCCCTACCCCTTGGCCGTCTATGTCATCGGCGGGGGCAAGATCCACGAAGCCTACCTGCAACAGCCCGGCGGTGCCGTCTCCAGGGCCGCCGGTACCGAGCTCTTCCGCTACCACGACCTCTTCCACAACACCTTCGCCAACGCCATCACTCCGCCGCCATTGCCGCTGGGCATCCTCATCCTCCGGGGCACGCCCTTCTTCGTGGCCACCATCCCGGTTGTCTTCCCGGACACCCTCTGGCCAAGCGCCTACATCGTCCTGGGGCGCGAGCTCGGCTCGCTCACCGTCCACCTGCCCCCCAACGCCTTCCCTGGCTTCTTCGAGGTCTTCCCCGGCGAGCGCTTGACGGCCGTGGGCCGCGCGCAGAGCCCGGCCCCCATCCTGCGCGGCACGCGCGCGGAGGACTTCTTCGGCACCTATGGTCTGGGCACCGACTGCTTTGAGGCCATCTTCCCGTTCTTCGACCTCACCGGGATTCCCGTGGCGCGCTACACCATCCGCCTCCCGGCGGGGATGCCGGTGCTTGCCGCCCACCTGCGCCTGGCCCTGCCACTCATCGCCTTCATTGGGGTGGCCCTCTTCCTGCTCCTGCACTATGGGCTGATGAGCATTGGCATCTTCCGCCCCATCCGCCACCTCCTCGCCCACCTCCAAGGCATCCACGCCGACAGCGTCTCGGGGGTCTCGAGCTTCATTCCCTGGGGGCGCAACGAGGTCTTTACGCGGCTGGTCGACGAAATCAATCGCCTGCTCCTCTCCGTGGGGCAGGTGGGCGCGCGGGCCATCCAGGTGGAGCGCAGCCAGCGGATGATCCTGCGCAATATCCCCGACGGCCTCTTCGTCTTCGACCGCGAGGGCACCCTGCTGCAACTGCGCAAGCAGCCCGAGGGCGTGCCGCCCATCCCCGGCCTTACCGAAGGTCACGGGCTGGACGAGGCGGCCTTCGACCGCGCCGGGCGTAAGCTCTTCCGCGAAACCTGCAACACCGTGCTCACACGTGGCGAAGCCTCGGTTATCCACCTCTCCTGCCGCACCCCCGGCGAAGCACCGCGCTACTTCGAGGTGCGCTTCTCCAAACTGGGCAACGAGACGCTCCTGGTCATCTTCACCGACATCTCCCGCCGCATTCGCGAGGCCCAACGCCGCACTCGCGCCGAGATCCAGCTCCGCCAGAGCCGCCAGCGTTCGCAGATGAACGACTTCGCCCGCTTTATGGCGCACGACATCAACAACACCATCGCCGTCATCCAAAGCGTCCTCGAGGCCGTCAACCCCGATTCTCCCGAGGATGTCCGCGCCTCCCTCCGCTCCCTGCGCAACGCCTGCAACAAGGGCACCCTCCTGGCGCGCGACCTGATGGACTCGGCCGGCAACATCAACCTCAAGTGCAAGAGCGAATCGCCAGCCAACCTCCTCCTGGCCCTCGAGACCTTCTACGCCAACGCCCTTCCCACCAACGTCCGCTTGCAAATCGACCCCGTGCCCCCCGGCACCGGCACCGTCCTCGTGGACCCCACGAACTTCTGGCGCATCCTCTCGAACATCACCCGCAATGCCGCCGAGGCTCTCACCGCCCACGGCGGCGGCACCATCCATATCCGCGCCAAAGCCTGCGACCTGGCCAAGCTCGATCCCTCGCGCGCCGTCGTCTGGCCCGAGGAAATCCGCGCCGAGGCCGGCAAGGCCCCCGCCAGCCGCCCGGGCGTCCTCTTCGAGCTTTCGGATAACGGCCCGGGCATCCCCGAGGCGTTGCAAGAGCACCTCTTCGAGCCGGCCGCCTCGACCAAGGGCGGGCTCCACCGCGGCTTCGGGATGGCCATCGTCCGCGCGCTCGTTGAGGCCCACGGCGGGGCGCTCGCCTTCCGTTCGATTGTCGGCCGCGGCACGGCCTTCCGCATCTGGGTGCCCGCCGGCGAAGAAGCCCCGGCCCCGAGCCTGGAGGAGCCCACCGTGCCCTGCTCGCCCCAACGCGCCGAGGCGCTCCTCCAGTCGCTCACCCAGTCGGCCGTGCCCAAAGGCTTTACCTGCCTGGTGGTCGATGACGACAGTGCCATCCGCACCGCCTCTAAGACGCTCCTGGAGCGCACCTTCGAGGCCACCGTGCTCGTCGCCTCCACCCCCACCGAGGCGCTGGAAGCCGTGCGCCACCACCCCGAATGCGCGATCGCGCTGGTCGATGCCCACCTAGGCCAGGAGACCTCGCAGGCGCTCTGCGCCGAGCTACGCGAGCGCGCGCCGGGGCTCAAGCTGGTCATCACCTCGGGCCTCTCGCGCGAGCATATTGGTTTTCTCTTCAAGGGGCTGAACCCCGAGGGCATTCTGCCCAAGCCCTGGACGCTGGCCGACCTGCGCACGCTCTTGGCCGCCTTGCTCACCCCCACCTCCCCCGCCGCTAACCCGTAAGGAACGCTTATGTCTACAGTCCTCATTGTCGACGACGAAGCCCGCATCCTGATGTTGCTCGAGAGTCTGCTCAAGAGCGCCAAGTTCGATGTGCTCCCGGCCAAGGACGGCCCGACCGCCCTCCAGACACTCGACGACCACCCCGAGGTCGACTTCGTCCTCACCGACCTGCGAATGCCGGGGATGGACGGGCTCGAGCTCTTCGGCGAGATCCGCAAGCGCCGCCCGGGGATGCCGGTCATCCTCCTCACCGCCTACGCCTCGTTGGAGACGGCGCTGGACGCGATGCGCGGGGGCATCTTCGACTACATCACCAAGCCCTTCAAGGTCAACGAGCTGATGGCCACCATCCGCGCGGCAGATCGTCAGGCCCAAAGCCGCAAGACCCAGCTGGTCGAGGGCTCCGAGGCGGCGGAAGCGGCCCCCGAGGCGGCTGGCCTGGGCGGGATGATTGCCACCGCCCCCACGATGCAGCCGGTGTGCGAGACGCTACGCAAGGTGGCCCCGCACGCCGTCACCGTCCTCATCAACGGCGAGAGCGGTACCGGCAAGGAGGTCGTGGCCCGCACCCTCCACGCGCTCGGTCCGCGCGCCAAAGGGCCGTGGGTGGCGGTCAACTGCGCGGCCCTACCCGAGCCGTTGCTGGAGAGTGAACTCTTTGGCCATGTCAAGGGCGCCTTCACCGGCGCGACGGCCGACAAGAAGGGCCTGGTGGAAGCGGCCAACGGCGGCACCCTCTTCCTCGACGAGATCTCCTCGATGCCCCTGAGCCTCCAAGGCAAGCTCTTACGTTGCCTGCAAGAGCGCGAAATCCGCCGTGTGGGCGGCTTGCAGGACATCCCGGTGGATGTGCGCCTAGTGGCCGCGAGCAATGCCGATCTGGAGCAGTTGGTGGCCGCCGGCAGTTTTAGGGCGGACCTCTATTACCGCTTGGCGGTGGTGTCGGTGAACCTGCCGCCGCTGCGCCAGCGCCGAGAGGATATCCTGCCCCTGGCCAAGCACTTCATCGATGCCGGTCTGCCCCCGGGAACGCCGCGCCCGGCCCTCTCCAACGGCACCGCCGAAATCCTCACCCACTACACCTGGCCGGGCAACGTCCGCGAACTGGAGAATGTCATCACCCACGCCCTGGCCTTTCGCGAAGGAAGCGAAGTCATCCTCCCGGCACACCTGCCCTCGAAGCTGGCCGCAGCCCTCTCAGTCATCCAGCCGCCCGGCGATCAGGCCCCCGGCGGCGCCCCAACGCCCCCAGCCGACGAGTCGCTCAAGGGCTACCTCCGCCAGAAGGAGCGCGAATACCTCCGCCAGATTCTCGACCGCTGCAATGGTGACAAGACCGAGGCCGCGCACATCCTCCAGGTCTCCGTGGCCACGCTCTACCGCAAGCTCTCCGAGTAAGAACCCCAGGAGCCCTGCCGATGTTTTCCCTCCGCCGCCCCCACGCTGTACCTGCGTCCGAACGCCGCCGCGCGAAAGCCGGTTTTACCCTCATTGAGCTGACCGCCGCCTCGGCCATCCTCGTCCTCCTCTCGCTCTTTATGCTCGAGAGCATGATGACCTATCGGCGCGTCTCCGAGGAGAACAAGTGCCGCCTGCTGGCCGATGCCTACGCCTG
>JBJFFT010000073.1:0-2078 GCA_051891975.1 Candidatus Spyradenecus sp. | reverse complement strand
CTGCGTGCCCTGCGCCTCAGCGTGCCCCTGCGTCCGCTGTTCTCGGGGCGCATCGACGTGGACGGCTTTGAGATATACGATGCCAAAGTAAACACCCTCGACCTCATTCCCGACACCCACGTGCGGGGCAGGGTGGGGGAGTTGACCGCTTCGTCGCATGGCATCGACCTTGCCCGCGAACTCGTGCGCCTCGATAAGGTGAGTTTGAAAAAGGCAGATGTCAGCGTTGCCCTTTCCGACACGGCGGCGAAAGACACCACGACTTCCACGGCGCGGTGGCGCATCGACGTGGACAAGGCCGACATTGCCGACACGCGCTTCCGCCTTTCCATGCCCGGCGACTCCATGCGCCTTTCCGGCAACATCGGGGAAGCGGCCTTGCGCGGCATTGTGCTCGAAACGGGACCCGGCAATTACGGTCTGCGCAGTCTCTTCCTTGCAAAAACCGACCTCGCCTACGACCTCCCCTATGAGCCTGCGCAGCCAAAGGGACTTGATGCCAATCACATTGCGCTCACAAATCTTTATCTCAAAACCGGTGCCGCGTCTTACGACTCCTGCGGCACGCTCCGCCTCGACTTGCAGCGCATCGCCCTGCAAGAGCGCAGCGGTCTGGCAGTGAGCGACCTCTCGGGGCAGGTTTATATGGACAGCCTGCGCCTTAGCGTGCCCGCCCTGCGCTTTGTCACGCCCCACTCCCGCCTTGATGCCGGCATAGAATTCGACCGCCGCGCCCTGCGTGCCGGCAACCTCGGCAAGATGAAGTTCAACGTCGATGCCTCCTTTGGCGCAGAGGACATCAGGACGGCACTCGCCGGTTTCTTGGACGAGGCAACCGTCAAGAGTTATCCCTCAAAGCCCTTGCTGCTTACGGCTACGGCAATGGGCAATATGGAACATTTCACCCTCGAAAGCCTCGCCGCCTCCCTGCCCGGCATTTTGCAACTCAAAGCCCATGGCTACGGCAAAAACCTCGCCGATACGCGCCGCTCGGGGCGCGTGTGGCTCGATGCGCGGACGGGCAGTCTGGCGGTAGTGCGCAGCCTCATGCCCAAAGACCTGCGGCAAAGCATTGACCTCCCCGACGGCATGTCCCTGCGCGGCTACGGCGCGATGAGTGGCACGCGCTACGAAGCCGATGCCGCCCTGCTTTGCGGCGGCGGAACACTCGGCATCAAGGCCGCCTACAACGAGCGCGGTGATGCCTACAATGTGAAAGCCTCGGCAAAGTCCTTCCCCATTGCGTCCTTCTTAAAAGGCATCGGTGGCGACCGCCTCACGGCCGACGCCTCGGCGAGCGGAGCGGGTTTCGACTTTATGTCGGTGCGCTCGCGCCTGAAAGCCGCCGCCAACGTGGAGCACCTCGTGCTCAACGGCATCGACCTGAGCCATATCTCCTTTGATGCCAACCTTGAGCGCGGCGAGGCAGAGGCGGCCTTTCGTGCCGCCAACCCCCACGTGGCAGGCAGCGGCACGCTCGCGGCACACCTCGCGCCCGGCGACCTCACAGCCAATCTCAAAGCCGCGCTCGAAGAGGTAGACCTCCGCGCCTTGGGCGCAACGAAAGACACGCTGCTCCTCGGCGTGAATATCGACGTGAACGCCCGCGCCGACAAGAAGTTCACCGCCTACGGCGCAGACGGCAGGCTGCGCAACATCGTCTTCACCGATGCCAAGCGCAGTTCGATGGCAAAGGACATCGTGTTCGATGCCGCCCTTTCGCCCGACACCACCCACGCAGCCGTTTCTGCCGGCGACCTTTACCTGTATTTCGACACGGGGCAGTCGCTCGACGAGATTACCGCCGCCGTTTCCCAAATCACGGACGAGGCACAGCGCCAAATGGCGGTGCGCGACCTTGACTTCAATTCTCTCAAAACACTCTTCCCCACGCTTTCATTCCGCCTCGATGCCGGGCGCGACAACCCGCTCTCCAACATCGTGCGCCTCAAAGGCTATCAGATGTCCTCCGCGCGGCTGTGCCTCGACACCAGTCCCCTCGTGGGCATGACGGGGCGGCTGCGCCTCGGCACGCTCGTCACCTCCGGCTTGCAGGTCGACACAATCGATTTGGAGTT
>JBJFFT010000072.1:0-7970 GCA_051891975.1 Candidatus Spyradenecus sp. | reverse complement strand
AATGAAAGGGCCACGCCTTTCGGTCGCGCGATACCCCCAAAAAAGGTAGGCCCTAGGTCGGGGCGAGGTAGGCCCTACCTCGAGGTGACCTAGGGCCTACCTCGCCTCGACCTAGGGCCTAGGTCATGTTGAGCTAGGCCCTATCGCGCGCGCGTACGCGCGTAGGCACGCACGCGGGCAGTTTATGGCGGGGCGTTGTTTCGGTGGCGGGCGGCCTGGCGGAGCAGGCCGCTGCAAAACGCTTACCCTCGCGCCGCGGCGGAGGCGCACCTCGCGCGAGTGTAGCGAGCCGCGCCTCCCCGCTTGCGCGCGAGCGGGAGAGTGTGGCATACTATGGGCATTCGCGATAACCCCCGCTATGAAAGGATTCGTGCGATGAAGAAACTTGTTTACGGCGCGATTGCCGCGTTGACGCTCTTGGCTACCGGGTGCACCGGCACCTTCCAGTTGATGCAGGCGGTGCATCGTTGGCACCACGGCTTCAAGGAGCGCTGGACCGATGAGGCTTGCTACCTCGTGGCTTGCATCCTCCCGATCTACGCCGCCGCCTACACGGTCGACACCATCTTCTTGAACTCGGTCGAGTTCTGGATGGGGACCAACCCGATCACGATGCAGACTGCCGAGGCCACGATTACGCGTCTGGACGCGAACACCGCCCTCGTGCAGAGCAAGACCACGGGTGAGACCTACACCCTCCGCCGCAATGCCGATGGCACCTACCTGCTGACCGACGCGCAGGGTAACAGCGTCTCGGCCGAGCTCCAGGGCTCGCTGCTGACGATGTCGGCTGCCGGCGAGACGCGCACGGTGTTGCTGTAAGCGGATGCCGCATTAAACGAGCGGGCGCAGCTGACGCTGTGCCCGCTTTCGTTTAATGCGGCGATGGACGATGGACGATAGACGGGAAGCGCGGCAAGCCGCGACGGGCAGGCTGGGGGAGGGGATGGCGAGGGGCCGGGCTTCTAACGCCGCCGGGGACGGCGGCGGTCAGAACGGGCGACGCAGAAAGCTGCGCTTTGCGTTTCCCCTGTGTTTCCGTTAGTCGCGGAACGCGTGCTAACAGCTAGCAGCTAGCCGCTATCGGCTGGGGCGCGCGTTAGCGCGACCCCACAATCACCCAGACGGTGTAGGCGGCGTAGAGGATGAGGTAGAGGATGCCGAAGGGGCGGGCGAGGGCGATGACGGGGTTGGGCTCGCGGCGTTTGCGGGCCCAGATGACCATAGCCGGGAGCCAGAGGAGGAGGGTGGTGGCGAGCATCACGTAGATATCGCGGTAGCGCAGGGCCGCGGGCATTGCGTCGGTCTCGACGGGGCAGATGACGAGGGCAAGGCCGGCGACGACGCAGATGTTGAAGCAGTTGGAGCCGACGACGTTGCCGAGGGCGATGTCGTGCTGGCCTTTGCGCATGGCGACGACCGAGGCCATTAGTTCGGGGAGCGAGGTGCCGACGGCGACGATGGTGAGCCCAATGATGAGCTCGGTGGCTTCCTTGGAGAGGTGGGCCATCTGCGCGGCTTGGAGGGCGATCCACTTGGCCGAGTAGACGAGCAGCTGCGAGGAGCCTAGGAGGACGAGGAGGCCGAGGGCGGTGAGCGCAATGGCGCGGCCGAGGGAGAGGGGCGCGGCGCTTTCGCCTTCGGCTTCGGGGGTCTGGGCGCTGCGGCAGGCTTGGAAGAGTTGCCAGCCGAGGAAGAGGGCGAAGCAGCCGAGCATGAGCAGGCCGTCGGCGCGGGAGAACCAGCCGCCGAGGGCCGCGCCGATGGTCAGGCCAATGGTGACGAGTAGGAAGGGGATGTCGCGCCGCAGGGCCACGCGGTGGATGCGGATGGGCGCGATGAGCATCGAGACGCCGAGGATGAGCAGGATGTTGGTGATGTTGCTGCCGAAGGCGTTGCCCAGGCTGAGGACGGGCATCCCCTGCGCGGCGGCGAGGGCGGAGACGAGCATCTCCGGGGCACTGGTCCCGAAGCCGACGATGACAAAGCCGATGATCAGCGGCGAGAGGCCGAGGCGCCGCGCCAGGGCCACGGCCCCTTCGATGAACCAATCGGCGCTCTTGGTGAGGAGGACGAGGCCGGCCACGAGGCCGAGCGAGGAGAGGATCCAGCCAGTCATTAGGTGTTCTCCTGGGGGTTGGTGAAGAGGCCCGAGCGCCATTCGCCGATGAGGAGGTTGCGGACTTCGTGCAGGCCGTGGGCTTCGAAGGCGGCGCGGACTTGGGGGTAGAGTTCATCGAGAATGCCCGAGGCGATGAGCGCGCCGCCGGGCTGGACGGCGCAGGCGACTTCGGCGGCGTATTCAATGAGCACGGGGCCGAGAATGTTGGCGAGGACGACGGCGCCTTGGTCGAGGTTGGCGGCGAGGTCGCGGGTCTCGAAGGGGATGTCTAGGCCGTTGAGCTGGGCGTTTTCGCGGGCGACGGTGACGGCATCGGGGTCGTAGTCAAAGCCGCGGACGTGGGAGAAGCCGAGTTTGCGGGCGGCGATGGCGAGGATGCCGCTGCCGCAGCCCATGTCGAGGACCGGGCGGGAAAGGTCGCCGGCGGCGAGGGCGGAGACGAGCATCTCCGGGGCACTGGTCCCGAAGCCGACGATGACAAAGCCGATGATCAGCGGCGAGAGGCCGAGGCGCCGCGCCAGGGCCACGGCCCCTTCGATGAACCAATCGGCACTCTTGGTGAGGAGGGCGAGGCCGGCCACAAGGCCGAGCGTTGCGAGAATCCAGCCGGTCATTAGGTGTTCTCCTTTTGGGTAGCGGACAGCGGACAGCCGACAGCGGACAGCGCTGGCGCTCGATGTGGAAAGCCCGGCCGAACCGTGTTGGACGGGCTTGGGTTAGAAGGGGGAAAGGTCATTGAGGTTCCTGCCAGTGAACTTGGCGCGCCAGCGTGCTAACAGCTATCCGCTGTCGGCTGTCGGCTGAGCGCCGCGTTCTGCGGCGCGTTGGTGAAGAGGCCCGAACGCCATTCGCCGATGAGGAGGTTGCGGACTTCGCGCAGGCCGTGGGCCTCGAAGGCGGCGCGGACTTGGGGGTAGAGGCTCTCGAGGATGCCCGAGGCGATGAGCGCACCGCCGGGCTGGACGGCGCAGGCGACCTCGGCGGCGTAGTCGATGAGCACGGGGCCGAGGATGTTGGCGAGGACGACGGCACCTTGGTCGAGGTTGGCGGCGAGGTCGCGGGTCTCGAAGGGGATGTCCAGGCCGTTGAGCTGGGCGTTTTCGCGGGCGACGGCGACGGCATCGGGGTCGTAGTCAAAGCCGCGGACGTGGGAGAAGCCGAGTTTGCGGGCGGCGATGGCGAGGATGCCGCTGCCGCAGCCCATGTCGAGGACCGGGCGGGAAAGGTCGCCGGTGGCGAGAGTGTCGAGGAGTTGGAGGCAGGCGCGGGTGGTGGGGTGGCGGCCAGTGCCGAAGCTCATGCCCGGGTCAAGGGTGATGACCACTTCGTTGGGCGCGGGGGTGTAGGGCTCCCAGGAGGGGCGGATGACGACGCGCTCGGAGATGTGCTCGACGTGGAAGAAGCGCTTCCAGGCCTCCGCCCAGTCTGCCGCCGGGAGCGTGCCGCGCTCGAGGGTGAGTTCCAGCCCGGCCACGGCGGCCAGGGCCCGCAGTTCGGTCTCGACCCCATCCGCCGCCGCGGGGTCTTCGAGGAAGACCTCCAGCCGCGCCTGGCGGGTTTCGATATCCTCCCAGATGGTCGGCGTCCAACGCTCGCCATCGAGCAACTCGAGCAGCACATCGGCACTCTCTGCGCTGGGCAGCACGGCCGATACAACGGTCAGATCTCTCGCTTTCATAGGCCTAGAGTATAGCATATAGGGCACCTTCGGCGCGTGAGGTGGCGGCAGAGCCGCCGTGAGGTGGCGCCTTCGGCGCGTGAGGTGCGGGCTACGCCCGCGTGAGGTGGCCGCCGGGGACGGCGGCCGTCAGAACGGGCAGCGAGAAGGTTTTGCAGGGCCTGCTCCGCAGGCCGCCCGGGGGCAAGGACGCGCCGGTGGCGCACCTCACGGCGGCGGAGCCGCCCCTCGCGCGAGCGAAGCGAGCCCCTCACGCCGCGCAGCGGCACCTCACCACGCGCTTGCGCGGGCGGGGCGCGTGTGGTAAAGTAGAGGTGTTATCAGGAGGTATTATGGCAGAGCTGATTGACGGTAAGGCGCTTGCGGCGGCGATGCGCGCGGAGATGAAGGAGAAGGTGGCGGCGTTGCGCGCGCAGACGGGCGTGACGCCGGGGTTGGGCGTGGTGTTGGTGGGGGAGGATCCGGCCTCGAAGAGTTATGTGACGGCCAAGGAGCGGGCGTTGGCGGAGGCGGGGATGGCTTCGCGCGATATTCGCTTGCCGGCGGAGACGACGCAGGCCGAGCTGTTGCAGGTGATTGCCGAGTTGAATGCTGACCCGGCGGTGCACGGGATTCTGGTGCAGTTGCCGTTGCCGAAGGGGTTGGACGAGGCGGAGGTGATCCGCGCGATTGCCCCGGAGAAGGATGTCGATGGCTTTACGCCGGTGAACGTGGGGAAGATGGTCATTGGCGAGGAGTGCTATCTGCCGTGCACGCCGCACGGGGTGATGAAGATGCTCGAGCGCGCCGGGGTGGCGACGAAGGGCAAGCACGCGGTGGTGGTGGGGCGGAGCAATATCGTGGGCAAGCCGGTGGCCCATCTGCTGGCGGCCAAGAATGGCGGGAATGCCACGGTGACGCTCTGCCACACGGCCACGCAGGACCTCGCGGCCTTCACGCGCCAGGCGGACATCCTGGTGGTGGCCTCGGGGCGGCCGAACACGGTGACCGGCGAGATGGTCAAGCCCGGGGCGGTGGTGATTGACGTGGGGGTCAACCGCGTGCCGTGCGCGGGGACGAAGACGGGCTACCGCCTGTGCGGGGATTGCGACTTTGAGAGCGTGGCGGCGGTGGCCTCGAAGCTCACGCCGGTGCCGGGCGGGGTGGGGCCGATGACGATTACGATGCTCCTCGAGAACACCTATCAGGCGGCGGTGCGCGCGGCCAAGAGGCAGCGGTCATGACTAAGCCCGAGGGGGTCATCGAGCTGGGGCCAAAGCCCTTTGAGCGCAACGCCAAGGGCGGGCTGTGCACGCGGATCGGGACGGTCTTCCTGCGCACGCCGGGGTTGGTCACGCTGCCGGGCATCCACGCGATGCAGCGGATGGCCTTCATCGAGGAACTGAACCGCCGGCGGATGGAGGGGGGCGAGCCGCCGCTCACCGACGCCGAGGTGGACCTGGAGATCGCCGAGAGCGTCGACCTGCTCTTCGACGAGAACTACGCGCTCATTCGCCCCGACCCGCGGCGGATGGAGCTGGCGATGCGCGGGGACGCCTTCCTGCAGCACTATGTCTCCAAGCGTAAGATTAGATACCTTAATATCCAGAACTCGCAGGTGCGCGACGCGCTGCGTCAGTGCGGCGAGGCGTGGCGTATGGCGCCCATCCCGCGCTACGAGGAGGAGATCCGCACGCTCATCGAGAACGCGCGCGTGGGGATTGGGTCGCGCGCCATCTACTACTACAACCATCTCACCGGCACGCGATTTCTGACCTTGGGCTCCTTCCGCTCGATTGGCGACTTGCCCGAGGCCGAGCTACGCGCGCTCCTGCTTGAGATCCAGAAGAACCTGCAGTGCCGCAACCGCTTCGCCAACCCGGAGATTGACTTCCTCCCGGCCGACGCGATGAGCGTGGCGCAGTTCGCCGACGAGCCCTTCGCCGAGATGGACGAGAAGGCGCTGCGTGCGGCGTACGGTCGGCTGCTCTCGGCCTTCGAGCAGGGGGTGAAGGATCCGAGCCTGCGCCAGGATAACCCCGACGACCCGGGGTGGCGGCGCGCGCTCTCGGGCGCGTTGGTGCAGAAGAGCAACGAGACCGGCGTGGCCGCCGTCATCGAGGGGCTCTCGCCCGAGTTCTTTATGCAGATCGAGTGGCTCCCCGGCGGGCGCGTGGCCGAGGGCGAACTCTTCTTCGACCCCATCTTTACCGAGGCCGATGAGCACCCCGAGGACGACCAGCTCCGCCGCCTCTGCGATCACCGCGCCCGCGCCATCCTCTTCAACTATGTGCGCGAATACTCGCAGATTGAGTATGTCAACATCGGCCGCACGCGCCGGTCGCTCTCCGGACGCACCGGGCAGGGGCCGCGCGCCTTCGTCTACATCGTCGAGCTCAAGGAGCGCTATCGCGACAAGCCGCAGGTGAAGATTATCCGTATTCAGCGTTGGACCGTGGCCTCGCACCTGGCCGAGGGCAAACCGTTGCTCCAATCGATGATCGAAGCCGAGGACTACACCGACTACGTGATGGACCGGCGCCTCGGCGCGCGGCAGCTGGGGATGCACCTGCCCGCCACGATGATCCCGCGCACCTTCCGCGAACTGGTGCGCGACCGCGATGGCGCCTTGCAGAACGTCTGGACCGGCTACTTCGAGCGCGACTACATCTCCGGCTTTGCCACCGACAAGATCCCCGAGCACCTCTACGCCTCCGACGCCTTCGCCTCGGCCTTCTGCCGCCTCCTCGGCCAGGCCGCCGCGCCCAACATCGTCGTCGGCCGCGCCACCGTCGAGGGCGGCAAGACCATCTTTGACGACGGCGACGAGGTCATCCAGCTCAACGCCTTCCACCTCCCCCAGCACCTCATCCTCTCCGAGCCCACCGGCTCCTTCACCAACTACGCGCGCCCCTACGTCGAGACCATCGCCGACTACGCCGCCGCCCTCAACCGCCGCAAGGAGCTCTTCACCTCCAACTTCGAGCAGCTCGCCGACATCTTCGTCAACAGCTTCGAGGACGAACTCGCGCGCATCCAGCGCGTTTACCGCGAGCGCCGCGCCGGCTTCGACACCCTCTTCCGCGACCGGCCGATGGATGTCAATGGCTCAATCGCCTACCGCTGGAAGTGCGTCCTCGCGCGCCTCGACGCGGTCAACGCCCACGCCCTCGCCTGCCACTTGCGCGACTATATCGACCTCTAACCCCGCGCCCCGAAAGGTCCCTCCAATGAGCACCCCTGCCCCCGACTGCAACTGCATCTTCTGCAAGATTATCCGCGGCGAGATCCCCTCCCACAAGGTCTTTGAGGACGAGCATGCCTATGCCTTTCTCGACATCAACCCCTTTGGCCGCGGCCACACCCTCGTCATCCCAAAGTTCCACGCCCCCGACCTCTTTCACCTGCCCCCCGAAGAACTCGCCGGCGTGATGCCCGCCGTCCAGCGCGTCGCCACCCTCCTCAAGAGCCGACTCCACTGCGACGGCCTCGCCCTCCTCCAGCTCAATGGCGAAGTCGCCGGCCAGACCGTCTTCCACGTCCACTTCCACCTCATCCCCCGCTACGCCGGCCAACCCAACGGCTGGGCCCCCCTCTCCGGCGACGAACTCGCCGCCGCCAAAGACTTCCCCGCCATCCTCTCCGCCCTCCGCGGCGAATAACCCCGCTCCCCCGCCCCCCAGGCAGGGCTACTCGCCCTGCACCTCGGGAGCGCAGGGCGCTCCACCCCGGCCGACGCGCCCTCCGGGCACTTCGGCTCTCTGTCATCTGTCATCGCGAGCGCAGCGAGCTCTCTTGGCACTCCAGGCTGTGCTGTTGGGGGAGGCCCCCAAGCCCTCCTGTCCACCTCCTTTTCGCATCCGCCTCGGGTTGGCCTCGAGGTAGGCCCGGGTTGTCCCTCGACCTGGGCCTAGTTCACTTTTTCCCTGGGCCGGGGGGCTGGCGCAGCGAGGGTAAGCGTTGTGTTTCGGCCTGCTCCGCCAGGCTCAGTGCGCAGTCTGAAGGTTTTGCATGCGGTGCTCCGCGCCGCCTCCTCTGCCCCGGGTCCACCTTGCACCCGGGGCGGCAGGTTTTGCGGAGTTGGCCAGAGCCCGCCGTGGAGAAGATAGGGTATCAACGGAATGCCGAACTAGCAGGGAAGGCCGCCCGCATAGGTTTACAAAGAAGTGTACCTGTGTTATTCTGTTTGCA
>JBJFFT010000071.1:0-2121 GCA_051891975.1 Candidatus Spyradenecus sp. | reverse complement strand
TGAAGGAGAGCACTCCAAAGCCCAACGCGCACGGCACCGAGAGCAGGAAGAGCAGCGGCGCATTTCGGCGGATGGCCCGATGGCGCGTGCACTGCCGCCGCTCCATCGTCATCGCCACGATGTTCTCAAAGACGGTGATGACCGTCGTCAACGCCGCCAGCCCGAGGAAGACGAAGAAGATCGCCCCCACCCAAACGCCAATCCGCCCCATCTGGGCAAAGACCTTCGGCAGGGTAATGAAAATGAGCGAGGGCCCGGCATCCGGCTGCGTCCCGAAGGCGAAACACGCCGGGAAGATGACCAACCCCGAGAGCAGCGCCACCACCGTGTCAATGCCGATAATCTTGGCCGACTCCCCACCCAGCGTGTAGCGCCGCGAGGTGTAGCTCCCGAAGATGGCCATCGACCCGATGCCCAGCGACAGGGTAAAGAAGCTCTGCCCGAGCGCGTCGAGCAGCACCTTGATGAGCGAGCGCTCCTGCAGCACCGCCAGCGAGGGCTTGAGGTAGTAGGCCACGCCCGCGCCCGCCCCCGGCAGACAGCAAACGTAGATCCCTAGCCCCACCAAGATCAGGAAGAGCGCGGCCATCATCTTCTTCGTCACACTCTCGACTCCCTTCTCGAGCCCCAGCGCGCAGACCCCGAAGCCCACCAGGCACACCACCCCCATCCAGAAGAGCTGCGCCGAGGGCGAGGCCAGGAACTGACCAAAGAAGGCCTCCGGCTGGGCAAAGTCGAACCATCCGCTCAGGATGGCCACCGGATAGGCCAACATCCAGCCGGCCACCGTGGTGTAGAACATCATCAGCAGCCAATTTCCCGCCACCTGCACCGGCGCAATCGCGCGGTAAATCCCCGGCCGCGGCGTCAAGAGCGGATACGCCGTGGCTAGCGACCGCTGCGCCGCCCGCCCCACCGCGAACTCCACCGTCATCATCGGCAGACCAAAGACTAGCAGGAAGGCAATATAGAGCAGCACAAAGAGCGCTCCGCCATTGCGCCCGACGATATACGGGAAGCGCCACACATTCCCCAGCCCCACCGCGCACCCGGCCGACACCAAGAGGAAGCCCAAACTCGAGGCCAACGTCTCCCGCTTCTTCTCTGCCTGATTACTCATCCGCCTTCGTCCTTCCGCAATCTGCAACCGCAGTCAACTGCCAACGCACCCCGTCGCCCTCAAAGACCGCCACGGTGCACAAACCAAAACTCCCCGGCGCCAGCGGATCCAGCCGCCGCGCCAACCGTCCAATGCTCCCCATGTGCCCCACCACCAACAGCTCCGCCGTCCCCGCCTCCGCCCACGCCTTCAGCAGCACCTCCGTCTCCCCCTCATCCCCCTCCGGCAAGAGCGACAGCGCCTCCACCCGCTCAACTTCCTCCCGCCCCAACACCTCCAAAATCCCCGCCGCCGTCTCCTGCGAACGCACATACGGGCTCACCAACGCCGCCTCCGGCCGCGCCCCTAACTGCGCCAAATACGCCCCCGCCGCGCGCGCCTGCGCCCAGCCCTCGCGGGCCAACCGCGGCCCACGCTCCCCGGCGAACTCCCAACCATATGCTCCGTGCCGAACTAAGTAAACTCTCATACTTACCAGTATATCACACCCCCAGGAAAACTTCACCACCCCTGCACCCCGCCCCCGCAGGTCGATGGCGAGGATGTGAAGCGCGGAGATTATTGGCGGGAGAACTGCTGCTTCCACTGCGCAATGGTCTCCCAGGGAAGCGAGAGGCGGATGGCGTAGGGGCGCAGGATGAAGTCTTCGATAGCGGCAAGGTCTTGGCGGTCAACAACAGGAAGTCCGGTGTCCTTGGCAATCTCGACGGCGCGGTTGTCCACGCCGAGGATGAGCGTTCGGCAGCGGTGATTGAGGGCGTGAATGCCACCGTGCAACCGCGAACCAAGGTAGTCGAGATCTCTTTGTCGCAGAAGCGCGTCATAGGCTTCAAGCCAGCCATCGACGATAATCAAGCCGTCGCGCTCTCCCAGTTGCGCAAGGTAATCGAGGTCTCGTGCCTGTTGCGGCCAAAAGTAGAGGCGCGCATAGTGTTGCTTGGCGAGCCGGATAAAGGCCTTGTCCGCTGCCGGATTGGCTCGGTAATAGGTGAGCGTAATCA
>JBJFFT010000070.1:0-8264 GCA_051891975.1 Candidatus Spyradenecus sp. | reverse complement strand
CACCAAGCAGCGGTGGAGCGTAACATTCGAGACCTCAGCCGTGCAGGTGACCGTGGCGTTGACGAGGATGGCCCCCTTGAGGTCCCCCGAGACCGAGAGGGTGCTCCCGCCAAGGGTCGTGCCCTTAAAGGTAATCTGCCTGTTGTCGGGAACGGTGTTGGCATTCAGGGTGTAAGTGCCATCTGCCAGGAGAAGCTCTTCGCGCAGCGTGGGATGGAGGAGCCCAATCTGCGTGTCGAAGTTCTCGGTCGTGGCCGAGAGGCCTTTGAAGCGGGCCTCGATGGTATCGCTGTTGGTAATGGCCAGCGCGAAGGTCATCTCGGTGGTGCGCAGTTCGCCGTTGACGTAGAAGCCTAGGAAGTCACGCTCATAGTTCTCAATCTTGCTCGCGGTGAAGGTGACGGTGTCGCCTTCCTGGACCGTTGTGGCCGAGGCGGAGACCTCACCGGCACCAATCACCGTGCAGGTGACCGTGACGGTGTCGGCGATTTCGTAGGGGCCGATATCGATGTCGGTGCCGAGGATACGCGGCCGACCGGCAAAGTCGGTGGCGTGCCAAAGCAAATCGTAAAAGCCTCCCAGCGCGCTGTCACCCTTATCCTTGAGGGCGGTGTTGACCGTCCCGTGATCCAGGTTGAGGGTGTAATCCCCCGCTGCAGCATCCTTGAAGAGTCCGGCCTCGGCAGTGACCACCTTGGCCTCCTCGACCCAGTTGCCGCAGACATCCTGCGCCATTGCCTCGGCCGTCATCGCGGTGCCCTTCGTGGCCGTATTCTTGTAGAGGAGCATATTCTGCACTGGGGAGGCAAGCGCGCCGGCGGTGTCGCAGGGCGTGGTATTCTTCGCCAATAAGCAGTTAGCAGCCTTCGTGCCGAAAAGGGCGGCCATACCGGCACCGTAGTCGGCGGCGTGGTTGCCAATAATCCGGCAGGAGAAGGCCGAACCGCCATAGAGCGCGTTACCGAAGAACTCGGCCGAACAGCCTATCACCTCCGAATTGACCACCTTGGCCTCATAGGCGCCGCCACCAAAGACGGCTGAGCAGTTGCTGATGGTGCCGTTCTGGAAGACGCCACCGCGCAGACCGCCGCCCTGGCGGGCCTTACCGTTCTGGAGGACGAAGCCATCGAGGGTGATGTTGTCCGGGAGGGTGGCGCAGCGCTTGGTGTTGCCGCCCTCGATGAAGACCCTGCCGGGGGTAGCGGCACGCAAGGTGAGGGGGCGCGTTTCGGTGAGCAGGTTCAAGGGCGCGTAGGTGCCATCGGCAATCTCCACCACCGAGCCGTCAGCGGCCTCGGCGGGAATGGTGATGGTGGGAAGAGCGGTCTCCACATCGGCAGGCGGCTCTTCGACGGCCTCCTGGGCGCGCATCGGGGCGGCCAGGCAGGTGGCGGCGAGTAGGAGTGCCCCACCCCAGCGCAAGGCGCGGGTGATGGCGGGAGCAGCGAAGGAAGAAGCAATCGTCTTCATAGGTCTATCCTCCTCTCTTCGCTTAGTACCGGCGCTTGGCAAAGACCTGCACCTTATAGAGGTGCAAGCGCATACCATCACCATTGGGGTTGGGTCTACGGATGCGGACATAACGGCTCACGGTCGAGCCGTCGTAAGGGACCTGCAGGATCTCCTTGGCCGCGAGCGAACGGTTGGCCAGGAGCGTGCTCCAGCTGTTGCCATCGGCCGAGTGCTCCACATAGACGGTGACGGGGTCATCGCCATTCTGCACCACCACGCCGAAGATTTCGGCATCGCCCGGGAGCTGGACCATCACCCAGGGTTCGTCATACTGCTCCTGCGTCCAGACAGCGTAGGTGGCGAAGGCGGAGTCATCGATGACGCGCTGGCCATCGCAGAAGGCCAAGGCCGACTGGTGGAGGTCTTCCACCGTACCCGAGACGTTGAGCGTGGGGTAAGAGGAGAGGGTGATACAGCCGTTGGCCGAGAGCATCTCCTGCGAGTAGAGCGGCTCGTCCTCCGAGACAATGGGGTAATTCTCATCATCCTTGTGGAAGAGGGCGCGATAGAGGTCGTTCATCTCGCGGAAGGTGGCCACGGCGCTGTTCTGCGAGGCGGCCAAGAGCGTTTCCATACAGGTGCGCGAGAGGCCGAGCTTGTTGCCATTGGCCTTGTAGACGGCATCGAGCATCGTCTGATAGGCAATGTCCGAGCCATAGTAGGAGTTGCCCCAGTTCACCAACTCGGTGAAGCGCTGGGTGCCATAGCGCGCGTCCAGGGCCGTGCCCAGGACCGAGAGCAGCTCGGTGTCGGCGAAGTTGGCCAGGAGCGCGTTTTGGAGCATATAGGAGAGGTAGTCGTAGGATTCGCGCGTCTTGCGGTCGGTATCGTGCATCCGCACCTGCAACTGCTTGAAGGTGGCCAGGAAGCCCTCCTGACCGTAGGTGGCGCGGATGGGCGTGGCCAGGGGCTTGGCCAGGAGCGTCCAGCCCACCATCGGATAACGCCAGAAGCCGTAGGTGACATCTTCGGCCCAACGGAGCCAGAGGTCGCCGCGCAAGGGATAGTTCGCGGTCAGGAAGTCGCGCGTCTCGATGATGGCCTGATAGCAAAGCGGGGCGTGCTCGATGGCGCGGAAGTAGAGCTCCAGGGCCCCTGGGTCATCATCGCCATAGCGCAACGCACGCAATCGGGCGGCCCAGAGGATATAGTAGCCCTCGCGAGTGCGCGGGTCGTCGAAGACGTCATCAAAGCACTCGATGGCGGGATAGGCGGAGATACCGTAGAGCTGATAATGGTTGCCGGTGTACTTGTTGACGTTGGAGTCAATCTCCCAGAAGGAGCCATCGAAGGTGCGGTGGGTGCCGGCGCAGTGACCGGGCTGGCCGGCGGTAATCGAGCGGCGGCCCGAGGAGTTTGCCGCCATCGCGCCATACTTCGAGATGCCGCCGCAGACCGCGCCAATCTCGCGGCCGAGCGCCAAGCCCGTCAGGATGGAGTTAGACCAGGGCACATAGTAGTCCGCGCCGAAGATGGAGTCGCCGAAGAAGTTCCAGGTGCGGTAGTTGGTCTGCCAGGCGGTGCCGTTGATGTAGTCAATGCGCGTGGGGGCGGTCTTGACCGAGTGCATCAGGTCGAGAGTGGAATAGGAGAGCGAGTTGTAGGACATGCGCATCTGGAAGGGCGTCTGGCAATAGAAGTCGCCGTGAAGCAGCGCGCGGTCGGCAAAGTCGCGATAGCAGAGCCAGGTGTGGAAGAAGAGGCCATTGCCCTTGGGGGTGTTGTTGAGGGCGGCGGCCACGGCCATCCGGCGCAGGAAGGCATCGTAATCGGTGGTGCCGGGGGCGGCGGCGAGCTTCCCGCGGCGGTCGGTGAAGGTGCCGTTCTTCGTCTGCGTGTTCACATAGATCTTGTCGAAGTTCCAGACGGAGACAAAGCGGTCAATGAGGTCGGCGCGCATCTGCGCCTTGTTGTTGCCGAAGTCGGCCGATCCGTTGTAGATGAGCGCCTCAACGGAACTGGGGCCGGAGGTGAGCAGGTCGGTCAACCAGGTCTTGTCGGCCAAGAGGGCGTTGATGGCCTCCTGCCCATTGAGGTCCTTCTGGAGCGCCTCAGCCACCTTGCCCTCGAAGCCGCGCGCACTCTGGTGTTCGTAGAAGAAGTCGGCATAGGTAAGGGCGGCGAGATAGGTCTCGTTGGTGGTGACGGTGCCCTCGGAATTGGCCTTGAGGCCCAAGAGCTCCATCACGCGGTCACCCACGCGGTCGGCCACCGTGCCCTGCGGCAGGTTCTCGATGTCGGCTACCTTTCCATCGAGCGTGCCGAAGGCCGAGCCGATCTCCAATGTGTCGCCATCGACCGTCACCTGAGTGGCATTCGGGGCCGTGGCGGCTGCGGCAGTGCACAGGGGGGTCACCGCGAAGGAGCCGGCGGAGGTGCCGGTGGTCGTGCCGGTAATCTCGATGGCCATATCGTTATACTTCGGCTCGTCGCCCCAATCGCGCTCCCAACGCGGGAAGAGACGGTCGGGATCCTGCGGCATATAGAAGGTGAAGGAGAAGGAGCCGCCGGGGGTGAGCGAAACACCCGAGGTGAAGTTCTGCCCCTGGAACGAGCCCATCGTGTCGCCATTGGTCGGCGCGAACTTGGCGGCCGTGGTCGAGGTGCCATCGAAGAGGAGCGTGCCCGCGGTGTAGTCATCCAGGCGCCCGGTGCCGCGGTAAATCTTAAAGCCGGTGACGGTCATCGCCGTGCCACCGTTGTTCATCGCCATCTTGACGGTGTACCAGCCCTGCTTGGGGAACTTGAAGTCATTGCCGTAGCGCAGGACCCACTTGAAGGTGGTCGTCCCGTCCGCCGTCTCAATGGTCATCCCATCCTGCCGCGCCACCTCCTCGGCGGAAATCTCGAACTTGCCCCCCTCCATCGTCGCCGGAATCGGCATATCCTCAACCGTGGTCGTGATTCCCGTGGTAGCCTGCAAGTTGCGCGCCTTCCAGCCAAAACCGAGCATCACCGGGCCAAAGCCATTCATCTCCAGGCGACCGCGCCCGGCCTCTCCCCAGAAACTCGCCGGGCTCTGGCGGACCGCTTCACGCGCGTAGATATGGGCCACATCGAGGTAGGTCTGCTTCATCGAAGCCCCCGCCGAGTTGCTCGTGGCCTTGTAGAGGTTGTAGCCCAGCAGCAGGGCCTGCTGATACTGGTTGTCCGACCACTTGATCAGGCGCGAGTTATCGATGTAGTTCGCCAGACTGCTGCGCAGCGCACTGGTCACCGACGCGCGGAAGGTGCCGGAGATGTCGTAGAACTCCAGGAGCGTGACGCGGCGATAAGCGCCGGAGATGTCATCGGGGTCCCACGCGGCAATCTGGTTGAAGTCGTCCTTGCGGTTGCAGGCCGGCACGGAGTTATTGTTCGTCACCGTACGCAGGTAGGAGACCATATAGATCTGCTTCTCGAGCTTGAGCATCGCCTGGGCCAAGAGCGCGGCCTTGTAGACGTTGAGCGTAATCTCCCGACCGGCGGCATCGGTAAAGTGGTTGGTGGTCACCGTCGTCGACGTGCCGTCCTCGTTGGTCACCGTCTCGGTGGTAGTCGTGTACTTGAGCCCCATCGTGCTCGCAGCATTCTCCGCCTCGTCAATCATATCCGTCTCGGTAGCGGCGAAGGCCTTGGCACGCAGCTCGGCATATTCATCGGCTGCAGCGGCCCAAGTGGCGAGCTTCGTCTTAATCTCATCCTGCGTCAAGGCCTCCAAGCCGGCTTCCAGGGCGCAAATCTTCCCTTCGGCATCATAGAGCGCCATCGCCGGCCACACCTGCACGCGGCTACCCAAAGGCGCCCCCAGCGGGAAGATACTCGCAAGCCCGTTGCGCGAGAGCGCCGAGAGATTCGTCGACACCGTCGTCTCGGTGCCGTCCTCGTTCGTCACCTTCTCGTTGACCACGTAATCGCGCTCCGGCCAATCATAAACCGCCGTGACGAACTGGGCTCCCACCCCCTTGCGCCACGCCTGCAACATCAAGCTCCCCGCTTCGCTCCAATCCCAACCCGTAAAGAGCACCGCCATATATCTCCGCTTGGTGGCATTCTCCCCCAAGTTAGCATCTTCGGCAATAGCGGCCTTCATCTCATCGACCGTCTTAATGTCCGCGCGCGTAATCGGCGTGGTGGTGTAGCGCGCATCGCCCGCGCCGCCCTCCTCCTCCGACGCATTTGCCGGCCACGGCCCGCGCGTAATCGCATAGCTATAGCGCGAACTCGTCACCTCGGCGCGCGAGGTCAGCGCCAAGAGCAATGCACTCAAACCAAGTGCCAAACGGCTACTCTGCTTCATACTCATCCTTTTCTCATCCGGCCTATTGGCCGCTGTATCAAAATCCTTGTATGGCGAAAAATGCCATAGTAGTATTCTAGACCTTCACGCACGCAAAAGTCAAACACTTTCGTGTGGCTGCGGCTGCGACTACGCCGCGTGAGGTGGCGCTGCGGGCCGTGAGGTACTCGCTATGCCCGCGTAAGGAATGTTGCCCGTTTTGACGGCCCGCCGTCCCTAGCGGCCATGCGCCCCGAGGGGCCGCGAGGACGCGGCCTGTCAAAACGAGCGGCCCGCCTCCCACCCCACCATAATTAACTCGCGCGTGCGCTCGTCACGCGCGCACGCGCACGCACCCACGCGCGCGGTAGGCCCTACCTCGCCTCGACCTAGGGCCTACCTCACATCGACCTAGGGCCTACCCCACATCGAGCTAGGCCCTACCTCGAACCGTCCCCGAAGCACCCACTTTTAGGACTTGAGCAAAGGGAAAAAGACAAGGCCACGGGTCGGTGGCCTTGTCGGGAAAGTAGTCGTTGCGGAACGGGCGCGTTAGGGACGGTAGGTGGCGCAGGATTCGGGGGTTTCGCGGAGGGAGACGGCGGTGACGGGGAGGCCGCGGGCGGCGATGTCGGTGGCCACGAGGACTTGGACCTTGCCCGAACGGAAGCCTTCGAGGGCGCGCAGACGGGCGGCTTGGCTCTTGTCGCCGTGGAGGGCGGCGGGGATGCTAGGGCGTATGGCCTATGCCAACGTGGGAGGAGATGGGGTTATGAGGTCGTTTTAGAGTTGCTGGCCTTGCAGTCATCGTCCTTGGCCCAAGCCCAGAGATAGCGGTCAATCCGTTTCATCGAAGGGTCGAGATGAAACTTGTCGCGCACCTCAGCCATCGCGTTGCAGAAGCCGTCATAGGTGTCGAGCGAGCCTTTTGTATATACAAGATCCTTCCCGAGGTCGTTTTTGAATGCACGCAGTTTGTCGCGAACCTTGGAGTCATAGATGGGATAAGCCTCGGGATTGTGCCACGAGCAATACTTGGAGGCGAAGGAGAAGATGTGTTTTTCGCGCTCTTGACCGTCCACTTGCACCACCTTAAAGACTGCGAGATCCTTGACGAGCGAGAGGTCACCCTCTTTGACCCGTGCATCAAAGTCAATCAAGGCTGTGCAGATGTGTTGCGCCGTCTCGGTAATGTGGAAGATGCTCGTGGAATAGAGCGTATCGAGGGCCGTCACTTTGATGAGTACTTGCTCCAAGACAGTATTCTGTGGATAGGCCTTAAAGAGCCATTCCAAGGCCTTTTCCTGGGCGTAGTAGTTCTTCAACCGCGGGAGAGACTCCCATTGCCGGTTCCAGTGTTCAAGTTCGGCTTGCGATGGCAGGAGGGTCATTGGCGAACCTCGTTTGGGCTGATGAGAAGATGGACTCGGGGCGATGGCGGATTATTAACCCTCAGACTTAATTGAAATAACCCTAAGGGTTAATTGAATTGTCCCTAAGGCTTAATTGCATTATCCCTAAGGGTTATTAATCGGGCCTGGGGCGGGTGGCAATTCAAGCCGGGCGGAGTCCGGGTTAACCTCGGGGCGGGTGGCAACTCACCGCCGGCGCGTTAGGGGCGGTAGGTGGCGCAGGATTCGGGGGTTTCGCGGAGGGAGACGGCGGTGACGGGGAGGCCGCGGGCGGCAATCTTGGCGAAGAAGTGTTTGGCCAGCAGTTCGGAGGTGGTGCGGTGGGGAAGGGGATAGACGCGCAGACCGTGCTTTTGGAGGACGGAAGCGATGTCGCTTTCGACGGCGGAGGTGGTGTTGTAGAGGAAGGCGTGGTCGCAGCAGGAGACGATCTCCTCCTGGAGGACGGATTTGACCTCCTTGAAGTCCATCACCATATCCTCGGGTTGGCCGGGGATGGGGGGGACGTTGCCGAGCTCAACGGTGAGCTGGTAGGTGTGACCGTGGAGGTTGCGGCACTGGCCGGCGTGGCCGGTGAGGAGGTGGGCTGCGTCGAAGGAGACGGTTTTGGTGACGATGAGCATAGAAGACCTCACGGGCGGGGACGTTTGACGGCGGCGAAGAAGGGTTTTGAGTGCACGCTGGCGGCGGCGGGCTTGGCCGGGCGCGGCGGACGCGGCTGGGGGGCGCGTTTGGGGCGGACGGCATCGGCGCCCATCGCGTTGCGGGCGGCTTCGGAGTGGAAGGGCTGGTCGGCATCCTGGGGGATGGGGCGGCCGATGAACTTCTCGATGGTGCGCAGGGCCTGGCGGTCGTGCGGGCAGACGAGGCTGATGGCTTCGCCTTCGGCACCGGCGCGGGCGGTGCGGCCAATACGGTGGACGTAGGTTTCGGGCTCGTCAGGCAGGTCGTAGTTGATGACGTGGGTGACATCGTCAACATCGATGCCGCGGGCGGCGATGTCGGTGGCCACGAGGACTTGGACCTTGCCGGAGCGGAAGCCTTCGAGGGCGCGCAGACGGGCGGCTTGGCTCTTGTCGCCA
>JBJFFT010000069.1:0-8325 GCA_051891975.1 Candidatus Spyradenecus sp. | reverse complement strand
ATCACCTTGATGTTGTTCTCGGCAAGCACCTCGGTCAGAGCCGCGAAGAAGGCCTCGATGTCCGGCACATCCAGCGCGCCCAAGGCGCAGAGGCGGAAGGTGCGCGCCGAGCCGACCTTGCCGGGATAGATGGTAAAGCCGCGCGCGTAGCAGCCGTCGTGCACGGCCTCGAAGGACCAGCTTGGGTCATCGGGGTAAAGCACCGAGATAACAAGCCCGGCCTGGTCCTCACGCCGGATGAGATTGCGGAAGCCGAGGCGCTCGAGCCCGGCGTGGAGGGCCTCGAAGACGCGCGTATGGCGCGCCCACTTGGCCGCCTCGCCTTCGGCCCAATACTCCTTGAGCGCCTGTAGCGTGGCGTAGATGGTCTGCACGGGCGGGGTGAAGTGCATTTCACCCGTCTTCTCGAAGCAATCGTATTGCAGGAAGAGGTTGCAGTAGTAGCTGCGCATGGGGTAGTCCGCCGAGGCGCGAATGAGATCCTCGCGGCCGACGATGAAGGAGAGGCCAGTCATCGACTGCAACCCCTTTTGTGCCGACGCGAAGAGGAAGTCCACGTTGTCGGCGACGATGTCAATCGGCCGCATCGCGTAGGTGGAGGTGGTGTCCACGATGAAGGTGGCACCGTATCGGTGGGCCAGCGCGCCGAGCTCGCGAATGGGGTTGAGCACGCCCGAGCCGGTTTCGTGGTGCGTGGTGTAGAGCACGGCCACCTCGGGGTTCGCCTGAAGCGCGGCCTCGACGGCGCGGGGGGCGATGGGCCGCTCGATGGGCAGCTGCAGGTCGATATGCGGCAGGCCGTAAGCGCGGCAGACCTCCACGGCGCGCGAGGAGTAGGCCCCGTTATCGGCCACAAGCACCTGCTTGCCCGCGGGGAGCAGCGAGTTGAGGCAAACATCGATATTGATGGTCCCCGAGCCGCAGAAGAGCACCGAGGTGTAGCGCTCATCGCCGTGCACCACGCGCACCAAGTCCCGACGCAACCCCTTCATCAGCCGGGCGAAGTCCTGCTCGCGCGGGCAGATGTCCGGCACCACCTGGGCCATTTTCACCGAGTCGGTCGTCGTCGCCGGCCCGGGGTTCAAGAGAATGTTTCGTTTAAGCTTCATCTTCTTCTATGCTCCTTAAATCCTCCACGGTGTCGCACTCGACAATGGCATTTGCCTCCACCGGATAGACCGCCAGCTCGAGCTCTCCGCGCTGGACCAGCGCATCGGCCACTTCGTCCCAAAAGAGCCCATCGTTCTCCGCATCGGCCGCCGCCTGCTTAATAGCCTGTGCCAGGCGCGCGCCGTCGGCCTGCCGGAAGAAGGAGATGCCGGCCATATTGAAGCAGTCGCGCCCGCCCTTGCCGATCCGCAGGATGTGCCCGGCACCATCCGTCTCGAAGAGCCAATCCTCCGACCACCCGGCCACGAACTTGCCCAGGTAGCCCGAGCGTGGGAACGCCTGGCAGAGCAGCCGTTCGTCGGCCACAAAGAGGTCCGCCTCGCAGATGAAACAGTCTCCTTGCTCCAGAAACTCTGCCACCACGGCCAACGACGAGAGGTTGTTCTTGCGCGCGTAATCGGGGTTTTCAATCAGCCGCACGCGCGGCTCCCGCGCCGCCAAGGGTTGGAACTGCTCGCCCAGGTGCCCGGTCACAATCGCCACCTCGGCCACCCCGCGCGCCCAGAGCGCCGCAAGTACCGTCTCAATCAACGGTCGGCCGCGTACCGTCACCAGCGGCTTGGGCACGCGCTCGGTCAAGGGCCGCATCCGCGTCCCCAACCCTGCCGCCATCAGAATGGCCCGCTCCACACCTTTCATACGCCCAGCTCCGCCATCAGTGCCGCCTTGTTCTCGCGCGGCGACTCCTTGGGCCGCCCCAAATCCGCGCGCGCCCCCTTCGCCACGCGCACTTCCAGGAAGCGGCTCCGCGCGCCCGCCGAGCGCTCGCTCGCTGCCAAATAGGCCGCCAGATCCTCGGCCGTCGAACCTCGGAAGGGCTCGGCCACCGCATAACCGCACGCACGCGCAATCGCCGTTAAATCTACCGCGCCGCCAACGGTCGGTTGCCCGCCCACCGAATCGTGTGCGCCATTATTGAGCACCACATGCACCAGATTGGCCACCCCCGAGCAACCCGTAATCGCCAGGTTTCCCATCTGCATCAGCGTAGCTCCGTCGCCATCTAGGCAAATGACCTGCCGCGTCGGCTGGGCACGCGCAATGCCCAGAGCAATCATTGCCGCCTGCCCCATCGACCCCACCGTTAGAAAGTCGTGCCCGTGCCCTTGCCCCAATCGCTCGCGAATTTCATAGAGTTCGCGCGAGACCATTCCCGTGGTCGAGACAAAGACCGTTCCCGGCCGCGTGCCGAAGTGCGCCACCACCGCTTCTATCGCCGCCTCTCGCCGTAGCGCTCCCAAGTCCGCCTCTCGCCGCGCCAAGGTGTAAGGCGCAAAGGTGCCGCGCCGGACCGCCAACGCCACCGGCCGCCCCTCGGTCAGTGCCTGTTCTACCGCCGCCTGTGCCGTTGCCACCGCAGCGTCTTCCGCCTCCGGCAACACTTGCGCAGGGATCTCCATTGCCTCAAAGAGCCGCAACATAACCCGCCCCTGCTTGATATGCTGCGGCTCATCGTGCTCGCCAGGCCGCCCACGCCACCCCACCAAGAGCACCATTGGTACCCCATAGACCTCCGGATCGGCCAGCGAAAGTAGCGGATTGACCGCGTTCCCCTGCCCGGAGTTCTGCAGGTAGACCACCCCCACGCGCCCCGTGGCCAGATAGTGCCCCGCCGCCAACCCCACAGCGCCCCCCTCGTTCGCTGCAATGATGTGCTCGGCTGCACAGCAATTGGTCAGATACCCGCAAAAGGACTTCAACAGCGAATCCGGCACGCCCGCAAAGAGCGACACCCCCCGCGCACGAAAGGCCGAAACCAACGCCTCCGCTCGTACTGCCATCTGCTCTCCTCCGTCCTGCGCTTGCGCCTTGTGGCAAGGGCCGCAGAACAGTCCCCTCGCCGCCGGCCGGACATCCCGGCCTCGTGGTCGTGGCAGAAGAGACAATAAAGGCGTGCCTCCTGCCGTTTGTCTTCAGCGGAGGCCGACCAAAGCCTTGAGAGAAAACAGTACGGGGAAACACGCCAGGGGATAACCCCAGCGCGCCTCCGCAGCCCGTTCGTTCTCTCGTAGAAATTGGTCGTTTCCGCTGAACGAATGTGGTTGCGTGACGCAACAGTAGCGTCTGAGGCGGCGAGAGGTCGCGAGACTTCGTCCAACTCAAACTATGTGCCCACCGGTATACGCCACCCGCGAGCGGAACGCAAGCCTTTTTGCGCTTCGCTCGCGGGAGTCGACAGTGGACAGTGGACAGTCGACAGGTGCGTGCCGCGACGGATTGGCTGGCGGGGGGAGGCGGGGGGCGGGCTGCTAACGCCGCCGGGGAGGGAGGCGGTCAGGACGGGCGGGGCTGCTTTTATATATTGCAGCGCGCGTGTGGGGGCGGCCTGGCACAACGCTTGCTGGCACACCTCGTGCCCCTATCCCCGTTCGGGGCCGCGGATACCCCCAAAAAAGGTAGGGCCTACCTCAGGTCGAGGTAGGCCCTAGGTCGACCCGAGGTAGGGCCTAGGTCGAGGTGAGGTAGGGCCTATCGCGCGTGTAGGCGCGTGCGCGGGCGCGCGTAGCGGGCGCGCGTGATTTCTAATGGAAGGGAGTGGCCTGGCGGAGCAGGCCACTGCAAAACGCTTAAGGGCCGCCGGGGACGGCGGCAGGGTGCAGGCGCGCCGGATGACAGATGATGGATGACAGATGACAGAACGCGCCGGAGGCGCCCCTCACGGCGGCGCAGCCGCCCCCTCTCGCGGGCGACAGCCCGCACCTCGCTAGCTACTAACAGCTAACTGCTAACAGCTTCTTGCTTTTTATGGTATACTGCGGGGCGAATTGCAAAGGAGCCGAGTTGTATGGATAAGCGGTCGTTAAGCTTTCTGAAGGCGCTGATGGCGTGTCCTTCGCCCAGTGGGGTGGAGCAGGATGGTCAGCGGCTGATGGCGCGTTATTTGCGCGAGGCGGGGGTGGAGAGTGCCTTTGATGTGCACGGGAACTTGCACGCGGTGCTGAATGAGGGCGCGCCGGTGAAGGTGATGCTCGAGGCGCATTGCGACGAGATTGGCTTCTTGGTCTCCCACATCGATGAGCGGGGGCGGGTGTGGCTGATCCCCAATGGCGGGGTGACGGTGCCGACGGTGGCGGCCGAGCGGGTGGTTATTCAGGGGCGCAAGGGGCCGGTGAATGGGGTCTTTGGCGTGCGGCCGCCGCACCTGATGAGCGCGAGCGAGCGCGAGAATGTGGCGCCGAAGGAGCTGTCGCAGGCGCCGGTGGATATTGGCGCGCGCTCGAAGGAGGAGGCCGAGGAGCTGGTGGCGTTGGGGGCTGCGGCGGTGGTGGATGCCGGCTGGGTGCAGTTGGCGGGGAGCCGGGTGGCGTGCCGGGGCTTTGACAACCGGATTGGGGCCTTTATTATCACCGAGGTGATGCGGCGCCTGGCCGAGGAGCCGCTCGCGCCGCTGAATGTGGCGCTGCACTTGGTGGGCAGCGTGCAGGAGGAGTTGGGGTTGGTGGGGGCGCAGACGGCCGTGCAGTTGGTCAAACCCGATATTGGCATTTGCCTGGATGTGGGCTTTGCCACGGATATGCACCCGCAGGATTGCCGGAAGATGGGCGATGTGCGTTTGGGCGGCGGACCGATTATCGGCACTGGGCCGCTCTACAACCCCAAGCTGCGGCAGATGTTGCTCGACACGGCCAAGCTCGAGGAGATTGCTTGCCAATACCAGGTGCGCTCGCGCGCGTCGGGGAACAACGCCTACGCGATGCGCCTCAATGGCGGGGCCACGGCGGTGGCGCTGGTGGGGATTCCCCTGCGCTATATGCACTCGCCCGTGGAGACGCTTGACCTCGAGGACGTCGAGAAAATCATCCGCCTGTTGCACGCCTTTCTGGGCGCTCTGCCCGAGAATCCGGACCTCGCGCCGGAAGTCTGAAGTCTTTCACGAGAAGGAGGTTGCTCTATGCATACAAACCCCGAAACTTTGCCTGACATTACCAAGGATCCGCGCGCGCAGCTTGCCATCCGCGCCGCGCTGAAGGAGGATATTGGCGCGGGCGATGCCACCACTCTCGCCCTCGTGGGGCCCGATGTGCTGGCCACCGGCGAAATCCAGGCCCGCGAGGCCTGCTGCGTGGCCGGGCTCAACGTGGCGCTCTACATCCTGCAGATGCTCGACCCCACCCTCTCTTACGAGATCCTCATCCCCAATGGTGCCCTGGCCCCGGCCGGCGGCGTCCTGGCCCGCTTCACTGGCCGCGCCCGCGCCATCCTGACCGCCGAGCGCACCGCGCTCAACTTCATCCAGCGCATGTGCGGCACCGCCACGCTCACCCACCAATTCGTCGAGGCGGTCAAGCCGTATAACTGCATGGTCCTGGACACGCGCAAGACGACCCCCTGCCTGCGCGTCTTCGAGAAGTTTGCCGTGCGCTGCGGCGGCGGCACCAACCATCGCTTCGGCCTCTACGACCGCGTGCTAATGAAGGATAACCATCGCGCCCTCTGGGCCGGCGGCGACCCCAAGCGCCTGGACCTCGCCGTCGAGGCCGCGCGCAAGGCCTATCCCCTCCTGGCCGTCGAGATCGAGGTCGAGTCCATCGAGGAGCTCAAGTCCGCCCTGCGCGCCGAGCCCGAATGGATTATGCTCGACAATATGCCTTGCGACCTGATGCGCGAGTGCGTGGCCATCACCCGCGCCGCCACCCAGGTCACCAAGCTCGAGGCCTCCGGCGGCATCAACCTGCAGACCGCCAACGCCATCGCCGCCACCGGCGTGGATGCCCTCAGCGTCGGCGCCCTCACCCACTCGGCCCCGAGCATCGACCTCGCCCTGGAGTGGAGCGCGCTGTAAGCTGACAGCCGACAGCTGACAGCGCTGGCGCTCGAGGTGTTTGGCCCGTCTGAGCCGTGGAAGCCCTCCTCTGGACCACCTGTCTGCCCGTCGCGTAAGCGGCTGTCCGCTGTCCGCTGTCGGCTGTCCGCTAATCGCTAACAGCTATCCGCTAACCGCTAACAGCTCAATCACCATGCGCCTAGTCTGCATTGATGTCGGCAACACCTCCACCACCCTCGGACTCTACGAGGATGGCGAAGTCTCGCGCGTCTGCCGCGTGGAGGGGGGAATCTTGGCGAACCCCGAGGCGTGCTCGGATATGGTCCGCCTTATCGCCTCGGAGGCCGTGGCGGGCGTGAGCATCGCCTCGGTGGTGCCCAAGACCAACGCCCGCTGGCGGAGCCTGGTGCGCGAGACCCTCGGCTGCACCCCGCGCTTCGTGACCTGCGAGAGCCCCCTGGGCTTCACCCTCGATTACCCGCACCCCGAGCGCATCGGCGCGGACCGTCTGGCCGATGCCGCCGGCGGCCTGGCCAAGTATGGCGCGCCGCTGATTGTGGTGGACTTCGGCACGGCGCTGAACTTCGAGGTGCTCGACGCGCGCCCGGCCTATATCGGCGGCGTGCTCACCCCCGGGTTGCCGCTGATGACCAGCTACCTGCACGAGAAGACCGCCCTGCTCCCGGAGGTCTCCCTGGGCGGCGAAACGCCGCAGATTGCCAAGAGCACCGAGGAGGCCATCGCCCTCGGGGCACGCGTCGGCTACCGCGGGATTGTCCGCGAAATCGTCGCCCACCTGCAGCAGCCCTTCGGCGGGCAGGCCAAGGTGGTGGCCACCGGCGGCTATGCCGGCTGGGTCTTGGCGGGGACCGACCTGCCTTGCACGCTCGACCCCACGCTCACGCTCTTTGGTCTGGGCGCCATCTTCGAGAAGGGCGGCGAGGGATGATTGCCGATACGCTCCTCTCGCTATTGCAGTGGCTCGCGCTCGTGGCCTTCGTCCGCGCCTGCCTGCCGCCCAAGTATCTCCTGCTCAACCCCTTTGCCGCGTGGGCCGACCGCCTCTTCGATAAGCTCCTCGGCGCGCTGCACTCGGCCCTCTTCCTGCCGCCGCGCGCGCTGAGCTGCCTGGTGCTGGCGATGGCCCTCAGTGCCCGGGCGGCGCTGCTGCGGCGCTTCGCCACGGCTGCCGTGTCGGTGGACTTCTACGCGATCTACCTCTTCCCGGCCCAGGGCTTCCTGGGGTGGCTCGCGGTGGCGGCGGTGCAGTTCCTGTGGTTCTGGTGGGGCTTGGTCACGGCCGGGCTGCTCCTGAAGCTGCTGCACCGCGCCAAGGTCTTGCCCGGCTACTCGGGCGACCTCTTAGCCTTCCTCACGCGCCCCCTCTCGCAGTTGCCGCGTAGCCTGGCCGCGCCGATTCTCCTGGTCGGGTGGGTGGGGCTGATTGCCCTCTGCCAGGCAGCCGCCGGGCAGGTGCTCTATCCGCTGAGCGAGGTGGCGCAGGTCTCCGAGCTCTTCCGCCAGTGGGACCTGGGTAATCCCTTTGACCTAACGCCTCTGCCCGTGGCGCTGCGCCTGACCTTCCTGGCCGGCACGGCGGCGCTCGCGCTGTTGACGATCTTCCGCAGTCTCCTCTTCCTCACCTTCATCCTCGGGCTCCTGGCCGCGCTCGTCAAGTCGCGCTCGCTCACGGCCTTGATGGATGACCTGCTGAGGCTCCTCGGCGGCTTCCTCCCCTCCTTCCGCGTGGGGCCGCTCAACCTCTCCCCCATCCTCGCCTACTTCGTCTACGGGCTGCTCTCGACGGTCCTGGGCGGGGTGTGGATCTTCCTCATTCAGGCGGTGGCCCGTGTGGTGTGAACCGTGGAAGAACGGCTGCGCCGTGACCGTCAAGGTGACCCCGCGCGCCTCCAAGAATGCCATCCTCGGCGCCGAGGCCGATTGGCTCCGCGTGGCCCTCACCGCGCCGCCCGTGGATGGCAAGGCCAACGAGGCCGCCCGCCGCTTCCTCGCCGAAACCCTCGGCCTCCCCCGCACCGCCGTCACCCTCCTCTCCGGTCAAACCGCACGCCTCAAGCGCTTTGCCCTTGCCGGCATAACAGCAGAAGCGCTTCGCTCAAAGCTGGGGCTCTGAGTTCGCCGTCACCAGGCGGCGGGCGAGGGTGGTCTGGCGCAGGAGGTCGGCTTCGGCGTGGAGGGCAATCCAGAGGGCCTTGGGGGAGCCGAGGACGATGACGAGCTGCTTGCCGCGGGTGATGGCGGTGTAGAGGAGGTTCTTGCGCAGGAGCTTGAAGTGCTGGGTGTGCAGGAGGATGATGACGGCGGGGTATTCGCTGCCTTGGGACTTGTGGATGCTGGTGGCGTAGGCGAGGACCAGTTCGTCGAGCTCG
>JBJFFT010000068.1:0-2164 GCA_051891975.1 Candidatus Spyradenecus sp. | reverse complement strand
CGCATTTTCCAAGTTTTCCCAAGCGCCCTGCGCAAATCTATTGACATTTTACACACTCCCCTCCCGCTCCGCTCGCCGAATGGCCCCTACCCCGCCGAAGGCGTTTTGAGGTAGCCCCTAGGTCAACTCGAGGTAGGCCCTAGGTCGCCTCGAGGTAGGCCCTAGGTCGAGGTGAGGTAGGGCCTACCTCAAAAGGGGGTATATTGGGGCCTCTTTTGTCTTCGCACCGAATGCGTTTCGAGAAGCCCCAACATTACCATCGGGGTAGAGCAAAATGACGAAAAAACTTGGGGCAGATGAGGGGGCGCGTTGGCCACCCTGCGCAAGCGCCTAATCGCTCAAGACGAACTACGTGCGCGCGGTGAGACGGCGGGCGACTTCGGTGAGGAGCTCTTCGGGGGTGGAGGCGCCGGAGGTGAGGCCCAGGCGCGCAACGCCGGAGAGGTCGAGCGCGTCGAGCTCCTCGGGGGAGGCGATGAGGGTGGCTGGGCAGCCGGCGTTTTGGGCGACTTCGGCCAGGCGTTTGGAGTTGGAGGAGGTTCGCGAACCGAGGACGAGGAGGCGGTCGACGCGGCGGGCGAGGTCGCGGACGGCATCTTGGCGCTCCTGGGTGGCGTAGCAGATGTCGCGATGGTTGGGGAGGCGGGGAAGGAAGCCGGCGGCCCGGAGGTCGGCTAGGCGCTCGGCGAACATCTCGCCGCTGACGGTGGTCTGGCTGAGGAGAGCGAGGTCGCGCACGGCGGGGAGTTCCTGGCGCAGGGTGGCGACATCGGCGGCGGTTTCGATGACGCGGATGGCGGCGGGGGCTTCGCCGAGAATGCCGACGACTTCATCGTGGCCCTTGTGGCCGACGAGGGCGATGGGGAGCGCTTGGGCGGCAAAGGTCTTGGCTTCGGCGTGGACCTTGGCAACGAAGGGGCAGGTGGCGTCGACCACTTCCAGGTGGCGTTCAGCCGCTTGGGCGCGGATGGCCGGGCTCACACCGTGGGCGGAGAAGAGCAGGCGCGAGCCGGGGGGGACGTCGGCGAGGTCATCGACGAAGCGGACCCCTTGGGCGCGCAGGTCGGAGACGACGTGTTCGTTGTGGACGATTTCGTGGAAACACCAGAGCGGCTCGCCGGGGTGCGCTTCCAGGGTGCGGCGGACGATGCGCAAGGCGCGGGCCACACCGGTGCACATCCCGTGCGGCTCGGCGATGAAGAGCTCCATTAGCGGACTCCGAGGGTGGCCTTGAGTTGCTCGAGGAGGAGGGGCAGGAGCTGCTTTTTACGCGACATAATGCCCTTGCAGAGGAAGACGTTCTCCTTGCCGGTCTTGGGGAAGGGGATCTTGGCGATGAAGCGCGGGTCGCCAGCCACGAGGAGCACAGAATTGAGGGCGGTGATGTCGGTGACCATCAGGGCGGCAAAGAAGTGCTTCTCGTGCTTGCAGCGCGCGTCGAGAGCTTCGAGGAGCTCGGGCACGCGGCCGCCGAGCTCGTTGGAGGTGCCGGTTTCGATCTGCGAGACGGTGAAGGTGATGCCGTCCTCCTCGTAGGCCTTGGTGTCCATCGAGAGGATCTTCTCGGTGGAGAGGTCGTTGAGCTTGGAGGCGTGCGAGAAGATGTCGTGGGCCAGGGCGGAGACTTCGAGGTTGAGGAGGCCGGAGAGATACTCGGCCATATTGCGGTCGATGTCGGTGGTGGTGGGGGACTGAAGGGCAAGGGTGTCGGTGATGATAGCCGAGAGGAGGAGCCCGGCGATGGCCGGGGTGAGGGTGGCCTTCTGCTCTTGGTAGAGGCAGGCAACGACGGTGGCGGTGGAGCCGACAACGCGATTGATGAAGTTGATTGGTTCGTGCGTGGGGAAGTTACCGAGCTTGTGGTGGTCGATAATCTCGATGATGTGGAATTGGTCCATCCCTTCCACGGCCAGCGAGAGCTCGTTGTGGTCGACCATAATGATGTCGAGGTTCGGCTGCTTGTAGAGGTCGCGTTCGTTAATCGTGCCGATGACGCGCCCGTCGTCGTCGGTGACCGGGAGCGAGCGAGTGGGAGAGGCCTGAACGGCAGGGAGCACGTCGCGCACCAGGTCGTCGGCCTTGACGGCTTGGATCTCGTCGGTGGTCAGGGCGCTGACGGGCATCGAGTAGAGCGTCAGGTAGATGGTGCTGGCGATGTCGTAGG
>JBJFFT010000067.1:0-8540 GCA_051891975.1 Candidatus Spyradenecus sp. | reverse complement strand
GGCGAAGAGGGCACCGTTGCTCATCAGGAGTGAGGGCTTGCCGGTGTGGCGCGCAATCCAATCGAGCACATCGCCGAAGTGGGCGTGGAGGGTGGGCTCGCCCGAGCCGCAGAGGGTGAGGATGTCCACCGGTTCGCCCTTGGCGAGCCAGGCTTCCAGCTGGCGGTAGACTTCGCTGAGGGGGACGTAGTCGCGGCGGGTGCAGGTTGTCTGGGGGGTGGGGCCGAGTTGGCAGAAGAGGCAGTCGTAGCAGCAGGTCTTCATCGGCACCAGGTCGATGCCCAGGCTCCGGCCGTAGCGGCGTGAGGGGACCGGGCCGAAGAGGAGGGTGGGCGTGGACATCGTGGGGCTCCTGGGAGCGGACTATTTGGTCGGCGGGACCTTGAAGTTCTGGCGCTCGCGCAACTGGCGGCGGGTCTTCTTCTCTTCGGGGCAGGCGGCGAAGTCGAGTTCGTCATCGCCCGAGCCGTAGCGGTCGTCGAGCTTGGGGCCGCCGCCGAAGAGCTTTTCCTGCTCGGCGGCGGAGGGCCAGGGGACCCAATCCTGCGTGAAGGCGTAGGCGGCCTTGGAGAGGGGCAGACCCCACATCTCGAAGTAGGGGGTGAGGTCGCGCTTGACGGCCTTGGACCAGGTGCAGCAGAGGCGGTCGCCGGTGGCGGAGGCGGGATACTTCTCGTACTTGTCGTTGGCGACGGTGACGACGCTCTCTACGCCGAAGTGGTGGGCGAGGGTCATATAGAAGACCAGGCGGGTGGAGTTGTTGCCGGTGGCCCAGAGGTCGCGCTTGCCGGCCTTGACCGACTGGGCGATTTGGTTCCAGGAATCGGCCATAATGCGGGGGAAGGCGGTGCCGTTGAGGAGGTTCATCACGCAGGTGCCGAAGAAGTTGTTGACCACCTCGGTGTTGCCCGGGAGCTTGAAGACGCCGGTGACGCCGTGGCCCATATTGTGGCCAATCTCGTGGAGCGCGCCCCAGGCGCCGACCTTCTGCAAGCTTGGGAGGTTCATCATCGAGCCGCCCCAGTGGATGCACATAATCGGGTAGCCCGAGTGGCCGGCACCCACGGAAATCTGCGTGTCGTCGACGATGCGGATGGGGGTCCACTTCGGCTCGCTTTCGCGCGTAGCCTTCTTCATCGCCTTTGGGGCCTTGGGATCCACCGGCACGGGCTCTTGCTCGATGACCTCCGCATCGCCATAACGGTTGACCGTGGGCTTGGGGACCTCTGCCACTTCACCTTCGCCGGCGGCGGGCTTGGGCGCGGGCATCGAAGCGGCGCGCACGAGCTCTTCGGTGTCGGGCGTGGCATCGGGGTTCAGTTGCACGAGCTTTTTGTGGAGGATGCCCCACTCGCGCTTGGCGGCGCGGAAGTTCTTCGCCTCGCTATCGGTGGGCAGGTCGCGGCCCGAGACGCGGTGCATAATCGCTGCCGCCTTGCCCCACCACTGCGCCAGGGCCACCATATTCTTGACCTTGCGCAGGTGCTGCGATTGAACCGTGAAGATGATGTTCTTGGTCTGGAGCTCGCCCCAGGGCGCGGGATACTTGGAGATGCGCTCGTTCCAATCCTCGTTGGTATCGATGCCCAGGCGGAACCACGGCATCAGCACGCAGCCGGAGACCTCCACATCCATCGGGCGCGAACCGCCGCTCCACTGGAACCAGAGCACGCCGCCGAGCACGTGGCCAATCTCCTGGCGCTTCTTGGTGATCTTGAACGAGCGGCACATCTCGGGCCAACGCCATAGCGGGCGGTTATCCGTCACCTGCTCCCAGCCCATCTTGATCTTGGAGATGCTCGGCACCACGGGGTTATAGGGGTCGTCCATTGGGTTGCCATCCTCATCGAGGGGGACGATTTTGGGGTTGAGCGCATCGGTATGCACTCCGATCTGGGCGGTGAGGTTCCCCGAGAGGCTGCCGCACTTGATGGTGACCACCTCGCCCGGCGGCACATAGAGCCCGGTGCTGATCCAGCCGCCTTCGCCGGGGTAGAGCGTGACCTTCTTGGTGACGCGCTCGGCATCGTCGGGCACTTTGCCCGGCCAAAGGTCGGCCGACTTGGCGGCATAGAGCTCATCCATCGGCAGCGACTGCGCCTTCCAGCTCTGATAGCGTACGAGCAACAGCTCGAGCGGATACTTGATGCTCACGCCTCGGTTCGGCCCGCAGACCACCTCGCCTCCGCGCCGGTAGAGCAACTCCTCGAGCGCGGCCTTCAGCTGCCGGGCATCGCGCGAGACCGAGCCGCCCTCGGTGGTATTGCTCTGGAAGACGCGCATGGCCTCGATGTAGGCCACCATCCCTGCGCCAGTCTGGCCAACGACTTCCTTGACGCCGTCTCCGGCCATTCCGCCGCCGTCCTTGTCGTGCTTCTCCTCGCCCTTCTTCTGGTCGATCTCCAGCCGCTGGATGGCATCGAACCACGGGCCGACCTTGGCGGCGACCTTCTTCATTCGCTCGCGCTCCTGCAGTTCGGCGCGGTATTCGGCGGCGGTGGGAATGCCATTGGTGGCCACGAGCTTGCGGTCGTAGTCCAGCTTCTCAATCACGTGACCCTTGGAATCGGTCTCCACCTTGGCATTCTGGTAGGTCAACTGCGCCTGCAGCCCCCCGCAGAGGGCTACCATCAGGGCGAAAATCCATACGCTCTTCGTCATAAGCTCTCCTTTTCTCCTAATTGCCAGCGGCATATTACCAAACCTTCGGCCGGACCGCACGTTCCCTGTTGCGCGCTCAATCCAAACCGCAGCGCGCGCAGTAGCTCGGTCTCCGCCCCGGCCGGTGCCAGGCGCAACACTGTCTCCGCCCGGCCCTGCGCGTCGAGCGAGACCTGGAAGATCGCCTGCCCACGCCCGGTCGGCGCGGCTTCACGTGGGAAGTGCGGCGCATACCCGGCCAAGCGCAGGGACTCGGCCACTTGTACTGTACGGCTCTCGACTGCGGCCGGCGGCGTGTAGCAGCTCGGCAAGAGGTCCTCGGGGTCAATGCCTGCTGCGCCCACGGAAATGGAGAGCGCCAGTTCGGGCAAGGACTTGCCGCCCAACGGCCTGGGCTCGGGCAGCTTGCCGGCCAGGGAAATCCCCACCTCGCGGTCGCTCAACGCCATCGCGGCGCGGCGGGCATTACCCTGGCGCTGCAGCTTGGCTACCTCCTGTGCGGAGGCCAGATGCAGGGTGAGCCCGGGCGCAGGCAACGCCCAACGCTCGCTCTGCGTGGCCCCCTGCTGCAATCTGCGCCATAGCCCGAGCACCGCCAGCGCGAGCACACCACAAGTGATGACCGTGAGCAACGCGCTCGCCCACCAGTAGGTAAAGGCCCGGCGCACGGGCGAACGCCGCCGCCGCATCGCCTGGTAATGGCGAATGAGCTTGCGTCGCCGCTCGATGTTGAGGTTCCGGGCCATGGGCCTACTTGCGCTCCTCGCCTTCAGCCGGCTCGGGTTCGGCCAGCACCAGGTTGACCCGCTCGGCTCCGCACCGGCGCAACCGTTCCATCCAGCGCAGCGCCTCACCGTAAGGCACGCTCTCATCCACCATCAAGTTCAGCTCCCGCCCGGGCCGCGCCCGCTCCAACGCCTCGAGTTCGATGGGATTATCGGAGGTATAGCGCCCTTCTTCTAGGAGGAGCACCGTGACGTGCTCGCGCCCTGGGGCCACCAGGCGCTTGACCACCGCCGCCGGGCAATTTGCTGGCAACCCCTCCGCCGCCTCGCCCGCGGGCAATTGCACCACGTGGCCGGGCTGCACCACGGTCTTG
The DNA here is from genome assembly GCA_051891975.1 of Candidatus Spyradenecus sp. Lineage (GTDB taxonomy): Bacteria > Verrucomicrobiota > Kiritimatiellia > RFP12 > DVOR01 > Spyradenecus. The sequence goes on along the minus strand of JBJFFT010000067.1, from coordinate 4,780 downwards.
CCCAGCAGACAGTAAATCAGCAACGCGGCCAACGCCAGGTCGATCCACGGCACGATGAGCAAGAAGGAGCGCACCACGCGGCTACGCGGCCACCGCCTCCCGCTAAAGGAGTGGCGCTGCCAGACAAAGGGCTCGCCGCCGGCAGGTTTCACAGGCTGTTGTGCGTTGGCCATTGGCTTCTCCCTTCGCGTGCGGTTAGGCCTCGGCGCTCTCGATGGCGCTCTGGTTGGGCAGACCGTCGTTGCGCGCCAGGTATTCGAGCATCAGGGCCATCCCCATATCCATATCCAGGCAGAGCGCGTCGGTGCGCAGCACCAAGATGTGGTGGGCCACGTAGCAGAAGGCCGCGCCGATGAGTCCGGCCAGCGAGGTCCCAAGCGCGCCGGAGATCGCCTCCACCGTCAACCCCGGGCGGATGAGCGGCGCGTGCGCGTCGATAGCCGAGACGGCCAGAAAGCCCCCGAAGAGCGTCCCGATGAGACCGAGCAGGGGGAGGATTTGCGCGAAGAGCGAGAGGAGCATCGCCCGGCGTTCCAGACGTGAGAGCTCGGCGTGGGCGGTGGCGGCGAGCACCTCGCGCAGGTGGGCTTCGTCGCTCTCGGCGTGGACCACGGCCTCGGCCACGAGGGCAGCCAGCGGTCCGGGCGTCTCATCGCAAATTGCCAGCGCCTCGGCGGTCTGCCCCTTGTCGAGGACGTTGAAGATGCCCTGCAGGAAGTCCTGCGGGTCGATGGCGATCTTTCGCAGACGCAGCATCCGGTCGATAAAGACTCCGAAGGAGGCCACAATGAGGGCCACAATGCCCCAGAAGAAGATGCTATCGGTCAAGAACTCAATCACGGTTGTTCCCTCCTATTGGCCGCACAGACGGCCTCGATGGCTTCGCTTCGCCAGCGCGCGGGGTAGTCCCGGCACTGCTTGGGGGCGGCGCGGTGGACGCGGCAGAGGTTCTCCGCCGTCAGAAAGCGGCAGGGCGCGTTCGGTTCGCCCTTGAGGACCAGCCCGGTCCGCGCTGGGGCCAGGTCGGTCTCCTCGGCGATGAAGGCTTCGACACTCACGCCCAGCAGCGCGGCCAGCGCCTCGCAATCTTCGTCGGTGACGCGGACATAGCCCGGCACGCGGCAGCACGCGCCGCACCGTTGGCACGTAAAGCGCGCAGCTGTCTCTGTTGCCATCGTTCGTTCCCCCTTGCCGCCTAGAGAATGAGGAGACTGATGGCCATCAAGGCCATCCCGGCCACCAACCCGCAGAGCGAATCGTGCCCTTGCCCATAGGTGCGCGAGGCCGGCAACAGCTCGTCCAGGCTGATGAAGACCATAATCCCCGCCACGCCGCCAGAGACCATTCCCAGCAACATTGGCGGCGGGGTGAAGGCTACGCTCCGGTAGCAGAGCGCCATCACCGCCCAGAGCGCGAAGGCCCCCACCGGCTCGGCCAACCCCGAAAGGCACGCCCACGCGAAGGCCCGCATCCGGCTCCCGGTGGCATAGAAGATCGGTACCGAGACGGAGATGCCCTCGGGGATGTTGTGCAGTGCAATGGCCACGGCAATGGCCACGCCCAACTGCGGGTTCTCCAGCGCCGTCAGGAAGGTGGCCAGCCCCTCGGGGAAGTTGTGGATGGTAATCGCCAGCGCGGTGAAGACCCCCATCCGCAGGAGGTGACCGTGGTTATGGCGCGCGGTCTCCTCCACGTGATGGCGCGCCTCGGGCGGGGTGGGGGCGTGCGCGTCGCGCAATTCGGCGTATTCGGCCTCGTCGTGGGCCTCGTGGGGGTTCTCCGCCTCGGGCACCAGGCGGTCAATCGCAAAGATAAGGCCAATGCCCCCAAAGAAGCCCAGCAGCCCCCACACATCGGCCCACGGCTTGGTCCACCCGGCCTCGCGCAACGTCTCAATCCCCTCGGGCAGTAGCTCCATAAAGGAGACATAGAGCATCACCCCGGCCGAGAGCCCCGTGCAGACCGAGAGGAAGCGCAGGTTGGTCTTGCGCACAAAGAAGGCGATCACCGCCCCGATGCCCGTCGAGAGCCCGGCAATCAGCGTCAGACCGAAGGCCGCCAGGAGGTTCTCCATCAGGCCAACTCCTCGGCGATGGCCTTGGCTGCGCGCGCGGTGGCCCCGCCCTCGCCCAACTTCTCGCGCACCTCGCGGTAGGCCGCCAAGAGCTGCTTGCGCTCGACCGTCGGCCGCAGGAAGGTGAGCAGCCACGAGGCCGCTTCGTAGGTCGTAAACTGCCGTTGGAGTAGCTCGGGCATCACCAAGCGCCCGGCAATGATGTTCACCAGCCCGGCAAAGCGCAGCGTCATCCCCGCCGTCACCACCCGCGCCACCAGCTCGGTGGCCAGACTCACCCGGTAGGCCAAGACCGCCGGGCAATCCATCAGGCACGCCTCGAGCGTGGCCGTGCCGCTGGCAATCAGCGCCGCGTCGGCTTGCGCGAGCACGTGCCGCGCCTGCCCTTCCACCACCGTCAAATGGCGCGGACCCTGCCCCCGGCGCAGGATGCGCTCAACCTCCGCGCGCATCTTCGGTGTGGGCGTGGGCAGAATGAAGGAGCAGTCGCCGTGCTTAATCGCCTCCACTCGCCGCGCGGCCTTCAGGAAGGTCGGCAGAATGGCGCGAATCTCCCCGGCGCGGCTCCCGGGCAGCAACGCCACCTTGTGCGCGCCATACCACGGCAACTCCGGCGGCGGTTCGGTGCGCGTCTGCGCCGCCTGTTCCACCAAGGGATGGCCCACATAGACCGCCCGCAGACCGCTCTGCGCGTAGAGCTCGGGCTCGAAGGGGAAGATGCACAGCAGCAGATCGAAGGCCTTGGCAATGCGCTGGATGCGCCCGCGCCGCCACACCCACACCTTGGGCGAGATGTAGTGCACCGTCCGCACGCCCAGCGCCTTGACCCGCTCGGCCAGCGCGATATTAAAGGAGTAGTAATCGAGCGTGATGAGCACGTCGGGCTGCCAGCTGCGCGCTAGCGCCACCATATCGTCGAGCACGCGCTTGTAGAAGCGGAGCTTGCCGAGCACCTCAAAGATGCCCATCGAGCCGAGCGCATCGGTGTGATAGAGCAGTTCGGCCCCCGCCGCGCGCATCGCCTCCCCGCCCAGACCGCGCACCTCAATCGCGCGGCCCGGGAACTGCTTGCGAAGCTCGCCAATCAGCGCCCCGCCATACATGTCGCCGGAGACCTCCCCGGCGGCCATTAACACCCGCAGCGGCCTGCTCTCCATCGCTTCTTTACTCCGCTAGACGCGTCACCACTCGCTCGGGCCACTTCGACCCCTCGGGCGAGGTCACGTAGATATGCTTCCAATCCAGCCCCACCACTTGCCCCACCTTCAGTTCCTCCAGCGCCCCGCGCAACGCCGCCGGCACCAAGGGATCTGGCGTGCCATCGCGCAACGCCAAGCGGAAGGCAAAGGTTGCCTGCTTCTCGTCGCCATATTGCCCGGGCTTCTCGTAGCCGGTGTACTCCACAATCGCAAAGCGCGCATACGTGCCGCCGTGGTTGCAGTTGTTCGGGCACTGCGCGGTCAAGTGCCGGCACGGCACCTCCTCAAAGCCCTCAAAGCGCGCCACCGTCTGGTGCACGGAGAGCACCTCGCCCGCCGGCTCGCTCACGCGTTCATACACCACACTCGCGCAGCCCGACAGCAAGGCCGCAATCACCATCAAAGGAAGGACTCGTTTCATAATGCCTATACTATACCACAAACACCGCGCCTTGCGCTCGCAGTCGCGAACACCCGGGGACTCCTCGTCCCCGCACCCCCAGGCAGGACTTCTCGCCCTGCACCCCGGGAGCGCGGTGCGCTCCACCCCGTCGCAAGCGTGCTGTGCACACTTGCTCGTTGGCAACGGCTCCGGAAAACGCGCGGCGGCGGCAATAAGATCGCCGCCGCCGTGGATTGAGAAGACCGTTGCTAAACAGGTTACAGACGCTTCCGCTTCAACAGCACGCCGCCGACCCCCAAGACCAACAAGGCCAGTGCCGTCGGCTCAGGAACATCAATGGCATTGGAGAATTGCGCCATCGTTCCGACATCGTAGGTGAAGGAGTGAGAGAGGTTATTAGTAGCGTAATTCTCCGGTGGGCCGCCGACACCAAAGACGTAGTTGTTGCCTAGGGTGACATTATTGAAGGTGCCGATTTTGGTGTCGCCCAACCAGAAGTGCATCTGATTGGCCGTGGCATCATACTCAAAGACGGACGAGAGATTGCCAGAGATGGTTGAACAGGCGACCGTAGTGGTGTCGGTTGCAGCCGTGCTCGAGGTCGTAAACGCATACGCTTCACGCGCCGAGTTGATGCGAATGCCGTAGTAGGTGTTATTGGTCTTCAGCCCAATGAAATACGACTCGGTAGTCGAATCCGCAACATAGGCCAAGTTGAAGAAGGTGGCCTTCCACGCGAAGGAGCCGGTCGGCGTGGTTTTGGTGTAATAGCCGGCTGCGCTTGCCGTGGGTGCAGTGTCACTGGTGGTGTTCCAAATGGAGTTTTCCCAGACCCAACTGTAGGTAAGGGCCTTTGCAGAAAGGGCAAGAGTCAGCCCTGCAAGTAGTACGAATGCTCGTTTCATCGTGACCTCCTTAAGTGGTTACGGCTTCTCAATGAGTTATATATTACCACCCCCCCCCCATCGAGTCAAGGGCGAACTTCTCAAGGCTTTGCGTTGTTGTCAAGAAAGACTCACGGTCTGTTTGTTGCTGAGGTTCGCCAAATGTGGAGTGTTCGTTGCTAGTGAACAAAAGCGTCCACTACTAATGAACAAAAGTGTT
>JBJFFT010000066.1:0-8613 GCA_051891975.1 Candidatus Spyradenecus sp. | reverse complement strand
GGAAGCGGAATAATCGTCACCGGGAACTCCAACCCCTTCGAGACGTGCCGCGTCATAATCTTGACGGCATCTCGCTCGCTCTCCAACTGCCTGGCATAGGTCTCCTCACGCGTCTCCGAGCCATCTTCAGCGCGCAGAATGCGCGTCTGGAGCCAATCGACCAGCCGCTCTGGTGTGTTGCCGACCTGCGCGAGGGCCGTTCCCAGAAGGTCAATCAACTGGAGCAAGTCGGCCAAAAGGCGTTCGCCTTTGGGGTGCTGGGCCAGGCGCTGGCGAATCTTGCAAAGCGGATGGGCCTCCAGCGCGGCATACGCGGCATAGAAGCCGTGCGTTATCCATCGCTGCGTCAGCGTCGTCAGCAATTCAATTGCCTCGGCCACCTCGGGCTCCTCGGCATTTTCCACCAACTGCTCTGGCCGAAAGGCGAAGAAAGCCGTGCCCAAAGCCGCCCGCACTTGGCGCGCGCCGCCAAAGCCCGCCAGCGCCTTGAGCACGCACAGCAAGTCGAGGGCGATGGGGCTGGCAAAGACATTCCCCGCCTGCTGGAGCACCGCCAACACGCCAACCGAGCGCAAGGCCTCGCAGAGCGTGTCGGCCTTCTTGTGCGACGGGATGAGAATGGCAATGTCTTTGGGCTTCACCGCCTCCGGCTGCTCCCGCAACACATTCAGCACCGTCTCGACTGTTGCGGCATCAATCGTCTCGGAGGCCTTTTTCGTCCAGTAGATCCGGAAGGGCGTGGGGTCCTCTTGCAACACGCCCGGTTCCGGCCCCGGCACCAACAGGCCTGCCTCCGTACTTCCGGCGCAAAGATCGTCTGGATAGGCAATGGCCTCATCGCCAAAGGTGTGGGTGCCAGGTTGATCGCGGAAGAGTTGGTTGACGGCCTTAATGAGACGCGGCGTGGAGCGGAAGTTGCGGTTGAGGCAATAGGTCTCCCGGGCCACCTCCGGGTGACGCACGGCCTGGCGATAGGTGTAGATGTCGCCACCGCGGAAGGCGTAGATGGCCTGCTTGGGGTCGCCAACGAAGAAGAGGATGGGCCTGGGGTCGGCCGCGGAGTCGAGGAAGACGCGGCGGAAGATGTCGTATTGAATGGGGTCGGTGTCCTGGAACTCGTCAACCAGTGCGGCCTTGAACTCTGCGCGCAAGGCGGCGGCCAACATCGGCCCACGGGCCGTGTCGCAGAGCGCCTCGCGTACGCTTTTGAGCAAGTCGTCGAAGGTTTGCGTCTCGCGTGTCGAGCGGGTCGCCTCGTAGGCCTGGACAATCGCGGCCGCTCGACAGATTAGGAGCGGCTCCCCTTCGTTGATTTGCCAATCGTGCTTACCCGAGAGCGCCAGCGTGGTCTCTTGCAGCTGTTCAAGGGTAAAGGACGGCGGCTCGGGCTGCACACGCCACCAATCGCGTACGGCTTGGACGAGCGTAGCGGCCTTGTTGTCCTCCAACTCGGCCCCGAAGGCGCTGCGCGTCTCGAAGGCAAAGCGCGTGAGGACGCGTCGGCAGAAGCCGTGAATAGTGGAGATGGCCGCTTGGTCGAAGGTCATTACGGCCAACTCCAGGCGCTTGAGGACCACCTCCGCTGCCACGCCCCTACCCTCGCACACACAGTCGCGCAACTTCGCATACCGCGCTCGGTCCTCGTCCTTCTTCAACTGCTCTTCGTGCCCGGCGAGGAAGGTTGCGAAGTCGACAAGCGCCCGGCGCAATCGGTCGCGCAACTCCTGGGTGGCCGCCTCGGTGAAGGTCATCACCTGGATCTGCCCCACCAAGAGCCCCAACTCGGTCACCAGGCGCAAATAGATGTTCTGAATGTTGTAGGTCTTCCCGGTGCCGGCAGAGGCGGCCACCAGATGCGCCCCGGTCAAGTCGAAGGCTGGGCTGAAGATTGCTTCATCAAAGGGTTTTGCCATACGCGCCTGCTTCTTCTCTTAGGGGCCAACGGTCTTCCACGGCGCAGGCACTTGCAAGGCCTCGGCAAAGGCCGCCTGCGGCTTGTCAAGCTTCTTATCGCCCAACAAAGCCAAATCGAAGGGACACGGCTTCAGCGCCTGGTCCACCAGCGTTACAAGCCGTGTCTGAGCCTCGGCTTGTTCCATCGGGGGAAAGACCTGCGCCGGCGCGCAATTGAGCCCCATCATCACCGTCGCGAACTGATGCCCGGCCGCGTGCCCGGCCACATGGAAGACCCAGGCCGCGCGCACTTCCTCCTCGTCCACCTTCCATTGTTTGCCAAAGCGGAAGACGTGCAGCAATGGCCCCATTCCGACCGTTTCCAACACCACGCCCGTCACCTGCCCGGTCACCCTAACGCCCTCTCCCGCGAGTGCGACCGCTTGCGAGAAGTCAAGAAGGCGCCCCTCCTCGCGCCATCGCCGCGCCGCCTCCGGCAGGGTGAGCGCCGTGGAATAGGCCCTGCGATTCTTGGGGAAGTACCGCAACTTCATCTCGGCATACTCGGCGGCCATCTGCTCCAAGGGCTCCTTTATCTCCGGCTCGGAGAGGGAGCAACCCTCCTCGCGCAACCGCGGCAAGAGCATCGGGTCTGCCATCAACTCCGCGTGATCGAGCATATTTTCGCACATAATCGTGGCGGAGGGCGCGAACGCCAGGGCATCGTCGTCGGAGAGTTTTTCCCACTTGAGCCTTGGCGCAAAGAGCTTCAGCCGCCGCTGGGCAATCAATTTGCACGGATGGGCGTAGAACTCCGCCAACTCCTCCAATGCCAACGTGCGCGGCTGGCCGGCGGGGAAGACGAAGGGCTCCAGCTCCTCAATCGGTGCCTGCTGATGGTCGACGAGAAGTTGCACGGCAATCTCCCGGTTGGCGGCAGAGAAAGATAGCGGAAGCGCTTCTTCCTCCTTGGGCTCGGCCGTCTGGAAGTAGCGCGGCGAGTGCGCGTTCAGCGGGTGCTTGAAACGCCTGTAAGCCACCTTTGCCTCCGCAAACCAATCCAGAAGGTCCAACAGAAAGACCGAGGCCGGAACATCCTTGAGGCTCTGCGCATTCACCCCCACATAGCTCAGCCCCAACTTCTCCCGCGCGCCGAGCACCGCCTTCAAGAAGGTATAGCCATCCGCCTCGCGAGCGCTCACCTCAAAAAGCGAGGGCTTGCGCCAGACCACGTCGAAGCTCGGCTTGAAGTCGACCCGAGGGAAGGTGCCGTCATTCAGGCCACAAATCCAGACAAACTTCGCCGGCACGGCACTCCCCAGCGTGAGCGGCGCCACTCGCACCGCATCACCCGCCGTAGGCACTCCGCGTGAAGTCCCCTTAATTGCCTGCACAACCGCCCGGCACACCACCTCTCCAGAAACGCGCTCGGGCGGACGCTTCGCCACGCTCCGGGCCACCTGCATAGCGCGCGCGGTCGAAACGATGGCATGGCGGATGGCATTGGCCTCCACCAGTGCCTCGCCCTCATCAGCCACATAGAAGTCCGCCAACGCCTTCAGCAGCACCTCCTGCCACGCCTCGGCCGTGCGCTCGCCCTGCAAGGTCTGCCGCAGACGCGCGAGCGCCTCGACAAATCCCGACAGTTTCCCAACGCTCTGGGCGCGCTCTCCCTCCACCTCCCCCACCGGCAGAATGGCCCCCAGCCCGGCGAGCTCCACCATCTCCCCCACCCCTTCGTGCGGACCATAGAGGGCATCGACCACAAAGCGGTCCAACCCCCGCCGCCAAGTGAAGGGCATCTGGGCCTCATCAGGCGCTTCCTCGGGCGCTTGGTGCAGCACCCGGGCCACATCCGCCGCGTCAAAGCCCCAGTGCAGGTTATTCTGCCGCACCATCTCGCGCAGCATTCCCACCTCATCCAACGACAAGCCGAAGCGCAGACGAATCTCCGGAATACCCAGCAGATCGAAGACCGCCGAGACCTCAAAGCGATTGGATCGAAAGCCGAGCAAGGTCTCCCACGATTGCACCATCGGGCTCTCGCCCCCTACTCCTTGCTGCAGCCGGACCGGAACCTTCCCCTCATCGCTCCCCGTAAAGACCGCTTCAACCAAGGGCGCATAGGTTGGCCAATCGGCACAGAGCAGCAACGCGTCGCACGCCCGGGCCTCTGGATGGTCGGCAAAGAAGCGGTGCATCGCCTCCTTGGCCACCTCCAACTCTCGCCGAGGCCCCGTGCAAGCGTGAACTTCCGGCGCACACTTCGTCACCGTCTCGAAGTCCTTCTCCGATTTTTGCATCGGGTCTTTCACCCACAGCGGATCAAAGCCGCTCATTGCCGCCTCGGCAGAAAGCACCCCTCGCCCGCCCGTCGCCAGTGCCCCCAAGAGCTTGGACTCCCCGCCCGCAAAAAAGTCATTGACCTCCGGCAGTTTCTCCTCCCCCTCCCCTGTGAGCAATGCCTGCATCAACTGCTGAGTAAACGCCTTGAGCGCTTGCCGCTTCGTGTTATCCTCCAGCCAGTACGCCTGGGAAGGATTGAAGCTCCACCACGTTGTCGGCAACACACGCGCCACCTGCGCGACCATCTTCAGATAGGGCCAAGGCGCCACCGACACATCAAAGACCGCCACGCCCGCGTAGCGCGGAAAACCGGCCTCAAAGGCCTGCTCCGGGTCGCACGCCTCCGCCAACGCCGCCTCGTAGTCCCGCGCATACGTCTCGGGCTCTTCGGCAACGAGCAGTTGATAGAGCGCCGCTTGCCACAACGGCTCGTCCGCCTTGCGATATCCCCGCTCCCACCCCCGCAACATCGCCGGGCGCGCGGCCAAATAACCATCAAAGAGCTTCGCCAACTGCTCGGCCAACGCATACCGCTTGCGCGCCTGAACCTCGGGGCTCTCCCCCTCCAAATAACTTTGCAGGGGCGCAAAACACGCATCCCCCCCGTGCTCGCGCAAAATAGCCTCAATCCGCCACGTCAGAACGCCCTTGGCATAGGGATGCTCGGCCGCCTTGCGCATATCCTGCGCCGGGTGCACCTGCGCAGCCAGCCAGTCGTTGACAAACTCGGCAATCGGCACAAAGCGGATATTGGCCAGAATCCGCCGATTCCGCTGCTTAGTCCGCCGCTTCCGCTGCTCAGGCGGAGGACTCATCAGGAAGAAGTGCTGCAGCCAGTTGCGCGTGGCCAAATCCCCCACCACCACGCAAAACTGCGCGAAGGGATCCCCCGCCGTACACGCCTCCCAACACTGGAAGAGCCCCTCGGCCAACACCTCCAGCCGGTCACTCCAAAAGACTGTAGCAGGCGCAGAAGAGTCGACAGTCGACAGTCGATAGTCTACAGGCTGCCTCACACCGAAACGAACTGAACCAGGGCCTTCAGACATCGATCTCCTTCATCACCTAGTGAACACACCCACGCTCCGGCCAACCTCAAGGCACCGAGTCTACCTGTCGCGGAACGCGCGCTGTCGACTCCGCCCGCAATTGAAACGCGCAACTGTAGATAGGCTCGCCCTTGGAGAGGAAAAGCCGCTCGAAGTCCGTCTGCTCGTCCTCCGCGCGCACCAACGGCTCAATCGCCTCAAACCGCGCATCCGCCGAAAGATACCGCTCCATCTCGCCAAAGTAGTCCGCGTGGTCCGTCGAAATATAGACCTTGCCGCCGGGGACCAAAATCCGCGCCAGCACCGAACACATCTCCGGCTGGAAGAAGCGATTCTTGTGGTGCCGCCGCTTCGGCCAAGGGTCCGGGAAGAAGAGATAGAAGGCCGAAATCGACCCATCCGGCACCACCTCCCGCACGAACCGCCCCGCCTCCACGCGCACAAAGGCCAGGTTGTTCAACGCCCCCTGCTGCGCCTTCTTGGAGCACCGCCGCAGCCGCTCCATCATCCGCTCCACCCCCAAATAACACCGCTCCGGATGCTTAGCCGCATTCGCCGCCAAAAAGCGACCATTCCCGCAGCCAATCTCCAGTTCCAACGGCGCACCAACCGGAAAGACCGACCCAAAGTCAAAGGTCCGATCCTCCACCTTCATCTCGTAAACGTGGGCAATCAACTCATTCATGCGCACATCATACCACACCCGTCCCCACCGCGCTCGCCCCCACCCCACCTGCCTTATTCTTAGTACGCGCGCGTATACACGCGCGCACATCACGCGCACGCGCGCGCGATAGGCCCTAGGTCGCCTCGAGGTAGGCCCTAGGTCGCTTCGAGGTAGGCCCTAGGTCGCCTCGAGGTAGGCCCTAGGTCGCTTCGAGGTAGGCCCTACCTCCGGGCGAGGTAGGCGCGGGCACTGATTGCCCCCGGGGCGGATGCGAAAAGGGAGGTGCACGTCTCCTGGAGCCCGAAGGTGGCCCCCCGTGCGCCGCCCGTTCTTTGTTTCTGTGTGCCGCCGGCCTCGGCGGCGTTAGCCCCCGGCCCCGCGCCTCCCCTCCCCACCCCTCCGTCGCGGCACACCCTGCGCTGCCCGTCCTGACGGCCGCCGTCCCCGGCGGCCTGGCGGAGCAGGCCACTGCACACCCACCCACCCTGCGCAGCCCCATTTGCGTGCCTTTGCGTTTCCTCCTGCGAGCCTTTGCGCAAAAATGGGAGAGGCCCGGTGGGGCCTCTCCCGTTGCGAATCGCTATCTGCTAGCAGCTATCCGCTGTCGGCTCTCCTACCGCGTCACCTTCACGCGGAGGGCGCGGGTGCCGAGGAAGTCCTCGAGGAGCTTTTGGTCGCGCGAGTCATCCAGGCGGTTGGCCGGGATACGGAAGCGCACCACGCCGGTGGGAGAACCCTCGAGGAGGTCGCCCTCGACCATCGACCAGACCTTGCCGGTATTCTCGTCGACCACCGAGAAGGAGACACCGTCGGCGAAGTCCACCTCGGCGCTCTGGCCCTCGACCTTAGCCGTCACGATGACCGCGCGCTCGGCATCCACCGTGATGTGCGAGACGCCGAAGTCGTAGCAGACCTTCACCGTGGCGGTAGAGCCCGTCACCGTCGCCTCGGTGTGCTGCACGAAGCAGGTCAGCAGCCCCTCCAAGGCCTCGGCCTCGACCACCTTGGCGGTGGTGCCGTCGGCGTGGAGGACCTCAATCTTCGTGGCGACCGGGCCGCTCACCTCCGTGCCGGCGGCCGCGCAGACCTGCTCGCGGATCTGCTGCTTGACCGCGCTCGAGAGCACCGACTCCAGCGTCTCTTCCTCGTAGGTGACCTCGAGGGTGATGTTGCGCGTGAGCGTGAGCGTGGTCCCATCGACCGTGCGCTTGTAGCCCGTCGGCTCGGAGAAGTTGCTCTCCGTGAGCGCATTCGCGGCAATCAGCACCGTGGCATCCGCCAAGCCAGCCGCCGGAGTCACCGTCACAGTCGCGTCAGCGGCCACCGTGCCCACCGTGAGCGCAGCACCATCGGCCAAGACCGCCGAGCCCGCCTCGAAGGTGACATCCGCCGTCAGACTTCCGGAGCCCGCCAGGGTCGCCCCGCTCTTCACCGTCACCGGCGCCGAGAAGGTATTGGCCCCGTCAAAGACCACCGTCACATTGGAGAGCGTGACCGCTTCACCCGTCGCCGTCGCGAAGCTATCGGCGAAGGTAACACAGGTCTCAGTACCATACGCAGTCACACTCGTAGGCGCTTGCGCCACGGTCCCAGCGGTGAACGCTAGGTGCGCTGTTGTCGCAATTGTGGCCAACTCCTCAATCGGTTGCTGCGCGAGAATTGTCTTGAAGGAGACCTGCTCGCCGTAGAATGCCCACGCATAAAGCGTTGCAAGCTTCGGCAAGGCCACATCCACCTCAAGAGTAGTGCTAGCTGAGAGGTTCAGTGTCACCTCCTCAACGAAAGCCCAGTTGATCTCCGTTGCAGCCACGCCGTTCTCGTCCTCCCACGGCAACTGCGACCACATGGTGACCTTTCCGTCAACCGTCGCGGTCAGACTCGTGTAGACAGCCTTGGTCGTTGCCACGTAGAGCGTCTTGTTGTTCTCGCTGAGGGTCAGCGTGTAATCGCCCTCAGGGGCAGTGAAGTTGTCCGTCGAGAGGGTGCCACTCTCGGCGGTCGTCTGCAACGCCGCGGTCGAGGGCATCGTCGGCTCCAAAGCCAAGACCACCTGGGCCGTGCCGGTAATCGCCCCATTCAGGGTCAGCGGAGCCACCGCCGCCGGGTCGACCAACAGCTTGGCCCCCTCGGTGAAGGTGACCGCATCGCCCCAGGAACCCGACCCCGCGAGGCGAACGCCATTGCCCACCGTGAGGGTGCCGGTGCCGCTCTGCGCCCCAGTCAGAATCAGCGTCCCCTCGCTCGCCGCATCGGCTAAGGCCGTCGTCAGCGAGAAGGTGCCACTCCCTGTGGTAATCGGCTGCTTGAGTTCCAAAGAGGCACCGTCGCTGAAGGTGACGGCTGCACTATGCGTGACATCCCCAGCGCCCGTGTGATTCCCCATCTTCGCGTCAATGACAGCCCCGGGGCCGGTCACCTCAATGGGCACGTTCGCCTGGAAGCAATCCAACGCCAGGTTGGTCATCGTGGTTTCAATGCGCGCATTCGCCCCCAAGACAAGTTTGTTCTTGGCGAAGAGCGTCCACTTGGCCCCGACGATGACGGTGCCGTTGATGGTGATCGTCTGCAACGATTGGGCATCGTAGTTGATAGCATCGTTCGCGGTCGTCTTCAAGGTGGCTCCGGCCTCCACCGTCACGTTGCCCTTAATGCCGCGAT
>JBJFFT010000065.1:0-2230 GCA_051891975.1 Candidatus Spyradenecus sp. | reverse complement strand
CGTCTTATACCGGCTCACTTCCCCCTTGACGGCGCGCTCTACCTTCTCCTCCTCGCTTGGGTTCTTATGCTGCTTGCGCACCTCACCCACCGCGCAACAAGCCTAGAGCAAGGTCTTCTCGTTGCCCTGCCAATGCTTCTTGCTGGAGTGAAGCAGAGTACAGCCGTGCCCGTTGTTCTCGGCTTCGGATTCCTTCTGTTGCAAGCCCTTCTCCAGCGCGATTGGAGACGCTTCCGCGTTCGCCTTTACCTTGGTCTCCTCGCCCTCTTCGCTATCGCCCTCCTCTGGTTCCACCCCTACCTCACGAACGCCTTCCACTACGGCAGCCCACTTTTCCCCGCCCACTCCTTCCTCCCCGCCTACCAAGGCCTGGATGTCACTGCCGATCTGCATACTCTCGCCAACAACACCGCGCATAGTCCCTTGGCAACCTTCCTCTCGGCCAACTGGGTCTGGACCGCGCAAGCGGCCATCCTCGGCCTAATTACCTACTGGCAGCGCGCCCTCCGCCCACTCTTCGCCATCGCCACGCTCCTACTCCTCACCGCGTTGCTGATGCCTTGGTGGCTCTACACCTACGCCCGCTACACCCCTGCCACGCCCATTATCGCAGTCCTCCTCCTCTGCGCTCTCCCGGCCCTCAGCCCCCACCTCCCCCTGCGCCGTCTCCTCCAAACCACCCTCCTCTGTTCCGTCCTCCTCTCACTCTGGGTCTACTCTCAAGGCCGAGATGGGCGGGCCACTTCCCTGACCAATACCCTCATCGCTGCCGCCAATTTGCAGTCCATCCTCTACTTTCCAGAATACTCGCACGCCCTAACCGGCCGTCCACTCCTTGTCTCTAGCAAAGCGCGTGGCTACACCAAGGGCTCCCCCTTCCTCACCCATCCCCGCCTCTACCCGCTGCGAGACCACGCCTACGCCCTGCGCGAACTCCTCGCCACCCGCGGCGGCCACTCCATCAGCGAAGATTTCGACCTGGACTACCTCACTCGTCTGCGTGGCGGCTACATTGCCCCGGCCGATCTCGCCCTCTTTCTTCCCCAATCCTCCCCCTACACCAAACGCCTTTATCCGTGGGATAAGCCCCTCTCGGGCGAAACCTTTCGCCACCTAGCCCGCGCGCTTCTACGGAACTTCCACCGCCGCTGGCTTGAGCGTAGGCTCTAAATAAACACAAAAGCCGCGCCCCGCAATCTCCTGCGGGGCGCGACTTTTGGCAGGAAAAGGGCTTACTCTTCCTCAGCGGCGAGGGCGGCTTCGATCTCGTCGGAGAAATCGGCCGTGGTGTAGACGTTCTGGACGTCTTCGTTGTCCTCGAGGGCGGCGATGAACTTGTTGATGGCCTTGGCCTGGGAGAGGTCGGAGACCGGGGTGGTGGCCATCGGGAGGAGCTTGACCTCGGCATCGGTGGTCTCGATGCCGGCCTTGTTGAGCGCGTCGCAGACATCGGCGAAGGCGCTGGGGGCGGTGAGGATCTCGAAGCCCTCGTCATCGGCATTCACATCGTCAGCGCCGGCATCGAGGGCGAGCATCATCACGTCATCTTCGTTGAGGTCGCCCTTGGGCAGGAGGATCTGGCCCTTGCGCTCGAAGTTGCGCATCACCGAGCCGGACTGGCCGAGTTCGGAGTTGTTCTTCTTGAAGATGTTGCGGATTTCGGCCGCGGCGCGGTTCTTATTGGAGGTGAGCACCTGAACAACCAGACCGACGGTGCCGACGTAACCTTCGTAGGTGATCTCCTCGAGGACGTCCGCCTGGAGTTCGCCCGTGCCCTTCTTGATAGCGCGGTCGATGTTATCCTTAGGCATATTGATCGACTTGGCCTTGGCAATCAGGTTGCGCAGGGAGGGGTTGGTGTTCGGGTCGCCATTGCTCTTGGCCACGAGCATAATTTCCTTGGCCAAGCGGCTGAACATCTTGCCGCGCTTGGCGTCAGCTGCGCCCTTGGCGTGCTTGATGGTTGCCCATTTACTGTGTCCGCTCATCTTCTCTTCTTCCTTTCTGAAGGGTCTTGTGAAGCACTCGTTTTGCCGACCTTAGCGAACTTCGCCATAGCCGGCGGTCATATCCTCGCCGAGCATCTGCTCGGCTGTTTCATCTTCGCAGGGCTGGACCCAGCCGTTCTCGAACCCGAGGTCGCCAACGAGGTCGGCGAGGGGAGCGAATTCCTCCGGGCGGAGGCGGCGGTCCCAGCCCGGTGTCACCCGGGCCTGCCCAACGGGATTAT
>JBJFFT010000064.1:0-8631 GCA_051891975.1 Candidatus Spyradenecus sp. | reverse complement strand
AGGCCCTACCTCGCCTCGACCTAGGCCCTACCTCGAGGTGACCTAGGCCCTACCTTTTGGCGCGCCCGGGGCGGGAGGAGGCAAAGATGGGGCAGAAAAAGAAGAAACGTGTGGCACTGCCTATACAATGTTGCACATTGTGCTTGCAAACGGCAGCGCACGTTGTGTAGAATAGGGGGCGAAAGGAGTTGGCGTATGCAGACGCAAACGATTACGATTCGGCTGGATCCTCAGCTCAAGCAGGAGGCCTCGGAGCTTTTCGAGAGCCTGGGTATCAACCTCTCTTCGGCCATCAATGTCTTTCTACGCAAGGCGGTTTCGTGCGAGGGGTTCCCCTTCTCCGTGCGCCGTGAGCAGTACAACCGCAAGCTCGACCAGGCGGTCGCCGAGGCCGACGCACTCTTGAGGTCCAAGGATACGGTCTACTATTCCTCCGCGCAGGAGGTGATGGAAGCGTTGAAATGACGAACGAGCCAGGCACTGCGTGCCGTGCCTGGCTCTCGATAGACGATAGGCGATAGACGGGAATGCTGTCGCCAGAGGTGGTTCACCCGCTCCAATATTAAAAGGTTCTTCGTCGCGGAACGCGCCCTGTCGACTGGTGACTGTCGACTGAGCGCGCGCGCGTTAGCGCTGGGCGGGGAAGAGGTGGACGTCGCGCTGGGGGAAGGGGATGGAGAGGCCGGCGGCTTCGATGGAGAGCTTGGCTTGGCGGGTGAGGTCGAAGAGGGTGGGCCAATAGTCGTCGACGGTGGTCCAGCCGCGGAGGGTGAGGTTGACGGAGGAATCTGCGAGGGCAGAGACGAAGGCGGTGGGAGCGGGATCGGGGAGGAAGCGCGTTTCGGCGGCGGCGAGGTCTGAGAGGACTTGGAGGCCGCGGTCGAGGTTATCGGCGTAGGAGATGCCGACGGTGAGATCGATGCGGCGCTTGCCGTTGCGGGTGTAGTTGACGATGTCGGCGCTCCAGACGGTGCTGTTGGGGAGGGAGATGTAGAGGCCGTCGGGGGTTTGGAGGGTGACGGTGAAGAGGTTGACGGCTTGGACGGTGCCGGAGCGGCCGGCGCAGTCGATGAAGTCTCCGGCGCGGAAGGGGCGCAGGATAAGGAGCATAATGCCGGCGGCGATGTTGGAGAGGGTTTCTTTGAGGGCGAGGCCGATGGCGAGGCCGGCGGCACCGATGACGGCAACCAGGGAGTTGGCGTTGACGCCGAAGCGGTCGAGGATGGCCACGAGGCCGATGGCGTAGATGAGCAGGGAGGCGACCGAGGAGAGGATGGGGGCGAGGGTGACATCGAGGCGGCCGATGCGATCGCAGGCGGTGGTGATGGCTTTGCGTGCGAGTAGCGAGAGGAGGCGGCAGGCGAAGTAGATGATGCCGGCGAGGGCGAGGCGGAGGGCAAGGGTGACGAGCTGGGCTTGGTGGGCGGACCAGTAGGCGGCGATCTGTTGCATGGGCGGGACCTTAGTGGAGGAGGAAGCGGAAGCCGGCTTTGGGGGTTTCGCGCTCCCAGAGGGTGAGGGAGAGGGGTTCGGAATAGGAGTTGCCTTCGCGCAGGCGGATGGTGGCCCAGATGGTTTCGGCGTCGCCGGGATCGGCGATGAAGCCGGCGAGGGCGATGTTGGCGTAGGGGCCGGAGACGGAGGTCTGCAGGAGCGTGGCCTCCTGATAGCGGTTGAACCACGGGATGGAGAAGGCGGGGAGGAAGGTGTCTGCGGCCGTGATGGCGTAGGCGGACTGGGTGGCGGCGTCGGCGGGGCGGAGGCGAAGGATGGCGTTGAATTGCGGGGTGAAGGTGGAGAGTGCTTCGCCGTCGTGCGCGAAGGTGGCGGTGTAGGTGGTGTTGAGGTTGCGCAGGGCGGTGGCGGTGACGGCGAAGGCGTTCTCGAAGGCCTCAATGCCGATGGGCGCGTTGTAGGCGGAGGCGTAGAAGAGGAGCTCGCCGCCGGCGGGGACAACGTAGGGATAGACTTTGACGCTGTTGCCTTCGGCATCGGTCTCGGTGAGGGAGAAATCCCAGGTGTAGGGCGTGCCGGTCGCGACTTTGGTGGCGGTGAAGGTATAGGCGCCGTCGAGGGCGATGGGGCGGGAGGTGGTGTTGGTAAGGACGATGGCCTTGCTGGCGGGGAGCTGTTCGCCGCCCTCGCTGGTGGCGTTGCCGGTGAAGTAGACTCGGGTGAGGGCGAGATCGGGGAGGCCGTCGGTGGGGGTGAGGGCGCGCTTGCGGAAGGTGACCTCGGCGGCGAGGTCCGGGGCGGACTCGGGCCAGGTGAGGCAGAGGAAGTCGCCGAAACGTTCGGCGGAGTTTATCGGGGGGACATCCTCGAGGGTGACATTGAGGACGGGGGATTGGAGGGTGACGGTCGAGCCGCTGTCGGTGACATAGCGGGTGATGACGCGGATGGAGAGGGGCTCACCGGCGGGGAGCGGGATGTCGTCATCGCTCTCGTGGAAGATGGCCTGGAGGGTGTTGCTTTCGGCGGGGAGGGTCTTGGCAGAGATGAGGCTGGCGGTAAGGTTGAGGTAGAGGCGGAAGAAGTCCGGGGGCGTGTCGGCGGCGGTACGCAGGAGGAGCGAGGTGTGGGCGGAGGTGAAGGTGCCCGTGGCCGTACCGCTTTCGAGGGCGCGGCGGAGAAGATAGCGCGGTGGCGTGGAGGCTAGAGCGGCGGTGGCGCACCAGGTGGCGCCGCCATCGGTGGAGAGTTCCAGGCCTTCGCCCTGCCAATGGAAGGGCACGAGGTAGGCCGTGAAGTCGCGCACGCCCACGAGGTCGGCGAGCTGGATCGGCTCGGCCAGGCGCCAGCGGTCGCCGTCGCGCTCCCAGGTTGGGGCGAACATCAGTTCAAGGCTGCGTGCGGAGGCGTAGGAGACGCGGACCTCGTAGGCGCTGACGGCATGGGGCAAAGGCTGATCCCAGGTGACGGTCATGCCGGTGCGCGAGAGGGGGGTGTAGGCGAGGTTGGTGGCCTTGATGTAGGGGCGGATGGTGACCTCCCAAGAGAAGGTGGCCACGGTGCCGAGCGAGTCGGTCACCTCCAACTCCAGGGGCAACTTGCCATCCTCCATCGGCGCGGTGAAGGGGCAGACAGTCGCGAAGTCGTCGGCCTCCTGCTCCTGGCCGTTGAAGCGCCAACGGAAGTTGACATACTCCCCGCTGCCGCCGGTGCACTTGCTGAGGACGGCGTAGAAGGTCTCGCCCACGTTGCAGACCTCGGCGGTGGAGGAGAGCGTGGCGACGATGGGCGCGAAGTCGCTCTGCCACGAGACGGCGTTGACCTCAAAGAGGCTGCTCCCCTTGGCCGTCTCGTTGGTGATAGCGAGCGTTTCGACGGACTGCTTTTCGGCGAAGGAGAAGGTGAGCGTGACGGGCGTGTCCACGGCCTGGTCGGGGAAAGCGAACTCGGCGGTGAGGAGCTCTCCGCCATTAATCCGCACGCCCAGCAGGTGCGTGGCCTTGGCGGCGGTGGTGCCGCTGGCCATACAGGTGACGTCGAGCGAGACCATGCTCTCGGGCGGATCGAAGGTGGCTTTAAGGCCGCTCTGCCCGCCACTTGCGGGCGGGGCGATGCCGATGCCGTTGATGCGCGCCTTGGCCTTCTTGGTGGTCAGGTTCGCCCAATTGTTGGTGCCATTCCAGTTCGAGCCGGTGTCCGAGGTGCCGGCATTGGCAAAGGAGACCACCGTCTCCCCGGCGCGGAGGCACAAGGGGAGAAGGCAAACTGCAATCAGAAGGGTCAGAACGCGTTTCATCGGCGCTCTCAAGCTTCGCCAAACCAGCGGCTCCGCGCCAAGGCAAAGGCGCGGGCGCGGTGGGAGATGCGGGCCTTGACCTCTTCGGGCAACTCGCCAAAGGTGCGCGTAAAGCCCTCGGGGACGAAGAGCGGGTCGTAACCAAAGCCGTTGGCACCACTGGCGGCGGCGACGATACGCCCGGGGCAGGTGCCGCGCAGGGTGCGTAGCGGCTCGCCGGGCATCGCCAGAGCCAGCGCGCAGACAAAGCGGGCACCCCGGCGCTCAATGGGCAGCCCGGCGAGTTCGCGCAAGAGCCGGGCGTTGTTGGCCGCGCTGTCGCCGTGGATGCCGGCATAGCGGGCCGAATGGATCCCGGGCGCGCCGCCGAGGGCCTCGACCTCCAACCCCGAATCATCGGCCAAGGCGGGCAGGCCGGTGGCCTTGAGCCAGGCTTCGGCCTTGATGGCGGCGTTCTCCTCGAAGGTGGAGCCGGTCTCGTCGGGGTCGGGCACAGCGGGCCAAGCGTCGGTGCCCACGAGCTCAATGCCCGGGAGCATCGCGCGGATTTCGGCCAGCTTGTGGGCGTTGCGGGTGGCGATGAGCAGCTTCATAGCCTCGCGCCCGCTTAGAGGGTTCCGGCGCGGAGGCGCTCGGCCACGGTGCGCAGGCGGCTCAGGCTCCGCTCGCGGCCCAGGAGCCAGAGCATCTCAAAGAGCCCGGGCCCTTCGGTCTTGCCCGAGACGGCCACGCGGATGGGGTGGACGAGCGGACCCATACCGGAGCCCTTGGCTTCGCCCATCGCGCGGATGCACGCTTCCATCGCCTCGATGGAGAAGTCTGGCAGCGCCTCGAGGGCGGCGGCAATCTCGTCGAGGAGCGCGGCAGTGCCCTCGGGCTTGAGGCGCTTGGCCACGGCCTTTTCGTCGAAGGGATAGGCCTCCTCGAAGAAGTAGCGGCAGTTGCCGGGGAGGTCGGCATAGGTCTTGGTACGCGGCTGGATTTGGTCGAGCAATTCGCTGCGGTGGCCATTGAGCGGCTCGGGGGGGAGGCCGGCGGCGGCCAGGCGCTTGTCGAACTCGGCCTCGTAGGCCTCGCGGGGCTGGCGGGCGATGTATTCGCCATTCATCCAGGTGAGCTTCTTCATATCGAAGCGCGCGGGGGAGGCCTTGCACTTGGCGAAGTCGAAGGCCTCGACCATCTCGGCGCGGGTCATCAACTCGCGGTCGTCGCCCGGTGCCCAGCCGAGGAGGGCGAGGTAGTTGAAGAGGGTCTCGGGCAGATAGCCCAGCTCGCGAAACTCGCCGACAAAGGCCGAGCCGTCGCGCTTGGAGTAGGGCTTGCCGGCGTTGTTGACGATCATCGGCAGGTGCGCGTATTGCGGGATGGGCGCTCCGATAGCCTTGAAGAGCTGGATGTGCTTGAAGGTGTTCTCCACGTGGTCATCGCCGCGGATGATGTGGGTGACGCCCTGGGTGATGTCGTCGAGGACATTGGCCAGGTGGAAGACGGGCGAACCATCGGAGCGGACGATGACGAAGTCCTGCGTGTCCTTGGCCTTCTTCTTCATATGGCCCTTGACCAGGTCGTCATACTCAATCACGCCCTCCTTGGGCATCCGGAAGATGACGCACTCGCCCTGGCCGCCCTTGTTCTCCTTGTAGGCATAGCCCTTGGCGAGCAACTCCTCGGCCACGGCCAAGTGGTGTTCGCGCTGACTGGTCTGGTACATCACCTCGCCATCATAGTCCAGCCCCAACCACGCCATGCACTCGAGCAGCGTCTGAATCGCCTCCGGGGTCGAGCGCTCCAAGTCCGTATCCTCCACGCGCAGCAGAAACTCCCCGCCCACATGCCGGGCATAGAGCCAGTTGAAAATCGCCGCGCGAATGTTCCCAATGTGCACCTTCCCCGTCGGAGACGGCGCAAAACGAACCCGAATCTTCTCTGCCATAAATGCAATTCCTTCCGAAAAAACGCGCGCAGTATACCACAATGAGCTGTTAGCTGCTAGCCGTTAGCGGTTAGCGAGGGCGCTGAGTGTGGGGGCTGCTCGCCCCCACACCCCTCGGGAGCGTGGGACGCTCCACCCCGGCCGAAGCGCCCTGCGGGCACTTCGGCTGTTAGGAGTGAGTTGCACCTTGCTGAAGGCGCAGGCTGGCCGCCTGTGGAGCAGCGTGAGGGTAAGCGTTTTGCAACGGCCTGCTCCGCTAGGCCGGCAAAGCCCTTACCATAATAGCCCGCGCGCCTTCGCGTGCGCGCACGCGCGCGATAGGCCCTACCTCGCCTCGACCTAGGGCCTACCTCACCTCGACCTAGGGCCTACCTCACCTCGACCTAGGGCCTACCTCACCTCGACCTAGGCCCTACCTTTTTGAGGGTATCGCGCGGGGTGTGAAGGTGGGTGGGGGCACGGGGTGTCCATTAAGCGTCTTGCCCGGCGGCGTAACCGCTCCCCTCGCGCGAGCGAAGCGAGCCCCTCACGGCCTTGCTAACCGCTAGCCGCTAACAGCTAACAGCTCTTTATGTTATACTGCGCGCGTTTCAAGGAGCTAGCTATGCGTATTTTGACAGGGATTCAGCCGTCCGGGAAGTTGCATTGGGGGAACTACTTTGGGGCGATGAAGCCGATTATCGACCTTCAGGAGAAGGGCGAGACCTTTGTGTTCGTGGCGCAGTATCACGCGCTGACGACGGTCCACGATGCCGCGGCGTTGCGCGAGAGTTCGCTGGATGTGGCGCTCGACTTCCTGGCCTGCGGGCTCGACCCCGAGAAGGCGTGCCTCTTTATGCAGAGCGATGTGCCCGAGCTTCACGAGCTGGCCTGGTTGCTCTCGGTGGTCACGCCGATGGGGCTCTTGGAGCGCTGCCACTCCTATAAGGACAAGATGGCCCGCGGCATTGCCGCCAGTCACGGCCTCTTTGCCTACCCGGTGCTGATGGCCGCCGACATCCTGGCCTATCAGAGCGACCTCGTCCCCGTCGGGCGCGACCAGAAGCAGCACGTGGAGGTGACGCGCGACATCGCCGCCAAGTTCAACCAAATCTTCGGCCGCGAGGTCTTCAAGATGCCCGAGCCGATGATCTCCGAGGCGGTGGCCGTCATTCCCGGCCTTGATGGCCAGAAGATGTCCAAGAGCTACCACAACACCATCGGCCTTTTCGAGGAGCCCAAGGAGGTCAAGGCGAAGATTATGAAGATCGCCACCGACTCCACCCCCCTCGAAGAGCCCAAGGACCCCGACGCTTGCCGCGTCTTCGCCCTCTATAAGCTCTTTGCCAACGAGGCCGAGCAGGCCGAAATGCGCGAGAACTACCTCCGCGGCGGCTACGGCTACGGTCACGCCAAGAAGGCCCTCTTCGAGATCTACAAGCGCACCTTTGGGCCCTTCCGCGAGCGCCGCGAAGACCTCGCCGCCCACCCGGACGTGGTGCGCGACATCCTTGCCGCCGGGGCCGCCAAGGCTCGCGCTGCCGCCCGCGAAACCCTCGCCGCCGCCCGCGACGCCGTCGGTCTCTAATCGCCCCCGAGCGCGTCTTGGACGCCACCCTGCCGCTCTTCGACGACTACGAGGTCTCCCTCGAGGCCTTCGAGGGGCCCCTTGACCTCCTCCTCCACCTCATTCGCAAGGAGGAGGTGGATATCTACGACATTCCCATCGGCCGCATTGCCTCGCAGTATCTGGCCTACCTCGAGCAGATGCGCTCGCTGGATATCAACGTGGCCGGCGAGTTCGTCGTGATGGCCGCCACCCTGATGGTCATCAAGAGCCGGATGCTCCTGCCCCAGGAGGAGCAGCGCGAAGGAGAGGAGGCCGATGCCGAGGAGCTCGACCCGCGCTTGGACCTCGTCCGCCAGTTGGTGGAATACAAGCGCTTCAAGGAGGCGGCCGAGCGCTTCGGCGTGCTGGAAGTCTGGCGTGGGGCGATGTTTGGCCGCGGCGGGGTCGAGGAGCCCTTGCCGGCAGGACCCGACGGCGCGGCCGCGCGCAAGCTTGGCGATATTGGCCTGGAGGAGCTGATGAAGGCCTTCCGCGCCGTCCTTGAGCGCGCCAAGGAGACCGTCTCCTTCGGCCACCTCAAGCTCCACCGCTGGTCCGTGCCCGACAAGATGACGGGCCTGCTCTCGCGCCTCTCCGTGGCCGAGGGGGGACGTCTGCGCTTTGGGGAACTCTTCACCGAGGGCGCGGCCAAGGGCGAGATCATCGTCACCTTTGTGGCGCTCCTGGAGCTACTGCGCCTGCGCCACGTCCGCGCCGAACAATCGGACCTCTTCGGCGAAGTCTTCATCGAGGCCATCCCCGAAGGCACCCCCGATTCCCACCTTCCCTTGCCCAGTTTCGAGGAATTGAAGTACTAGCTCGCTTCGCTCGCAGCGGACAGCCGACAGCCGACAGCGGACAGCCGCGTTCCGCGACGGATAAACTTCGGGCCTTTGCGATAGTTACCACGGCTCAGACGGGCTCTGCACATCGAGCGCCAGCGCTGTCGGCTGTCGGCTGTCCGCTGTCGGCTTAACTCCGCTGCGCTTGGCGCGCGGCGGAGCTGAGCGCCGGGAGCGCGCAGATGAGAAGCCAGGGCAGGAGTGTGCGCAGACCAAAGGCGAGGAGCTCGCGCGGGGTAATGGCCAGACCCTCGAAAAGGCGCACGAGCGGATTGAGGGCGACCAGCGGCCGCAGCGGTTGGGCAATGGCCTGCGAGATGGGCGAAGCCAGGCGGCCAAAGCGCGAGGCCTGCTCGTCGGCCACCGTGGTGCCGGGCGCGAGGGTCGCCGAGGTGAGGGCAAGGAGCGCGAGGGTGCCGGTAAAGAGCGAGACGGGCAGCGAGAGGACGCAGCCCAGGGCCATCCCGAGCGCCAGGGCCATCGCGCACGACCCCAGGAGCGCGGCGCAGAAGCAGAGGAG
>JBJFFT010000063.1:0-8632 GCA_051891975.1 Candidatus Spyradenecus sp. | reverse complement strand
AGGTGTGTGGTATAGTTTGGGGACTTCTCCTGCGTGGGAGGAGTGGATTATGAACAACCGGGTGCTTAACCACCGCGTCAGGGGGCCTGCGGGCCAGTTGAGCGGAGCGCGCCCGTAACAGAAAGTAACAGCCAAATGGCTATTCGCAAACCTCAGAAGGCGGTCGAGAAGACCGGTGCTCTCTACGACGAACTGCTCGCCGCGTTGGATCAGCAGAACAGCGTTCCTGCGCCTGGCACGATCGTGAAGGGCAAGGTCACCGGCAAGCGCGGCAATGAAGTGCTCGTGGATATCGGGTGCAAGTCGGCCGGGTCGATCAACGCCAATGAGTTCGAGGATGTCGAAGCGGTGAACGTGGGTGACACGTTCGATGTGCTGCTGATCGACCTCGAAGGTGACAACGGCATGGTGGTGGTCTCCAAGCGCCAGGCCGATGAGAAGATTCGCTGGGAAGCTATCCTCGCGAAGTACAAAGAAGGCGACACGGTTTCCGGCGTCATCAAGAGCAAGGTTCGTGGCGGCATGATCGTGGCCGTCGATGGCGTGGAGGCCTTCCTCCCCGGCTCGCAGGTGGACGTCAATCCGTCGCGCGACCTGGACATTTACGTCACCGACACGCCGCAGGATTTCAAGATCATCAAGATCTCCGACGAGCGTCGCAACATCATCGTCTCGCGCCGCGAGCTGCTCGAAGCGCAGATGGCCGAGAAGAAGCACGCCCTGCTCGCCAAGCTCGAGAAGGGCCAGATCGTCCACGGCAAGGTCAAGAACATCACCGACTTCGGTGCGTTCGTGGACCTCGACGGCATGGATGGCCTGCTGCACATCACCGATATGAGCTGGGGCCGCATCAAGCACCCGTCCGAACTCCTCAAGGTCGGTCAGGAGCTCGATGTGATGATCCTCGATGTGGATCTGGAGCGCGAGCGCGTCTCCCTGGGCCTCAAGCAGGCGCAGAGCAATCCTTGGGACAACATCGACGCTCGCTACCCGGTCGGGTCGCGTCTGCGCGGCAAGGTGGTCAACCTGGCCCCCTATGGCGCGTTCGTCGAGCTCGAGCCCGGCATCGAGGGCTTGGTGCACGTTTCCGAGTTCAGCTGGACCAAGCGCATTGCCCGCGCCTCCGATGTGCTTAACATCGGCGACGAGGTGGACGTGGTGGTCCTCAACATCGACTCCACCAACCAGAAGATCGCTCTGGGCATCCGCCAGACCGAAGCCAATCCTTGGGACACCGTCCAGGATCGCTACCCGGTGGGCTCGCGCATCTCCGGCAAGGTCCGCAACTTCACCACCTACGGCGCCTTCGTCGAGATGGAAGAGGGCATCGATGGCATGATCCACGTCTCGGATATGTCCTGGACGCGCAAGATCAACCACCCCTCCGAGGTGCTGCAGAAGGGCCAGACCGTCGAGGCCATCGTCCTGGAGATCGACGCGGCCAACCAGCGCATCAGCCTCGGCCTCAAGCAGGCCCAGACCGATCCTTGGGCTTCCATCGCCTCCACCTACCACATCGGCCAGATCGTCAAGGGCAAGGTCTCCAAGATCGCCTCCTTCGGCGCCTTCGTCGAGCTCGAGGATGGCGTGGATGGCCTGGTGCACATCTCCCAGATCTCCGAGCAGCGCATCGAGAAGGTCAAGGATGCCCTCAAGGTCGGCCAGGAGGTCGAAGCGCGTATCATCAAGATTGACCGCGAAGAGCGCCGCATCGGCCTCTCGATCAAGGCGGTTAATATGGACGAGGGCGAGGTGGCCCGCTTGACGGCTGAGGCCGAGAGCGACGTCTCGACCATCTCCGCGCCGCTCGGCTCCTTCGCCAACGCCTTCGAAGAGGCCTTCGCCTCCTCCGAAGAGTGGCAGCCCGGCCAGAAGTAAGGCTCACGCCTCTTCATTCCCAACGCAGCGGCGACCCGAACGGGCCGCCGCTCGTTTTTAGTCGCGCAGGGCGAGGGTGGCGAGGCACTGGATGAGGGCGACGGCGAAGAGACGATGGAGGGCGCCGGGGAGGGAGAGTGCGGGGGAGAGGAGGAAGAGGGCGGCGGTGACGAGGGCGGCGGGGGCGGCGATGGCGAGCCAGCGGAAGTCGTTGCGGGCCATTGCGTGGGAGAAGTGGAGGGTGGAGAGGGCGTTGAGGGTGGTAGAGAGGGCGAGGTAGGCGCCCCAAGGAGCGTAGGGCGCGTAGGGGGCGTAGGTGGGCAGCAGACGGAAGAGCGGGGGCAGGGCGAGGTAGAGCGCGGCGGCGAGGAGGAGTCCGCCGGCAAGGAGAAGCGCGCAGGTGCGGCTGAGGAGGGGGGTGGAGGATTGTTGGCGTTCGCGGGCTTCAACGGCGTAAGGGAAGAGGACGAGGGCGAGGGTGGTGCCGCAGTAGGTGGCGAGCTCGGCGAAGCGGGAGAGGAGGTAGTAGGCGGCCGAGGCATCGGCGGTCAGACGGTGGCGGATGGCGAAGGTGACGGCGGCCCCTTGGAGGGCGGCCACGAGGGCCCCCAGGGCGACCCAAAGGGTGTAGCGCGCCAGGGGACGGAGGTCGGTGAACCAAAGCCCGAAGGGAAGCGCGGTGCCGGGGGCGCGACGGAGGAGCGGGCGGAGGGCGAGGAGGGCGACGGCAGCAGTCAGGAGCAAGGGCAGGCTTTGGCCGAGGAAGTAGCCCGCGAGGCCGAGAGTCGGCAAAAGCAGGAGCATCGCCGCCAGGCGCGCCGGGGCGGCCAGGAGGGTGCCCAGAGCCATCGCGCCGAAGCGTTTGGTGGCTTGAAGGGCGGCGGTGGACATCGGGACCAGCGCGGCAAGGAGGGCGGAGATGAGGGCGAGGGTGGCGGTGGCCGGGCTGACCGGGATGTCCAGGCAACGGCAGAGAGGCGGGACGATGCCGCAGGCGAGCGCGCCCAGACCGAGGGCCAGGCAGAGGAGGGCCAGGAGGAGGGTGTCGCGCAAGAGACCGCGGGCCTTGGTCTGTTCGCCAGCGACGATGTAGGCGCAGAGGGTCCGCGTGAAGACGGTGCAGAGGACGGTCATCGGCAGGGTGAGGACCGCGCCGAATTGGAGCAGCGGCAGGACGGCTCCCAGGCGCTCGGCCCCCAACGCGCGCGGAATGGCCCAGAGCCCCGTGACGGCATTGACGGCATCCCCCAGCCGCATCGCCAGGAAGACAATCAGCGTGCTGCGCCAGTAGGGGGAGAGCCGACAGCCGACAGCGGACTGCGGACAACGCTGGCGCATACTTTGCAAACCCCGTCTGAGCCGTGGGAAAGACACTTCTCTTGCCATTCGTTCATCCGTCGCGGAACGCGGCTGTCAGCTGTCGGCTGTTCGCTGTTCGCTAGAGGCGCTCATCACGAGCAGAGCGAGTGGATGAGCGCCTCCAGGGCCATGCCACGCGAGGCTTTGAGGAGGAGGGTGTCGCCGGCGCGCAGGAGGAGGGGAAGCTCGGCGGCAGCTTCGGCGGCCGAGGGGAACCAGGCGGTCTGCGAGGGGGGATAACCGGCGGCTATCGCGCCCTCCAAGAGCGCGCGCGATTCCGGGCCGATAGCGACGAGCAGGCGCCACGGTCCGTTGCCGGCCGCCTCGCCGACGGCGCGGTGGAGCGCGGCACTCTCGGTGCCGAGCTCGAGCATATCGCCCACACAGGCGACCTTGCCGGCGGGGGCATCGCTGCCGGCAAAGGTTTCGAGGGCCGCGCGCATTGAGAGGGGATTGGCGTTGTAGGCATCGTTAATCACCGTGTAGGGGCCGACGGGCGTGGTCTCCCAGCGCATCGGCGGGGCCTTGAAGGTGGCCAGCCCCGCAAGCGCCTGGGCGGCGGTGGCGCCACATTCGCGGGCGGCGGCATAGGCGAGGAGGACGTTGGAGGCGTTGTGCTCGCCGCAGAGGCCGCTTTCCAGAAGGACGGCCGGCTCTTCGCCGTGGTAGACGCGCACCACGCCCTTGGCCAGCGGCTCGCCCACATAGTCGGCGGCGGGCTGTTCGCTGGCGCCCTCGGCCATCAGCGCGCAGGTGACCACGCGGCAACGGCAGGCCGCGCGCAATGTCTCAAACTCGTGCGCAGCGAGGGGGAGGACGGCAAAGCCCTCGGGCGGGACGGCGGCCAGGAGCTTGGCCTTCTCGGCGGCGATGGCGCGTTCGGTGCCGAAGTGGGCGATGTGCGCCGGGCCGATGCAGGAGATGACCGCGCCATCCGGGCGGAGGGTCGAGGCGAGCGGATCCATATCGCCGGGGTGGCTGATGCCCGCCTCAATGACGGCCGAACGGGCCTCCGCGGGGATGTTGAGCAGCGAGAGGGGCAGGCCGATCTCGTTGTTGAGGTTGCCGGGGGTGGCCGCTACGGCGCCAAAGCCCGAGAGCATCGCCGCGGACAACTCCTTGAGGGTGGTCTTGCCGGCAGAACCGGTCACGCCCAGAATCGTGCAGTCGAGCGCGGCGCGGTAGCCCGAGGCGAGGGCGAGGAGGGCCTTGGCCGGATCCTTCACCCGCAGCAGGGGCAGCCCCGAGATGTCCGCCGGCGGGGCCCACTGGTCGCTGACCAACGCGGCGGTGGCGCCGGCCTTGAAGGCGGCCGGAACGAAGGCGTGGCCATCGAAGCGCTCGCCGCGCAGGGCCACGTAGAGCGCGCCAAGGCGAACCTTGCGGCTATCTTGCGTGACAGAGGTAATGGGGAAGGTGGGCGGCACATTCCAGGTGCCGGCGGTCCATTGCGCGAGGTTGGCGGCAGACAATTCGGGGCGGGGTGCGTGGGACATGGGGAGGGTCCTTTCCGATTGGGGGCTCAGAGCGCGATGGTGCCCTGCTTGAAGGCGGCAATCATCGTGGCGGTGAGGGAGAGGGGGCCGGCGGCATCGGGGGGCGGGGGCAGCTCGTCGGGGGCGAGCCAGCGGGCCTCGGAGAGTTCGCCATCGGCCAGGGTGACGGTGTCCTCGGCCACTTCACCAAAGAAGCCCAGGAGCAGCGAGCCGCTCAGCCCCCAGGGCTGGGAGGCGAAGTAGCGCAACGCGCCGACCTTTAGGCCGGTCTCCTCCAACGCCTCGCGGCGGCAGGTGTCTTCGACCGTTTCGCCCACCTCGCAGTAGCCGGCCACGAGCGCCGGACCGTGGTATGGGCGGTTGGCGTAGCGCGTGACCAGGAGGCGGCCTTGGTGGACGAGCCCGAGGATGACGGCCGGGGCGATGGTGGGATAGTGCTCCAGCGCGCAGTCGACGCAGTGCAGGGCCGAGCCCTCGCGCACCAGGGGCCCGCCGCAGCGGCCGCAGTAGCGGTGGCGCAGGAGCCATTGGGCCAGGTGCAGGGCGGTGAAGGCACCGAAGCGGAGGTTGTCATCGGCGAGCGCGCGCAGCCGCTGGGCACTGCCGGGCTCCATCCCGGGCACGGCCCCCAGGAAGAGACCGCTCTCGCCCACCGCCACCAGCGGCGAGGAGATCTTCGCCACGGGCGACCACGGCGCAAAGGCCACCTCGGGGCCCTTGCAGAAGAGCACCCAGTCGCCCGGGCGCGCCGAACGCTCGGGGAAGAGCGTCAGGGGCAGGGAAATGTCTTGGATCATCGGGGCCTCCTTTCAGTTCCGCACCAGCGCTTCCCACTCCGGGAGCGTGAGGGTCTCGGCCCGGCGCGTGGGGTCGATGCCAACCGCCGCGGGCTGGATGGCACAGAAGGGCGCGGGCGACTTGCGCAAGACCGTGCCCAGCTGCTTGCGCCGTTGGGTGAAGAGGTGTTTGGCGAGCGCGCGCAGCCGCGCCTTGCCCGCCGCGTCGAGCGTCGAGCGGTGATGTCGCGTCAGGGCCACCACCGCGCTGGTCACCTCCGGCGGCGGCCAGAAACATGCAGGCTTGACCAGGCGGACGATGCGCACATCGTAGTCGAGCTGGGTCCAGACGCCGGCGGTGCCGCGCTCGGGGGTGCCCGGGGCGGCGGCCAGGCGCTCGGCCACCTCCTGCTGGAGCAGCATCACCAGGCGATCGGGGGCGCGCTCCTGGCAAAGGAGGTCCATCAGAATGCGCGTACCCACCGAGTAGGGCAGGTTGGAGGCAAAGGCCGCGAAGCCCTCGCCGGCGAGGAGGGTGGGCCAATCGGCCTTGAGGGCGTCGCCCTCGCGCAGCTCGAAGGTGTCGGGGAAGCGGGGGAGGAGGTCAGTGCGCAGCCACTCGGCCAGGGCGGGGTCCTTCTCGATGGCGGTCAGGCGCACGCCGTGCTCCAAGAGCGCCTCGGTCATCACGCCCAGGCCGGGGCCGACTTCCAGGACGCGCGCGCCGGGTGCCACGCCGACGGCCTCGACGATGGAACTCAGGATGTTGCGGTCGATGAGGAAGTTCTGCCCGAGGGTCTTGTTCGGGTGGAAGCCGCGCGAGATGCACCAGGCCTTGACATCGCTGGGGGAGGTGCGGTTCATCGGCTTAGAGCCCTTCGCGGACGATTTTGATGTAGGCCTTCTTGCGCAGTTCTTCGAGCCAGGCATTGTAGCGCGCCTGGCCGAGTTGCTGCTTGACGGCGGCCTCGACGCGCGGGTAGACCTCGGCAATCGGTGGGCGCTTGCCGCGCTTGACAGCTACCTTCTCCACGATGGAGCGATAGCCCGAGGCCTCCACCACCGTTCGCTCGCCCACCTTGAGCTTGGCAATCGCCTCGGCCATCTGCGGGGCAAAGACCTCCTGCGGCTGGACGTAGCCCCAGTCGCCGCCCTGGGCCGCCTGGCTGTCGGCCGAAAACTGGCGCGCCAGCTCGGCGAAGTCGCCCCCGGCCTCGAGCTTGGCGAGCACCTCGTCGGCCACGGCGGCCCCCTGCGCCGGCGGAATGAGGATGGTGCGCACGTGCACGCCGCCCTCCTCGGCAAAGTCATCCATGTGCTCGGCGTAGTAGAGCTTGACCACCTTGGGGGAGACGGAGGTCTTCTTGCCCACCTGCAGCTGGCGCATCGCCACCACAATCATATCCTCGCGCACCTGCTTGCACCACTCCTCGTAGGTGATGCGCTGGCGGCGGAGCAGGTCGCGCAGCTTGGCCTCGTTGCCATCGAAGCTCTCGCCGATAATCTCCTTGATGCGGTGGTTGACGGCCTCGTTGGGCAGCTGCGCGCCGGAGTCCTCGTAGGCCTTGAGGATGAGCATCCGGTCGACAATCATATCGCGCACCACGGGGAAGAGCTCACGGATCTTGTTGGGCAGCTCCTCGCGCGGCACCTGGGAGAGATTAAAGTTCAGCCGCATCTGCTGGAGCACCGTCTCGGTGGTGACCACCTTATCATTCACATACGCCGCCACGCCGTCATAAAACGAAGCCTCCGCCCGCCCCCATCCGGCGAGCACCAATCCCATCACAAGGGCCATCCAACACTTCATCATCACTCCTGTCTCGGGGCTCCTCCCCGCGTCGTCATCCAGTATAGCACAAGCGCCCCCGCGCGCGCCGCATCAAAGCGCCTCGGCGGCCCCTTCAGCTAGACGGTGGGTTTGGGGGTCGAAGGCCAGGCCAATGGCATAGATGGGGAGGTTGTGGCTGCGCAGCGGCTCGGCGTAGTTGCGCTCGCGGATTTGCGCGAGGGCGGCCTGGGCGCCGGTCTTACCATCGCGGTTGACCTTGAGCTCGAAGATGAAGACGCTGCGCTTGTGAACCAGCACCAAATCGGGCCGCGCGCCGGCCTGCTGACGCTCGAAGCAGGCTTCCATATTGGAGAAGCGCGAGCGGATGAGAAAGTAGAGCAGGCGCAAGTAGGCGGTCTCGGGGACCTCTGTCCCCTCGGTCGAGCCGTAGGGCAAATCCGCATAAAGGGCCTTGAGGTGCGCAAAGAACTCTGGGAAGTCGCACGAAGTGAGGGCCGTAATCGTCTCGCCAATCCAGCGGCTCTCCCCTTCGCACTGGGCGATCGACTGCGCGACGATGGAGAGCAGATCACGCCGCACCTCTTCGTCGGGGATACCCAGGGTGTAGCCATCGTCTGAGTCGTAGTCCTTGATGGTGAGATAGCCAGACTGGAAGAGGAGGCCAATGGCGGAGAGGTTCGTGAGGTTGGCAGCGGCCATCAAGTCTTCCGTGACACCAGCGACCTTCTCGTAATCCAGCTTGACCAACTGCTCGCGCGAGAGGTAGTTCATCAGCATCGAGGGTTTGCCGGTGGTCGACCAGGTGGCCTTGAAGTCTTCCTCTTGGTTCTTCAAGGTCCTGGAAATCGCGTAAGGATTGTAGACCGCGTATTCAACGCCCAACCGTCGAGGCGAGAAGTGATAGCCGTTATACCAGAAGCGCAGCTGCGCGCGGTAGGCCTCGTAGTCGAGCCCCATCACCCGCGCGTGGGCGGCCATCGCGTCGTGGAAGTAGGTCTCGAGCTCAGTCTCGGTGTAGCCGAGCATCGTGGCGGCGCGCGCGTCGAGGGTCAGGTCCTCAATGTTATTGAGTGCCGAGAAGACCGAGACCTGCGAGAACTTCGAAACCCCAGTCATCATTAGGAAGCGTATCTTGTCGACGTTCTTCTTGAGGATGGTATAGAAGTCCGCCATCACCTTGCGAATGGCCAGGGCCAGCTCGAGATTGTCGAGCGTATGGCCGATGGGCGCATCGTATTCATCCACCAGCACCACCACGCGCTGGCCCGAGCGCACGTAGAGCTCCTGGATGGCCAAGTCAAAGTTAGTCCCAGCCGTTTCTTCGGGGTGGA
>JBJFFT010000062.1:0-8733 GCA_051891975.1 Candidatus Spyradenecus sp. | reverse complement strand
GCCTACCTCGAGGTGACCTAGGCCCTAGGTCGAGGCGAGGTAGGCCCTAGGTCGAATTGAGGTAGGCCCTAGGAGAACTTGAGGTCGGGGCGAGCGGAATACATATGTCCCGGACTTATTGGAAATAAGTCCACCACTTATCGGCGATAAGTCCCGGACTTACCGGCAATAAGTCCGGGACTTATTAATCGAACTCGGGGCGGGTGCAAATAGGGGAAGGCCTTCGCACAGGTCCTCCCCTACCCGCTTCGTCGCGGAACGCGCAACCGTTCACTGTTCACAGTTCACCGTTCACGCGAGCGAAGCGAGCCCAGAATTAAGAGGCGCTGGTGCGGCGGAAGGCTTCGTAGGCGGCGATGGAGACGGCGTTGGCGAGGTTGATGGAGCGGGCGAAGGGGCCGGGCATTGGGATGAGGGCGAGGTTGGCGGCGTAGCGGGCGTAGAAGTCTTGGGGGAGGCCGGAGCTTTCGCAACCGAAGACGAGGGCGCCGCCGGGCTCGAGGGGCGTCTCGTAGAGCGAGCGTGTGGCGTGGGTGGAGAGGAAGACGAGGTGGGCGGGCTTGCGCGCGGCGAGGTAGTCCTCAAAGGTGTCGAAGAGGAAGAGGTCGAGATGCGGCCAGTAGTCGAGGCCGGCGCGGCGGATCATCTTTTCGCTGAGGGTAAAGCCGAGAGGGCGAATGAGGACAAGCGGCCATCCGAGGCCGACGCAGAGGCGGCCGATGGCGCCGGTATTGTGCGGGATTTCGGGGTGGACGAGGACAATATCCATCATCGGGCGGACTCCTGAGGGGCGGCGGGAGGGCTAGTCTTCGCCAGTGGCCTTTTCCCAGAGGTTGCCGACGAAGGTGACGATGCGCCACTGGGGATCGGAGATGGGGCCGGTGACGCGGATCTTCCAGAGGAAGCGGTT
Source organism: Candidatus Spyradenecus sp. (assembly GCA_051891975.1). Taxonomy (GTDB): domain Bacteria; phylum Verrucomicrobiota; class Kiritimatiellia; order RFP12; family DVOR01; genus Spyradenecus. The sequence goes on along the minus strand of JBJFFT010000062.1, from coordinate 7,823 downwards.
GATGGGGAGGGTGACCCAGCGAGTGAGGGTGCCCATCACCGAGCCGCGCTTGAAGTTGCCGGCCATCACTTCGGCGAAGAGTTGATCTTGGGGAAGGTTGTAGAGGACGTCGCCTTCGATGGCGAGGAGGTCGCCAGTGAGGGAGAAGTCGGGGATGGTGAAGATGCCGGCATCGGCGGTGCCAGAGAGCTTGACGTGGGAGGTATCGGTGAGCGAGGAGATGCCGGGAATGTACTCGGCGAGGAGGTCGGTGAGGCCGGCGAAGAGGGGCAAGCGGGTGACGAGACCGCCCTCAAGCGCGAGGTTGAAGCGCGCCGAAAGGCTCTCGCGCAGGGTCTCGTCGAGGCGACAGGCGAGGGTGAGCGCGCCATCCACCTGACTGCAGACGGGCTTTTCGGGGGCGCGGCCGGCGGCCACGAGGATCTCGTTTAGGGGCACCTTGCCGAGCAGAAGGGCGAGGTCGAGATCGGCATACTCGGCGCTTTCGGGGATGTCGAGCGCGATGCGGCCGGTGACAGTGCCCGCTTCGCCCACCTCGGCGCTCAGGTTTTGGAAGGTGAGGCGGCCATTAGTCATCGTCACCTCGCTCTCCAGCCGCTTGAAGGCCAGGCCAAAGGCTTCGCCGCCGTGGTCGAAACGGAAGCGGCCATCGAGGCGAATCTTGCCGGGGGTCTGCTCGGTCAGGAGGGGAAGCGAGCCAGTGACCACCACCTCCGGCGGCTGAATACCGGTCACTTCGGGGATGAGTTCGGTGAAGGGTTCGTGGACCAAATCGAAGCACTCGCGCGGCTGGAGGCCGAGACCGTGGGCAGTGAAGGTAAAGGTGTCGGCCGGACAGTCAAAGCGCAGGGAGCCTTGAGCAACGATCTTCCCGGCGCGGCGGGCGATGATGGGCTCGATGGTGGTGACGGCATCCCAGATGCCCCGGCAGCGGATGGTGGTCTCCGCCTCGTCGAAGGGGACACCGCAGTAGTCGCCGGCGCGGGCAGCGATGTCCACGCGCAGGTTGAAGAGGTTACGATACTTGTCGAAGCCAACGGTGAAGGAGCAGTCGCCCCAGGCCGGCTGGCGGAGGGTGAAGAGGTCGCTGTAGGCTTGGATGATGGGGAAGTCGAGGGCGCGGTAGATGCCGTTGAGGCGCTGCTGGTAGATGAAGCCGCGGATGGTGGCCTTGGCCGAGGCATCCAGGAAGTCGAGCAGGACCTCGGCCTCGGCCCACTGGCCGTCCTGGTCGATGCGGCCGTGGAGGTTGCGGAAGGTGACGCGGTGGGTGGCGGCGTCCATCACGAGCGAGCCGGTCACATCATCGAGGCGGATTTCCAGGACATCCGGCCGGATGAGGTGAAGGGGAAGCTCCGGCAAATCGGGGATGGGGAGGGCGGCAAAGTCCGGTAACGGGCGGCGCAACTCCGGGGACAGGGGCGTGTGCTCGGGCTGCCTCTCCGGGTCGTACTCAAGCTGCGCCACAAAGAGGTCCCACACCGTGACCTCCTTCAGACGCTCGGTCCACGGCCCCCAACAGAAGATCCGCAGCCCCACCTCAGCCCGCGAGCAGCCCACCAAGACCTTGCCCGCGCGGTCGCGCAAGGTCAACGCTTCAACCGTCAGACCGCGGCCAGGGAGGTAGGAGAGGCGTTCGAAGGCCAAGCGGCCGACCTCTGCCGGCACGCGCTCATCCAGCCACCCCTGCACCCAACTGCCGCGCAGCCCGTATGCTGCCGCGCAGAGCCCCAGGAAGAGGACTGCCACCAGGCCAATCACCCCCCACAGCAGACCGTGAATGAGGCGCGCGAGCCACGCGGTCCACCCGCCCCCCGCCGGGGTCTGCCGCCTCTCTGCCGCCGAGCGCTGCCGCATCGCGTCCGCACCCTAGCGAGGCAAGGGTCCTTCCCCCACGCGAATGGAGGCGCTGACAGCCTCGCCCTGCTTGGCACGCTGATGTTCCAACACCAGGGTGGTCTTCGGCTCGGGCTCGTCGGTCTTGATAACCTTGGCCGCCGGGTCGCCCGCCACGATATACCAATCGCCCGCCTCGGCCACCAATGCCGGGCAACCGTGCCAAAGCGTGACGGTATAGGGCGGCAACTTCGCCTGCTGCAAGAGGTAGAAGTCCACCGTCAGGCTCGGCAGGACGGCGGTCGCCCGCGCCTCGACCGTTAGAGTCTGCATCGGCTGAGGCATCTCATCCGTCTGCGGCGGCATTTCCAGGCGGACCTTGGTCTTGACCCAGCCGCTAGGGTGTTCGGCGCCATCCTGCTCGGCCGTGGTGATGCCGCCGGCTTCGGAAATCCGCACGGGGCGGCTCTCCCACTCGGCGCGCGAGAGCACCTGCCAGCGCTTGGCGGAGGCCTGTTCGCGCACAGACGGGGCCAGGCAGGCCTCCATCACGCTCTCGGGCAGGGCCGCGCAGAGGCAAGAGGCCGCACAACAGAGGGCAATCCAGGCAAAGAGTCGCATCGCGCGTTCCTCCGATTCGGGGGTTAGTCGTGTTCGTAGAAGACCTTGGAGCCGGGCGGCACCGAGTGGGTCAGCCACACATTGCCGCCGATGACCGATCCGCGCCCGATGGTCGTCTCGCCCCCCAGGATGGTGGCGTTGGCGTAGATGATGACATCGTCCTCCACATTCGGGTGGCGCTTGATGCCCTTGACCAGGTGACCGTCGTCGTCCTTGCGGAAGGAGAGCGCGCCCAACGTCACCCCCTGATAGAGGCGGACGTTGCGACCAATCTCGCACGTCTCGCCAATCACCACGCCGGTGCCGTGGTCGATGAAGAAGCCCTGGCCGATCTTCGCCCCGGGGTGAATGTCGATGCCGGTCTTGGAGTGGGCGTATTCGCTCATCACGCGCGGCAGGAGGTGGACGTCCTGCTCGTAGAGCACGTGGGCCACCCGGTGCGTGGCGATGGCCAGCAGCCCGGGATAGGACATCACAATCTCCATATTCGAGTGGGCGGCCGGGTCGCCCTCATAGGCGGCCAGCACGTCGGCCTGCAAGAGGGCGCGGATCTCCGGCAAGCGGCCAAAGAGCTCCTCCACCACCTCCCGTGCCCGCCGGCGGCAGTCAAAGCCCTCCGGCCGCGTCCGCTCCAGCACGCGATAGGCCTCAATGCGGGCGATCTGGTCAATCAACTCGGCCGCCACGCCCCGCAGCCGCGTGCGCATCACCGGCAGGTCCTCGTGGTCAATCGGCTCATAGGTCAGGCACCCGGGGAAGAGCGCCGAGAGGAGCTCTTTCAGCACCGCGACCATGGCCTTCTGCCCCGGGAGGTTGACCCCGCGGCGGGTGTTCATTGCCGGGCAGTTCTTGCAGACCAGTTTCCCGGCCAAGGCGTCGATGGCTTCATCCAAGGTCTTGCTCATAGGGCATCTCTCTTCGTTTCGTCTTGGGTCAAACGCAGGATGACGCGGTCAGCGCCCAGGTTCCGCTGCCCCAACGCAATCAGCGCCTTGCCCAGCCAACTCGCCGAGTGGCAGGCGAGCAACTTGGCCTTCAAGCCGAACTGCCCGCAGAAGGCGTAGAAGTCCGAGAGGGTGCAGTTGTGGATGTTGGGCGTGTCGTACCACTGGTAGGGGAACTCTTTGGTGTGGGGCATGTGGCCGGTAAAGAGGAGCGAGAGGCGCATCCCCAGATAGCCAAAGTTCGGGAAGGCGATCAGCGCCCAGTCGGCCACGCGCAACAGCTGCTGCATCATCCGGTCCGGGTGGCGCAACACCTGGATGGTGTGCGAGATAATCGAGACATCAAAGGCGTGGTCGGGCATATAGCGCAAGTCGGTGTCCACGTCGGCCATCAGCACATTGATGCCCGCGTGCAGGGCCTGAATGACCTTCGGTAGGTCACGCTCCAGCCCCAGACAGTAGGCCCGCTGACGCAACGCCAAGCGCTTGAGTAGCATTCCGTCGCCGCAGCCAATATCCAAGACCCGCGCGCCCTCGGGAATCTGCCGGGCAAAGGCCTCGAAGGCCTCGGCCTCCTGCGCGTTGAAGGTAGAGGAGTCGAGCGTATCGGTCGCCGTCAGGAAGGCGCGCATCACCAGCTTCAGCTCGGCAATATGCGTCAGGAAGGCGTCGTGCCCCGCCGGCGCGTAGAGGTGACAGTAGGAGATCTCCTTGTGCTCGCTCACGCAAGCGCGCACCAACCGCCCGGCCTGCTCGCGCGTAAAGAGCCAGTCCCCGCTCAAACTCACCAACAGCACCTTCGCCTTCACCTGGCGCACCGCCTCCTCCAGCGTGCCGTAGCGCTCCTCGGGGTCGTAGGAATCCAGCGCCCGGGTGATGTGCAGATAGCTGTTCGCGTCGAAGCGCTTGACGAACTTCTGCCCCTGATATTCTAGGTAGGACTCAATCTGGAAGTAGGTGCGAAAGTCCCGCTTGGCCTTGGCGTGGAAGTCCTTGCCCTGGTGCAACCACTCCTCGCGCTTCTCGCGCCCGAACTTGTCATCCATCACCTGCTGGGAGAGATAGGTGATATGCGCCAGGCGCCGCGCGTTGGCCAACCCCGCAATCGGCCGCGCCCCCTCGTAGTAGTCTCCGTGGCGCCAGTTCGGATCCTGGATAATCGCGTGCCGGGCCACAATGTCAAAGGCCAGCGCCTGCGTATTGAGCGTGGCCGCAGAGGCCACCAACACGCACTTCTCCATATCCTCCGGGTGGCGAATGGCCCAATCCAACGCCTGCATGCCCCCAAAGCTGCCCCCCACCACCGCCGCAATCCGCTTAAAGCCCAGCTGGTGCAGCAGCGCGCGATGGACGTCGACAATATCGCCCATCGTAATCTCCGGGAAGGCCGAGCCATACGGCTTGCCCGTCGCCGGATTGACCGAACTCGGCCCCGTCGTCCCCGAGCATCCGCCCAGGATATTCGCGCAAATCACGCAGAAGCGCTCGGTGTCAATCCCCTGCCCCGGGCCAATCATCCCCTCCCACCAACCGCTCGGCCGATCCACCTCCGGCCGCTCCCCGGGCCGATACCCCACCACATGCGCATCCCCCGTCAGCGCGTGGCAGATGAAGATGACATTGCTCCCGTCCTCCGCTGCCTCCCCCACCTGCTCATAGCGCACCGTCACCTCCGGCAACACCCCACCCTTCTCCAACGGCCATCCCCCGGCCGGCAGAGCCAACTGCAAATCCTTCGGCGTCACGATACCAATCTGACTACTCACGCTGCGCTTTCCTTTCACGATAGCACCGAAGTATACCACAATCCCCCGCTCCGCGCGCGAGCGCCCGGCGCATCTGACTTTCCAATGCCCAATCTCGCCTCCGTCCGGCTCGGTCTGCAGACCGCCTAGTCTAAAGACTTCCTCTCCTCCTATCGGCTAATCATCCCGTGGCCTCCTCCTTGCACCAAGCCCCGCGTCAAGCGAACACCTGCCCCACCCCGCCCCGGGAGCCCCATTGCACCGATCTACTCAACACCCCGCCGATACCCCCAAAAAAGGTAGGCCCTACCTCGAGGTGACCTAGGCCCTACCTCGAGGTGACCTAGGCCCTAGGTCGAGGCGAGGTAGGCCCTAGGTCGAGGTGAGGTAGGCCCTATCGCGCGCGCGTATACGCGCGATAATAGTAATGGGGAAAGCGTCTACATTTCACGCGTAAGCCAAAGCGCCTTTGCGTTGACGTGGAAGAGCTGGTCTGTTATACTGCCAACAGTTCTCGTTATAGAAGCGTGTTATGACGAGGCCTGCCGAGTTCCTTAGCCCGCTTAGAGGTTGTGAGTTATGAGTCTTTCACGTTTGCGCCGCCGCATCAAGGATGTTCAGAAAAAGTTTCAACTGTTGTGGCGGTTTGCGCAGAACGCCCGCAACCGGCGGATGAGTATTGCCTACATTCGCCACTGGCGCAAGTCCCCGATTCAAGCCAAGACAATCCTTTATGAAGCTTTTGCCGGACGCGGGCTGGTCGACAACCCGAAGGCGCTCTTCGAGGCGATGATGGGGGACAAAGACTTCGCCGATTGGACGCATATTTGGGTGTTGGATGACTTTGCCAATCACCGAGCGACCTTGGCGCAGTATGCCTCCGTGCCCAATGTCCGCTTCGTCCAGTTTGGTTCCAAGGCCTATATGCGCGCTGTGGCCACAAGTCAGGTGCTTGTAAACAACGTCACCTTCTACAAGTTCTTCGTCAAGCGTCCGGGGCAGACCTACATCAATCCTTGGCACGGCATTCCACTCAAACACCTTGGGGTCCGCACCGACCGCCTCAAGGTCATCAACGTACTTCGGAACTTCTGTCACGTAGACTACCTGATTTCCGCCTGCCCGTTCTTAACCGAAGTCTACGAGCGGGACTTTCAACTGGGTTCGCGCTTTGGTGGAGAGATTCTTGAGGCCGGCTATCCTCGGCTAGACACCTTGGTCCAAACGCGGCGGGATGAGGTTCTTTCTAGGCTCATAGGGGGGGGTGTAGCAATAGACCCTGGGCGGAAGATTATCCTCTATGCCCCCACGTGGCGTGAAGTAGGATATGCTAAGCCCGACACGGCGATTGAGCCCCTGTTAGCGGTTAAAGAAGCGCTTGAGGCGGCGGTCGACACCACGCGCTACCAAGTGCTCGTCAAACCGCACCAATTGGTCTATCACGCAGCCCGCAAACGCCTGGACGCGCTTGCCTGGATGGTTCCGGCGACGATCGATGCCAACGCCTTGCTCGCCATCACCGATGTTTTGGTGAGCGACTACTCCTCTATCTTCTATGATTTCTTGTGGACGCGGCGGCCCGTCCTCTTCTATATCCCCGATTTGGCGGCGTATGCCACTTCGCGCGGCCTCTACGCGCAACCGGAGAGTTTGCCCGGCCCGGTCTGCGAGACGCTGGAGGCATTGACCGAGGCCATCCGCGACCCTGAGGCCGCGATGGCCCCCTATGCCGAGCGCTATGAGGCCCAACGGCACTTCGCCGGGTGTGATGTGCCCGTCGGCGAAATCTCCAGGCGAGTGATGCGCCATATTCTCTTGGGCGAGCCGGCCCCTGTAGCGAAGCGTCCACCCCGAAAGACCTCTATCGCCTTCTTCGTGGATGTGATGCGAATCAATGGCATTATCAACTCCCTCTTAAATCTGCTGCAAGCGCTAGACTACGACCGCTACGATGTGACACTCTTCACAAGCCAAGACGCTCGCAAGGATTTGCAACGCTTGGCACCACGTCTCCCCCCCCAGGTCCGCCTCCTCTACCGCGAATATGTCTATGGACGCACCTTTACCGACGAGTGCCGCTTGAACTACTACAGCCACCGCGGCTTCCGGACGGAGCGAAGCCGAAAGACCTGCCCAATGGCCTACTTCGAGGAAGAGGTCCTGCGTTATCTTGGGCCGGCCCCCTTCGATTGCGTTATCGACTTTGTTGGTTACTCCCTCTTCTTTGCCACGCTAGCCTTGGCAACCAAGGCCTCCCGGCGCCTCATTTGGGCGCATAGTGATATGAAGGCCGAACAGCGGCTTCGGCTGATATGGCTCGCTCGAGTGTTCAGCCTTTACTCCCAGTTTGACGCGTTGGTTTCCTGCAGCGAGAGCCTTTGCGAGCAAAACCGGCAGAACTTCTCCGACTTCCGCTGGGGGCCGATTGTCTTCGAGGCTTGCCGCAACGTGGTAGACCGCCAGCGTGTGGAAACAGGTCTGGCGACCGCGAATATCTTCTCGGTTGATGGGGCGGACTATCTAGCCGAAGGAGAACTCGGAGAGCGCGTAACCACCCTCAAGGCCATTCCGCTCTCCCATCAAACTGAGTCGGGGGAATGGACGAGACCAAAGCGTTTTGTAATGATTGGCCGCCTCTCCCCAGAGAAAAACTATACCGAGACTTTTAAGGCCTTTG
>JBJFFT010000061.1:0-8772 GCA_051891975.1 Candidatus Spyradenecus sp. | reverse complement strand
CGCCAAGCCCAGGTCGTTGTGGCAGTGCACGGCAATCGTGGCGTTGCCAACGTTGGGCACGTGCTCCATCACGCGGCGAATCCGCTCGCCGAACTCCTCGGGAATGGCATAACCCACCGTGTCGGGCAGATTGACCACCGCCGCGCCGGCAGCGATAACCGCCTCAATCACCTTCCAAGAAAACTCCTCCTCGGTGCGCGTGTAGTCTTCCAGCGAGAACTGCACCTCGGGGCAGAGGTTGCGCGCATACTTCACCATACTCACCGCCTGCTGCAACACCTGCTCCGGGCTCATCCGCAGCTTGTACTGCATGTGCACCGGGCTCGTGGCCAAGAACGTGTGAATGCGCGGCAACGCCGCCCCCTTCACCGCCGCCCACGCCTGGTCGATATCCCCCTTCAGCGCGCGCGCCAGCGAGGCCACCGTGCAAGTCTTCACCTGATTGGCAATCGCCTGCACGCTCTCGAAGTCGCCGGGCGAAGCAATGGCAAAGCCCGCCTCGATAACATCGACCTTCAGCGCCTCAAGGTTTCCGGCCACCAGGAGCTTGTCGTGCAACTTCATGCTGCAACCGGGGCTTTGCTCACCGTCGCGCAGCGTGGTATCAAATATCGCAACCTTGCGTGTGTCCATCTCTGTGCTTCCTATCTCTTAGGCCCTGCGGGGACGCCGGGGCCTAAACACCAAAAAGGCCCCCGCCGTCTACCAACCCGCGGAGGCCACTGCTCGTTCTCAAGACGCTAATCCATCGCGCCGCAACCTACCGCATTCCGCCGCCCAACAGCGGCAGAAGGCTAAGTCGAAAGGTCGCAAACGCCATCAACGTCCTCATAACGCCCCCTATAATAGCAACCCCCGCCCCAAAACGCAAGCATTTTGCACGCGCCCGGAACGCTTGAAACCGGCGAAGTCAACAAGCGCCCGCGCGATACCCTAAAAAAGGTAGGGCCTACCTCGGGGCGACCTAGGCCCTACCTCGAGGTGACCTAGGCCCTACCTCGAGGTGACCTAGGGCCTAGGTCGAGGTGAGGTAGGGCCTATCGCGCGCGTACGCGCGTAGCACGCGCGCGTTTAACTGGTGGGGGCGATGCCGGACTGGCGGAGCAGGCCTGTGCACAACGCTTCCCCTCGCAACGCGCCGAAGGCTCACCTCTCGCGCCAAAGCGAGCACCTCACACACCACTAGGAGTACCTCTCGCGAGCGAAGCGAGCAAAAAATCGACAACATCGCGGGCGGTGTGATATAGTAATGGTATATGGATAGAGCGAAACACGTGGTGAAACGTTGGCAGTGCCGCGGACGGGAGGCCGTCTTTACGCGGCCGTGGGTGATGGGTATTGTCAATGTAACGCCCGATTCCTTCTACTCGGACAGTCGCGTGCCGGGGGCGGAGGAGGCGATTGCGCGTGGGGTGGCCTTCCATCAGGCCGGAGCTCAGGTGCTGGATATTGGCGGGGAGTCGACGCGCCCGGGGGCGGAGGCGGTGAGCATCGAGGCGGAGATTGCGCGCGTGGTGCCGGTGGTGGCGGGGTTGCGCGCGGCCGTGCCGGAGGCCTTCCTCTCGGTCGATACGCGGCGGACGGCGGTGGCGCGGGCGACGATTGAGGCCGGGGCGGATATTATCAACGATGTGGCAGCTTGCGAGCCGGATGCGGGGATGGCCGAATTGGTGGCCGAGACGGGCGTGGGCTATATCTTGATGCACGCGCGGGGAAATCCGCAGACGATGGACCGCCTGACCGACTATCGCGATGTGGTGGCCGAGGTGGAGGCCGAACTGCTGCGCGTGGCGGGAGAACTTGCGCGCGTGGGGGTCCGCGCCGAGCAGGTGATGCTCGATCCGGGGCTCGGGTTTGCCAAGACGCACCCGGGCTCGCTCAAGCTTTTGGCGGAGACTGCGCGCTTTGCCCGGTTGCCTTATCCCTATCTGGTGGCGGCCTCGCGCAAGCGCTTCCTGGGCGAAATCACCGGCCGCGCGGCGGCGGAGGAGCGAGGACCCGCGAGCGTCGGGGCGGCGCTCTGGGCCATTGCGCAGGGGGCCGATATGGTGCGCGTGCACGATGTGGCCGAAACGGTCGATGCCCTCGCCGTCTTCTGGGCGGCACAGGAGGCGCGGAATGTTTGATAGTTGGCTGCCCAACCTGCTCGACCTCCTCCAGATTGCCCTGCTCACTGGGGCAATCTACGCGATTCTGCGCTTCTTGCGCGGGACGCGTGCCGCGCAGATGCTCCTAGGCGTAGGCACCCTCTTCCTAACCATCTTCCTCATCACCTCCTTCTTGGAGCTCGACGTCATCAACGTCATCTTCCGGTGGGTCTCGCTCTTCCTACTCTTGGCGCTCTTGGTGGTCTTCCACCCCGAACTGCGGCGCGCTCTCTCGATGCTCGGGCGCAACACCTACATCCAGCTCCTGCAAGGGCGCCTGCCCGAAACGCCGGCCGAGCGGTTGGTGGCCGCCACGCGCTCACTCGCCAAACGGCGGCTGGGCGCGCTCCTGGCCATCGAACGCGGGGTCTCGCTCGACCGTTGGTGCGAAACGGGCACCGAGCTCGATGCGCTCATCAGCGAAGAGCTCCTCATCTCCATCTTCACGCCCCCCCTACCCTTGCACGATGGCGGGGTCATCCTGCGCGACAACCGTATCCGCGCCGCTCACTGTATCTTCCCCATTGACAACGAGTTGCGCCTGGAAGGGGCCGGCACCCGCCACCGCGCCGCCGTCACCCTCTCCACCGAGTGCGACGCGCTTATCCTGGTGGTCTCCGAAGAGCGCGGGCAGATCTCCGTGGCGCGCGACGGGGTCCTCCTGCGTAACCTCTCCGACCGCCAACTCGAGCGCATCCTGCGCGCAGCCTTCGTCCCCAAGGAGGAGCAGACGCAGTTCTACCACGCGGTCTTTGGTCCGCGCCACAATGTGCCTTGGTTCTTGCGGCCGCTGACGCGCCTGGCGGCCCTGTGGCAAGTAGAGGAAGAGCATGACTAACCCCTTTCGCAAGCTCCTGGCCGATTGGCCGTGGAAGGTGGCGGCGCTGGCCGTGGCCCTGATGATCTTCTATGGCGTGCGCCGCTCGGTCTCCTACACGCAGACCCTCACCTTAACCGTCGAGGCCGAAACGGTGGAGGGCGCGCAGGCGCTGACCGGCTTTGAGCCGGGTGTGGTGAGCGTGACCTTCCGCGGATCGGAGGCCGCCATCCGGCGCCTCTCGATGCCGGGCGCCGAGCCGCCGCGCGTGCGGTTGCGTCTGCGCCAGCCCGAGGCCGATGCCTCCTCGATGCGCCTGCGCCTGACGCCCCGGGATGTCCTGCGCGATGACGGGCTGCGCGTGGTCTCCATCGAGCCGCGCGAAGTGGAGGCCGCCTTCGACGCGCCCGATACGCGCACCTTCGATGTGGCCGAGCCCATCGTCACCGGCGCGCCCAAAGTCGGCACTGTGCGCGTCTCCATCGAGCCCAAGCAGGTGGAGCTCACCGGCTCGCGCGCGCTCTTGGAGGAACTGGAGGCCGCCGAGACCTCCCTGGCCACGGCCATCCTCGATGTCTCGGGCCGCTCGGAGGGCTTCCAGACGGTGCTGCGCGTGCTGCCGCCGGATAGTCGCGGCGGGTGGACCTTGAAGCCCGATACCGTGCGCGCCGATGTGCGCTTTGTGCGCGAGGATGTGGAGAAGACCTTTGCCAAGGTGCCGGTGGAGGTGCTGCAAGCGCCCTCGGGCAAGCGTTATCGCCCAGAGCCGCGCGTGGCGGAGGTGACCGTCCAGGGGCTGAAGCGAGAGGTGGAGGCCTTCGACCCGGCCGTCTTGCGCCTCTATCTGGAAGAGCCCGAGGAGCTCATCCCCGATGCCGAAGGGGCCTTCTGGGCCAAGCCCACCCTCGCCCTGCCTTATACCAACCGCGTCTCGCGGGCGACCATCGTGCCCGAGCGTATTCGCCTCATGCCCCTGGGGCCGCCGGCTCGCCCCGCCGCGACTGAGAGCGCGCCGCCAGTCGAGGCCGCCGAAGAGGAACCCGCCCGATGAAGCTCTCCCGTTCCCAACGCCACTGGTTCGCGGGGGCCACCCTCTGCCTGCTCTTTGCCCTGGTCGCTGCGCTCCTGATCGATGGTCTGGTCGCCCAATGGTGTCCCTCGCTCGACCTCTCGGGTCTGCGCCCCGGCGGCCAACTCTCCGAGCGTAGCCGCGCGACCCTCACCGACACCACCGGCACCCTCTCCATCACCGCCATCTTCCCCACCGAAGACCCCGCCGCGCTCCCCACCGGCCGCCTCCTGCGCGTCTTCGCCCAGACCTCGCGGCAACTCGCCGGGGCCAACCTGGCCTTGACCTACGTCGACCCCCGCCTCTCGCCCTCTCAGGCCGAATACCTGGCCGCGCAAGGCGCCGAGGGCTCCGGACTCCTCTTCCGCCAAGCCGGGCGCCACGTCTTCCTTCCCGAGCGCGCCCTCCTGACCGAAGCAGGCATCTTCGCCCCCGAGGAGGCCGAGGAGGCCATCGCCTCGGCCATCGCCCGCCTCTCTCGCGAAGACGGCATCACCTTGGGCTGGCTCACCGGCCACGGCGAGCCCGACTTCGCCCAAACCGATCCCACCTCCGGCTTCTCCGCCCTCCGCCGCGCCTTGGAGCGCGAAGGCTACACCCTGCGCGCCGTCTCCCCCGAAACCAACACCGTGCCCACCGATCTCGGGGCACTGCTCATCGTCAGCCCGCGCTACCCCATCACCGCCACCGAGCGCACCCTCTTGGCCGACTGGCTCGACCGCGGCGGACGCTTGCTCTGCGCTCTGCCCCCGGGCGGCGATGCTGGGCTCACGGCCCTCTTCGAGCAATGGGGCATCCGCACCGGCACCACGCCCAGGCAAAGTCTGCGCCAGGCCCCAGACCGCGCCGGCTTTACCGATGCCCTCTCCCCCGAGCACCCCATCACCCGCGAACTCGCCGGCCGCGCCCACCTCATCCTCACCGCCCCGCGCGCCCTCTACGCGCTGCCCACGCGCGGCCTCTCCCTCACGCCGCTGGTCTCCATCGAGGCCAAGCCGCTCCCGTCCAGCGCCACCAACGAGACGGTCACCGTGGCGATGGCGGCCGAGCGCGTCTCGACTGCGGTGGGGGCGGACCTGGCTCTGCGCCCCGGGCGCCTGTTGGTTCTGAGCGAGGCGGACTTCCTGCGGAACGCGCGGCTGATGAACCACGCCACGGCCAACCGCGACTTCGCCCTCAACGCCATTCACTGGCTCACCGGCCTCTCGGGCAGCGGCGCGCCCTCTAGCGCCTCGGGAATGCTCCGCCTGGGGTGGGACCGCCATACGCGCCACCGGGCCACCCGTGTGCTGGCCATCGGCCTCCCGCTCGGCCTCTGCCTGATCCTTTGGCTCCTGACACGGAAACGCGCATGAAGTTCGGAAAGTCTCTGCTCCTCTGGTTGATTGTGGTCCTGGCGCTGGCCGGCGCGCTGGTCGCCACGCGCGTCTTCAAGCCGGCCGAGGCGTGGCAGAGCGGCGACCTACTCTTCCCCGTCGACCCGGAGGCCATCGTGGCCATCTCGCTGGCCACCCCCAATGGTGCCGTCCCGACCCTGACGCTTGAGCGCACCGGCGAGTTCTGGCGTCTACGCGAGCCCCTCGAGGGTGCCCTCTGCAGCGCCAAGGCCGTGGCCGACTTGCTCGACGCGCTCCAGGCCTTGCGCGTGGTCACCCCCCTGGGCGAGGCGGCCCTCTCGGGCTTCACCCCGTGGCGGACGGTTGAGGTGCGGACGGCCGAAGGGCGCTTCACCTGCGGCTTGGGCCGCGCCTCGGAGGCCTTCGCCGCGCCCCTCTCGCAGGTCCTGGCCGAACGCGATGGCCGCTTGGTCTCGGTGGAGGCCGGGGCGGTAATGCGCCTGCCCGAAGCGGCCGATGCCCTGCGCTCTGATGCGCTCCTGCCCGTTGCGAGCGACCGCATCCAGGCGATGGAGTGGCACCTCCCCGGCCACCCCTTCTCGCGCGCCGAGCGCCTGCCCAACGGCCACTGGCAGATCACGCGTCCCTTCCCCTTTGAGCCCCAGGCCGAGCCGGTGCGCAAAGCCCTCGAGCGCCTCACGGCCCCGGGGCAAGTCCGCGCCCACCTCCTGCCCACGCCCACCGAGCGCGTCCCCAACTCCGAGCGCGCGCTGGCCGATTACGGGCTCGACGAAGAGCGCGCCCTGCGCCTGACCTTCCGCGTCAGCGGCCTGCGCGAACCTCTCACCCTGCGTATCGGCAAGGAGGACCCCACGCGCCCGGGTCTGTGCTTCTGCCTGCTCGACAACGCCCGCGCCATTGGCTGCGTCCCGTCCGAGGTGGCCGAGAGCTTCTCCGCAGGCGGCCCCTTCTCCACCGACTTCCGCAACCTGCCCCTCCTCGGCGACCTGCCGGCCCCCACCGAGCTCGCCTTTACCCTCCAATCCGCCGACCTCGCCGTCTCCCTGCGCAAGCAAGGCGGCACCTGGCAAATGCTCCGCCCCCTCGCGCTGCCGGCCAATGCTCAAGCGGTCCAGGCTCTCCTCTCGCAGTTGATGGGGCTGACCGGCGACCTTGCCGGCCTGGAGGCCCCCGAAGGCACCCCCTGGGCCGAAGTCACCCTACGCGCCGAGGCCGCCACTGCCGCCCCCGAGGCCAAGCTCCAGTTCTTCGGCGACCCCGAGGCCGAGCGCATCCAGGCCTATCGCGTCGACCACGGCCGCCTCTATCGCCTGCGCCGCGACGCGCTGCCCGAGCTCCTGTGCCCGCAGCCGGCCCCTGAATTGGCCCTACGCCAGGCGCTCATCGACCCCACCCTCCTGGCCCTGCCGGCCTCCGCCATCCGCCGCCTCTCCCTCCTCCGGCGCGACGGCTCGGCGGTCACCCTGGCCCGCGCCCCGGACACCCTGGCCTGGGAGGTCGAGTCCCCCGCCGGTGCCTTCCTCAATAGCCAGACCCTCGACACCTGGCTCGCCGCCTTCGCCGACCTAAAGGCCGAGGCTATCCTCTGCGACGCGCCCACAACCTTCGGCGCGCTCCACCCCTACGGTCTGGAATCGCCCCTCCTGCGCCTAACGATCGACCTCGACGGCCGTGAAGGCCCCCTGCGCCGCGTCCTCTCCATCGGCACGATTGACCCTAAGACCGGCTCGGCCCCGGCCCTCATCCAAGGTTGTCCGGTGCTCTACCGCATTGGCCCGGAGACCCTGCGCCTCCTCCAGTTGCCGCCGCTCGAACGCGGGGAGTAGGCCCCAAGGCGTTCCCTATGCTCCAGCTTGAAGATCTCCCCGAAGCGCTCTTCCTCACCGATAGCGCCTACCGCGTGCTCGACTGCAACAGCCGCGCCGCCGAGCTCCTCCGAGCCCCCTCGCGCGAAGCCCTCCTCGGCCGCAGCCTCGCCACCATCCCCGCCGAGCATGACCTCAACGCAGGCGAGTTCCCCACCAACCTCCCCGACCGCCTCAAAGCCGTCCCCTTCATCACCCTCGAGAACCGCCTGACGCGCGACGACGGCACCCGCTTCTTCGCCGAGACCACCCTCCACCGTCTCGCCGAGGACCGCCTCCTCTTCTCCATCCGCGATGTCACCGTCCGCACCGAGAGCCTCCACCGCCTAGCCGAGGCCAACGAGCGCCTCCGCGCCACCATTCGCGACCGGATGGAGTTCGTCTCCAACGTCTCGCACGAGCTGCGCACCCCGCTCACCTCGATGTCCTACGCCCTGGCCAACCTCCGCCGCGGCCTCTGCGGTCCCCTCCCCGAGAAGGTCCAAGCCTACCTCGAGCGGCTACAGGTGGACGTCAAGCGCCTGATGACCACCGTCAACGACATCCTCGACCTACGCCAGATGGAGAACGGCACCCTCACCCTGCGCAAGCGCTGCACCCCCCTCCAGCGCCTCCTCTCCGACTCGGCCAACGCGCTGCTCATCCAGGCCGAGACCAAGCACCAAACCCTCACCGTCGAGCCCCGCCAGGCCGAACTCTACGCCCTGGTCGATAGCGACAAGTTCGAGCGCGTCTGCTTCAACATCCTCTCCAACGCCGTCAAGTACACCCCCGAACGCGGCACCATCCGCGCCCGCCTCGCCGAAGCGCCCGGCTTCGCCCTCATCCAGGTGGACGACAACGGCATCGGCATCCCCCCCGAAGCCCTCCCCCGCGTCTCCCAACGCTACTTCCGCGTGGGCGCGCAGGTCGCCGGCACCGGCCTGGGCCTCTCCATCGTCCGCGAAATCGCCGAGCTCCACGGCGGCTCGCTCACCATCGAATCCCCCGTCCCCGGCCAAACCTGCGGCACCCGCGTCACCGTCCGCGTCCCCACCTGCCAGCCCCCGCTCGCGGTCATCCTCTCGGGCGACGACGCCTTCATCGCCCCCCTCGAAGCCCAACTCCACGCCCTGGGCTACTCCACCTTTGCCAACCGCCAAGCCATCGACCTCGAGCGCGAGTGCGCCCAGCGCACCCCCGACCGCTTCCTCCTCGATGGCTCCCTCCCCCCCTCCTGCCTCTCCGACTGGATCTGCCAGATCCGCTCCGCCCAGGCCCTCGCCAATATCCCCATCCTCCTCCTCGCCCCGGCCCTCGACCCCGCCCGCCACGTCGAATACGCCCACTTGCAGGTCCACTGCCTCCCCTGGCCGGTCCCCTCCCCCCTCCTCGCCAAGGCCCTCTAAGCGCCCGCCCGGGCCGCGTGGTCTTCCCCTTCCCTGCACCGGCGGCTGAAAGCCCCCGCACGTCCCCCTTTTTGACCTAGGCCCTACCTCACCTCGACCTAGGCCCTACCTCACCTCGACCTAGGCCC
>JBJFFT010000060.1:0-2262 GCA_051891975.1 Candidatus Spyradenecus sp. | reverse complement strand
TGTTCGGGCAATACACGCGCCTGGCCAACGAGTTCACCGGCGTGCTCACCGGCAAGGGCCTCAGCTGGGGCGGCTCGCTCATCCGCCCGGAGGCCACCGGCTACGGTCTGATCTACTTCGCCGACAATATGATGCAGGCGGCCGGCGATACGCTCGCGGGCAAGACCTGCGTGGTCTCCGGCTCGGGCAATGTGGCCCAGTTCGCCGTCCAGAAGCTCCAGCAGCTCGGCGCGAAGGTGGTCACCCTCTCCGACTCCAACGGCTTCATCTACGACCCTGACGGCATCGATGCCGAGAAGCTGGCTTATGTGATGGAGCTCAAGAACGTCAAGCGCGGCCGTATCAGCGAGTACGCCACCAAGTTCCCGACCGCCACCTACACCCCCGGCGCCAAGCCCTGGGGCGTGAAGTGCGACTGCGCCTTCCCCTGCGCCACCCAGAACGAGATCAACGGCGACGCGGCCAAGGCCCTCGTGGCCAACGGCTGCAAGCTGGTCGCCGAAGGCGCCAATATGCCCTCCTCCATCGAGGCCATCGAGACCTTCCAGGCTGCGGGCATTCTCTACGCCCCGGGCAAGGCCTCCAACGCCGGTGGCGTGGCCACTTCGGGTCTGGAAATGTGCCAGAACTCGATGCGCCTGGCCTGGACCGCCGAGGAAGTCGACGCCAAGCTCAAGGCCATTATGACCGCCATCCACCACAATGCCTACACCACCGCCGAGCGCTTCGGCAAGAAGGGGGACTACCTCTTCGGCGCGAATGTGGCCGGCTTCGTGAAGGTGGCCGACGCGATGATCGCCCAGGGCCACTGCTAACAGCGCGCCCAACGCAAAACGACAGCGGGATCCGGAGTGCCGGGTCCCGCTGCTGTTTTCAGTGGATCGGCAGCATCAAGGCCGGGCACAAGCCTTGGCCAAACGCTGCAGGGGCGGAAGGATGTGCGCGTAGATGCGCTGCCAGGCGGGGCAGAGGTGCGAGAGGGTGCGCGGATCGCGGGCGGGATCGTGGCCGGTGCGGTTCTTGGGGCAGTCACCCTGGCAGAAGCGAAGGGCGGGGCAACGGTCGCAGGCCGGGTTCCAGGTGGCCTTGCGGCGACCGAAGGCGGTGTGGAGGGGGTTGTCCCACAGTTCGTCCCAGTCGTGCGTGAGGATGTTGCCCAGGCGGAGTTCGGGGCGGACAAAGAAGTCGCAGGGGTAGACATCGCCGTTGTGCTCGACGACGAAGTAATCGCGGCAGTCACACCCCATCGCGCAGGTGTTGGCGTTCCCGGTAAGGAGCTTGGCAATGACGCTATCGAAGAGGCGGACGGAGACGGTGTGCGCATCGGCCTTCAGCCACTCATCGAAGAGGGCGATGGTGAAGTCGGCCCATTCTTCTGCACTGATGGCGTAGGGCAGAAGCACGCCGTCGGGGCCAAACTCCACGCACTCGATGAACTGCATAAAGCGGCAACCCAGCTCGTCGCGCAGGTAGCGGTAGGTGCCCACGGGGTCGTGGACATTACTTTGGGAGACGAGGGTGAGGAGGTTGAAATCCGCCTTTGCCGCGCGCAGGTGCGCCAGACCCGCCATCACGGCCGCGTGACTGCCGCAGTTGCCCACGTTGCGCCGGCGCAAATCGTGCACCGCGGCCGGACCGTCGACCGAGACACCCAGGAGGAAGTGGTGCTCGGCGAAGAAGGCCGCCAGGGAGGGGGTCAGGAGCGTGCCATTGGTCTGAAGGCAGTTGGCGATGCGCGAGCCGGCGCGCGCGTAGCGGCGCTGAAGCTTGACAAGCGTGCGGAAGAAGTCCTCGCCCATCAGGAGCGGCTCGCCGCCTTGGAAGGCGAAGGTGTGCATCGGGAAGGGCAGGGCGAGGTAGCCGCGCACCAGGCGCGTGAGGGTCTCTTCGCTCATCCGCGGGCGGGCGGTTTGCGGGTAGAGCTCGGCGCGGCCAAGGTAGAAGCAGTAGTCGCAACGCAGGTTGCAGTCTGCCCCGGCGGGCTTAATGAGGAGCGAGAAGGGCTTCATCGGCAATGCACTAGTGGAAGCGGACTTCGACAACCTTGCAATACTGCGTGGTGAGGACAGCCGCGAGGTCCTTGACGATGTTCCGGCGAATATCGAGGGCCACGGGCAGGTTGGGGTCCTGGTGGGCGGGGTTGATGGCCGTGCCCACGTCGATGAAGATGCGGTCGGAGGCCAGGAGCAGGTCGCGCATCTTCGTGGCAGGGTTCACGCGCACGTCCGGACCTGGGTTCTTGAGGAGGTCAATCACCTTGGA
>JBJFFT010000059.1:0-2263 GCA_051891975.1 Candidatus Spyradenecus sp. | reverse complement strand
AGGACACCTGGCTGATGAAGCTCGAGCTGGCCAACAGCTACGCGATGTACTCGAAGTTCTCCGAGGCCGATAAGCTTTATGCCGAGTTCTTCAAGCGCTTCCCGAAGGTGGGCGCGGCGGTCCGCAAGAGTTACCTTGAGGGCATCAACCAGTACATTATGATGCTTGGGAAGATTGACCGCGCGAAGGACGCGTTGCCTTACTACAAGCTGGCGATGGAGATGGCCGGCGATGAGGGGATGATGGCGAACTTCCGCGCGCAGTATCTGCAGGCGTTGCTCTTCCAGGCCGAGGCCGTTTCCGGGGCCGATCGCGAGAAGATGCTCAAGGAGGCTGACGAGCTGACCAAGAAGATGGTCTGGAAGCAGGATGCCTACTTCGGCGACGCGATTAACGGTATGGCGCACATCAAGATGTTGCGCGGAGACGTGGCCGGCGCCCAGGAGATGATTAAGGAGTACCTCGACGTGCTCCAGGAGATTCACGAGAGCTATCGCGAGATTGACCCGAATGGCGACAAGGGCGTGTTGCGGATGAGTCCGTTGCCGCAGTGCCGCTACCTGATTGGGTCGATGCTCTATGGCGAGGTGAAGAAGGAGATTGCTAAGGGCGGCGCGGCGAACGAGGAGACCATCAAGAGCCTCCTGTTGGGCGAGCGTGACTCGAAGACCAAAAAGCGCAATCAGCAGGGTGCCTTCAATCACCTGGTGCAGGTGTATATGAACTACCCCGAGAGTCAGTCGGCCTCCAATGCCGGGGACTTGGTCGAGGAAATCCAGGCGCTGCTCAAGAGCCGCTACAACCAGGTGGTGAAGGTGAACATCTCGGCCGACCAGCGGGCCAAGGTGCGCAAGCAGCAGTACGTCGGCGCGAACGTGAAGTTCGATAGCGGCGATTGGACCGAGGCGGCGAACGCCTTCTCCAAGACGATTTCGGCCTATGGGCTGAACGCTGAGGCGTTGCCCGCGTTGCGTAAGATGGTCGAGTGCTATGTGCGCGGCGGGGTGAAGGGCGGTAAGCTTGACCCGATGGCCCAGTTCTATGCCGAGACGGTGACCTCCGCGATGGCCGAGGGCTTCTCGGGGATGAAGGACCTCTACGCCCAGGCCGGTGACGAGCTCAACCGCGTGGGCAACTTCTACGGCGAGCAGGGGCTCGTCTCGATGAAGGAGAAGACCAATCAGCTCTTCTTCCGCTTCTATCCCAAGCATCCGGCCGCCGTCTCGCTGCAGTTGCAGATTGCCAAGGAGAAGGCCGAGGCCGGCGATGGCGATGGGGCTGAGCAGCTCTATAAGCAGGTGGCCGATGCCGCAACCGATGCCGCCCAGCGTCAGAACCGCTTTGCTGCCCTCATTGGCCTGATCAAGCTTTATTCGCCCTCCGGCGCGAAGGCCGATGCCGAGCAGGAGATTGCCACGGCTAAGGCCTTGATTGCCCACTTTGCGGACCTCGATCGCCCGGGTATCAATGGTGCCACCGCCCAGCGGCTTTACGGCGACGCGCAGCGTCACCAGGCTGATGCCTTGCGCAAGGCCGCCACGCCCGAGACGCAGGCCGAGACCAACAAGAAGCTCGTCAGCGCCTACGCCCTGGCGGCCTCCACCTACGATAAGCTCATCAAGGAGTTGGAGAAGCCCGACAGCATCTATGTGGCCGCGAATAGCGAGCGCAAGGAGGCCGATGCCCTCTGCGAAGGACTCTACTATCTGCGCGGCGTGTGTATGCAGTTAATCCCCGCCACCGGGGTGGAAGCGAAGGACAAGGCCATCAAGCAGAAGGCGTTGGCCTACTTCCAGGAGTGCCTGAAGAAGTCGCCCAAGGGCTCCAACGCTCCCAAGGCCCTCTTGCAGATCGGCACGTTGCAGGCGGCCGCGGGCGACATCGAGGCCTCGCGCGCCACCCTTGCCAAGCTGGCCAAGGACTTCCCGGCCTCCGACGAGGCGAAGAACTCGGTGCCGCTGCTGGCCGACTCCCTCTTCAAGATGGGGATGATTGGCGAAGCGACCAACACCTATAAGCAGATGTTCGCCGCCGGCGGCACCTACACCCCCGCCCAATACCAGACCGCCGCCGAGAAGCTCTACGATGCCAAGGAGTACAAGCTGGCCATCGAGGCGTGCGACTGCATTCTCAAGGCCAAGAACGCCGCGCCCTATCTGCCTAAGGCGATGACCCTGCGCGCTCGGGCGCTCTTGGCCGATAAGCAGGTCAAGGAGGCCTACAAGCAGGTGACTGCGATGCTCGAGAAGTATGGGCGCTCGCA
>JBJFFT010000058.1:0-8825 GCA_051891975.1 Candidatus Spyradenecus sp. | reverse complement strand
GCCCCCTGCGTCATCCCCGAAGCGCAAGCCGCCGGCTGCGTCCCCATCGTCCTCGGCTTCTACCCCGCCGCCTACGACCTCGTCTTCGGTACCAACGGCATCGTCCTCGCGCCCCCCTTCCAGGTCGATACCTTCGCCCACGCCACCGCCGACCTGATGGCCCGCCCCGACGTCTGCACCCAAATGGCCGCCGAAGCCCGCCGCTCCGCCGCCGACTTCTCCCCCGCCGCCATCGCCTCCCGCTGGGAGACCCTCTTCAACACCCTCCTCCACCCCCAAGCCTAAGGCTCTCGCCGCTATGATACCCTCTACCCCCCCCCGAGTGGGCGTCACCTCCTCCTCTTTGACACTTCATCCGGCACCGATAACCTTGGGGACTTCATCATTATGCGCTATTGCGAAGAGCATCTGCGCGAGGTCTTTGCCGGGCAAGATCTCTTTGTCACCAAGGTGCCGACCCACTTGCCGGGAAGCGCACAGCAACGGCACCTCTGCACACAGAGCCGCCACCGCATCGTCTGTGGCACCAACATCCTCAAGACCAGTATCTTGCGGACCCGCCTTTGGAAGCTCTCGCCAGCCGATGGCTTCGCTTTGCGCGACCTCTGTTTGATGGGCGTTGGCTGGGGGAGTTGGACGCGCTACGCGCCGGACCCTTACACCGCGTGGATGTATCGCTCAATTCTTGCCCCCGAGCGCTCCGGCTATCTCCACTCCGTCCGCGACTCCTACACCCAAAAGCGTCTGCAAGCGCTCGGGTTTACCAATGTCCTTAACACTGCGTGCCCAACGATGTGGCACCTGACGCCCGAACAGCTTGCACAGGTTCCTTCTGGGAAAGCGCGCCAAGCCTTGATTACGCTCACCTATTACCGAGCCAATCCGGCAGCGGACAAGGCCTTTATCCGCCTCGCCAAGCAGCACTATGCGCGCCTCTACTTTTGGCCGCAACAGGCAAAAGACCTCGATTACCTCGCGCAACTGGGAGAGCGTGACGGCTTGACTCTTGTCGATGGCTGGCTTGAAGCCTATGACGCGCTTCTGCGACAAGGAGACCTCGACTACCTTGGCTCGCGGTTGCACGGTGGCATTCACGCCCTCAATCACCGCTGCCGCACACTCATCCTCGGCGTAGATAACCGCGCCGTCGAGATTGCCAAGGACACCAGCCTTCCCGTTGTTGACCGCCAAGACCTTGCCGCTATCAAAGACTTCATCCTGCGCCCCTACGCCATCCGCCTCTCGCTTCCCTGGGAGGCCATTGCGCAGTGGAAGCAACAGTTCTCCCGCCAATAATCTCCGCGCTTTACCTCCTCACCATCGACCTCGAATGCGTACACAACGCGAACCGCCCGGGTCGCCGGGGACGACGACCTGCAAAACCAGGCTCGCTGCGCTCGCGATGACAAGAGGGCAGATGACAGAAAGCCGACGTGCCCAGAGGGCGCGTCGGCCGGAGTGGAGCGCACCGCGCTCCCGAGGTGCAGGGCGAGCAGCCCTGCCGAGGGGTGTGGGGGCGAGCAGCCCCCACATAAGCAGTGAGGCGGAGAGGGTTAGAGGGCGAAGGCGGCGTCGGAGGGCATACGCCAGTCGCCGCGAGGGGAGAGGGCGATGGTGCCGACCTTAGGGCCGTCGGGGATAGCCGAGCGCTTGAATTGCTGTTGGACGAAGCGGCGGGCGAAGATGTCGAGGGTGCGGTCGATCTCCTCGGGGGGGAACTGGGAGCCGAGGAGGAGGCGAGCGAGGTCGGCGAGCTCGGCGCGCGAGCAAGCGAACTTCTGGAAGTAGTAGAGGAAGAAGTCGTGGAGCTCGTATTGGCCGACGATAGCCTCGGTGTGCTGTTCGCCGGGGAGGAGTTCGGGGGAGACGGGCGTGGCGCAGATGTCGCGCAAGACGGCGGCGAGGTCGGCCGGGCTCTCGCGGGCGACAGTCTCGACGCACCAGCGCACGAGGGTCTTGGGCACGCCGCAGTTGACGGCATACATACTCATGTGGTCGCCGTTGTAGGTGCTCCAGCCGAGGGCGATCTCCGAGAGGTCGCCGGTACCGACGAGGAGGCCGCCGCTCTGGTTGGCCAGGTCCATCAGCAGGTAGGTACGGGCGCGGGCCTGGGCATTCTCGTAGGTGACGTCGTGGCAGGCAGGGTCGTGGCCGATGTCGCGGAAGTGCTGCTCCACGCCGGGGACGATGGAGATCTCGCGCAGTTCCGCGCCCAGGAGCTCGGCCAACGCGCCGGCGTTCGAGCGCGTCCGCTTACTGGTCCCGAAGCCAGGCATCGTGACAGCCAGGATGGTCGAGCCGGGCAGACCGAGCGCGCGGCACATCTGGGCGCAGACGAGGAGGGCCAAGGTGGAGTCGAGCCCGCCGGAGAGGCCGATGACCAGGCGTTTGCTGTGGGTGTGGGTGAAGCGCTTGGCCAGGCCCGCCACCTGAATACGGAAGATCTCGCGGCAGCGCTCGGTGCGGCGGGTGTCGTTTGCCGGAACAAAGGGATGGGCCTCGAGGCCGGCGAGCGAACCATCGGCCAGGCAGGGGGTGCCGACGGCCGGGGCGCGGCAGACCACGCGGCGCATTGCCACGCGCGGCAGGTCGGGAAAGGAGGTCTCGCGACCGCGCACCACATCCACCCAATGGGGGTTGAAGTCCATCAGGCTGATGCCCTCGCTCCAACGCGCCTCGGCCAGAATGCGGCCGTTATTCGCCAGGAGGCGGTGGCCGCTGTAGACCACGTCGGTGGTCGATTCGCCCATCCCGGCGGCGGCGTAAGCGTAGGCGCAGGCCAGGCGGGCGGACTGCATCCGCACTAGGTCGCGCCGATAGGCGGCCTTGCCGACGGCCTCGGTGCTGGCCGAGAGGTTCACGATGAGTTGGGCGCGAGCGGCGGCCAGACGGTTGGAGGGCGCGTCGACGGCCCAGAGGTCCTCGCAGATCTCCACGCCAAAGCGGAGGTCGCCCAGCTCAAAAAGGAGGTCGGTGCCAAAGGGGATGCCGCGCCAAGTGGCCCCCTCGGGCACGGTGGCGCCGCTGACAAAGTGGCGCTTTTCGTAGAACTCGCGGTAGGTGGGCAGGTGGACTTTGGGGACCAACCCCAGCACGCGGCCGGCTTGGAGGACCGCCGCGCAGTTGTAGAGCCGCTCCTCCCAGCGAATCGGCAGGCCCACCACGGCCACGAGGTCCTCGGGCAACCCCGCGAGCACCTCAGCGAGCGCCGCCTCGACCTGCGATTCCAGGGCCGACATTCCGAAGAGGTCCGAGCAGGTGTAGCCCGTAAGCGAGAGCTCCGGGGCCACGGCCACCTGCGCACCTTGGTCGGCCGCCGCGCGCAACGCCTCCACCAACGCCCGGGCGTTCGCCGCCGGAGCCGCCACCTGCACCTTCGGCGTCACCGCCGCCACACGCACAAAGCCCTTCATTTGCTTGCCTCCTGCCGCTTGACCAATAACAACACGCAGCCGATGGCCAGACTCGCCACCGCCACCACGCCCAACGCCATCAGCGCCCAAAAGGGCATCCCGCTCCACAGGAAGAGCCCCAAGACCGCCAAGAAGAGCACCTCCAGCCCCATAAAGGCCAACCAATACCGCCTCATTCTGCCTCCTCCGCGCCCGCCTTTTCGGCCACGAGCGCCATCAACTCCGCCTCGCGCAGCTGGCGTGTGCCCAGCGCCTGCGCCTTGGTCCACTTGCTACCGCCGGGATTCTCGCCCACGACCAGGTAGGAGGTCTTCTTTGAGACGCTCCCCTGGACGGTGCCACCCTGCGAACGGATGAACTGCTCAAAGGCTTCGCGCGGCTGCGAGAGGGTGCCAGTAATCACGAACGAGAGCCCGGCAAGGGCCGACCCCGCCGCGCGCTCGGGCGCCTCGGCCACCGGGTCGATGCCCAACTCGGCTAGACGCGCAAAGAAGTCCCGCGCGTAGTCCGATGCCAGGAAGCCCTGCAGCGCGCGGACCATCTCCGGCTTGACGGTGAGCAGGTAGCGATCGCGGATTGGCCGGGCCGGGTCGTCGCGCAAGAGAATGCCCAAGGGCTTGAGGACCTCGACACGCGCGGCAATGGCCGCCGCCAGACGCAGCCGCTCCAGTTCGCCCTCGGTCTTCTGCTCCACGAGCGCATAGAAGCTCGCAATCGCCTCAAGTTTCGCCGTGCCGGCCTCCGAGACCATCTCCGAGGCGCGCGCGAAGAGTCCGGCCATCACCCGGGCGGCCGTCACGCCAATGCCCGGAATACCCAAGGCAAAGAGCCAACGGTGAAGCGGCAGCGTCCGCGCTCGCTCCAGGGCCTTGACCACCTCGTTCGCGCGGCGGCCAAAACGACGCTCCTGACCATCCTCGCCCACCAAGCGCAACCCCGCCAGCCACTCGGCCGACAGGCCATAGAGATCCAGCGGCCGCGAGACAGCCCCCGACTGCACCAGAGCCTCGGCCAACCGCTCGCCGACGGCCGAAATATCCAACGCATTGCGCGAGACAAAGAGCTGCAGGTGCCCCACGCGCTGGGCCGGGCACGCCGGGTTAACGCAGCGCAACGCCACCTCGCCGGGCAGCCGCACCGCCTCGCCCCCGCACGCCGGGCAGATCGTAGGCATCTCAAAGGGCACCGTCCCCTCCGGCCGCTTCTCGGTCACCACCTCGTCCACCGCCGGAATCACATCCCCGTGCTTGGAGATCACCACCATATCCCCCACGCGAATATCCTTCCCGGCCACATAGTCGCCATTGTGCAGCGTGGCGCGGGCAATCTCCGAGCCGGCCAGGAAGACTGGCTCGAGCTCGGCCACCGGCGTCAGCACCCCCGTCCGCCCCACCTGCACCGTGATCCCCCGCAGCCGCGTCTGAGCGCTCTCGGGAGCATACTTGTAGGCACGGGCCGACCGCGGCGCGTGGGCGGTACTGCCTAACTGCTCATAGAGCGCGCGCTCGTTGACCTTGATGACGGCCCCATCCATCTCGAAGGGGAAGGCGTGGCGCTTGGCCTCCAACTCGTCGAGCGCGGCCATCACCTCGGCCATCGACCGGCAGAGGCGGCTCCACGGCTGCGTCTTGAGCCCCCAACGCGCGAAGGTGGCCATCATCTCGGTGTGCGTGGCAAAGTCAATCCCCTCCAACCGGCCCGAAGCGTAGAAGACGGCATCGAGCGGGCGCTTGGCCACCTCGCGCGGGTCCAGGAGCTTGATGGAGCCTGCGGCGGCATTGCGCGGGTTGGCGAAGGGCTCGTGCCCGGCCTCCTCCTCGGCGCGGTTAAGGGCCGCGAAGCCCGCGCGCGTCATAAAGATCTCTCCGCGCACCTCCACACACGCGGCCTCGGTGGGAATAGCGAGGGGCACCGAGCGGATGGTGCGCACATTGGCGGTGATGTCGTCGCCCACCTCGCCATTGCCGCGGGTGGCCGCGCGCACCAATTGCCCGTGCTCGTAGCGCAGCGAGAGGGAAAGACCATCCACCTTCGGCTCGACCACATACTCCCACGCCTCCAGGGGCAACTGCTGGCGCAGGAAGGCATCGAACTGCACCAGGTCGGCGCGGTCGTAGGTCTTATCCAGGCTGCGCATCGGCAGCTCGTGGCGGACCTTCGCAAAGCCGGTGAGCGGTTCGCCGCTGACGCGCTGGGTGGGCGAAGTCGGCGTCACCAACTGCGGATGGGCGCGCTCGAGAGCCTCCAACTCCAACCAGAGCTTGTCGTAGGCCGCATCCTCAATCTCCGGCCGCGCCTCCACGTAGTAGAGCCGGTCGTGCCGCGCAATCTCCGCGCGCAACGTCTCCAACCGCGCCACCACCGCCGCCAAGTCCGCATCCACTGCCATCGTCTCGTCCTCTTCCGTCCCTTATAGCAACACCATCGCGGCCATCACCGCCAGCGCCAAGGCCAACACCGCCGCGCCCACCAACGCCACCCAGCTCCACACCCCCATCCGCTTGCGCCGAAAGGGCTTGCCCCGGTGGGCCCGCAACTCCGCCGCCGAAATCCGAATTGTCCGCTCGGCCCGCCCCCACTTGGCCGGATTGGGCAGGGCAATCACCGCACCGGCCTCATCGCCCTCGGCGGGTGCCTCGCCACGCAAGGCCGCCGCCAAATCGCACACCACCTCATCCCAATCGGCATACCGCTCGGCTGCGGCGCGGCGCGTCAGGCGCCCCAAGACCGCCGCCAGGGGGCGCGGAAAGCCCTTGACCACATCGCACGGCGAAGGAATCTGGTCTTGCAACTTGCGCTCGAGGATCTCCTCGGCCGGAATGGCCCCGAAGGGCACCTGCCCCGTGCCCAGCGCATAGAGCGTCATCCCCAAAGCGAACATATCCGCGCGCGTATCGACCGTCTCCGGCGCCATATACTGCTCGGGCGCCACGTAGGGGGCCGAGCCCACCAACGCCCGCTCCGGCGGATTGGTCCCCCACCCCGCCTCGAAGCTCATCGGCGAGAAGTCCGGCAAGAGAGGCTCGCTACCATCGACCAGATAGACCTTACTCGGGCGCAGCCCGCCATAGACCAAGTGCTCCTGCGCCAGGGCCGCAAAGCCCTCGGCCAACTTCATCCCCAGCCGCGTCAGCCGCTCGGGCTCCACCCGCTTCCCATCCAGCAGCGACATCAGCGGCGCGGCGTGCGCGTCCTCCAAGATGACATAGCCCGTGCCCGCCTCGCGGCGAATATCAATCACATCGGGAATGAGCGGAGTCTTCACCTGCGTCAACTTCCGCACCAACGCAAAGAGCGCATCGGCCAACGCCTCATCGGCCAGCACCTCCTCCGAGAAGACGGCCACCAGCACATCGCGATCCAGTGCGCACTGCACCGCGCGCCACAGCACACAGCGCGTCGACTGCGCCAAGCGCTGCCGAAACTCAAAGCCCTCTATCTCCGGGGTGTCTGTCATATCGCCCCTCATTTTAGCATAAATCCCGCCCCGGGAAAAAACGCCTTGGGCGCAGCCTGTGCCGCGCCCAAGGTGTTGACAGCAAAACGCGCAAGCCTCACTCGGCCGAAGCCGTCCGGCGCGTACGCTTGGGGGCCACTGGAGTCGGAGCCAGGGTGGCCTTCATCGTCGGCGTGTCGGTGGTCGGCTGCGGCGCGGGCAGGATGACCTGGGGCTCGGTGGTCGTCACCGTCTGCTTGGGGGCCGTGGATTCGCCGGCGCGATACTTGGCGCGGCACTCCGAGCAGTAGAAGAAGTCCTTGTCCCAAGTGGTCTCCTCCTCCTTGCCGCAGTTGTCGCAGACGCGGACACGGCGGGCGCGCTTGGCACGGCACTCCGAGCAATAGAACTCTTCGCCGCCCCAGGTAGTCTCCTCTTCCTTACCGCAGTTCATACACAGGCGCGTCTGCATATTGCGCTGGAGGCGGAAATCGCTGGCGTGCTCATCCATAAAGATGTGCGGGAAGTCAAAGCAACGCGTGGCCGTGACCAGGGCCTTACTGGAGATCACGTGGCCGCGCACGGCATTCATCGCCACCAGCTGCACGCGCTTGCCCAACTGGCGAATACGCCGCAACACCGGCACATAGTCGGCATCGCCGCCGACCAAGACCGCCACATCGAACGCGCCCGGGACCGTGGCCAAATAGGTCATCTCCGAGGCCAAGTTAGCATTGACCCACTTATTGTCGGGCTGCGCGCTAGGCTCCTTGCGGAAGTCAATCTCCATCACATCCATCTCGTAGCCGCACTGCTCGCCGAGGAAATCGTAGAAAACCTTCTGCTTGGCCGGATTGTAGCCCACCTTGTTCGTCGGAATGGTGCCATAGTAGCACGTGCGAACCACATCCACCTCCTGCCCGCTAATCTCGGCGAGGGACTGAGCGATAATGTCGGGGATCCGCTTGTAGTCAATCTCGAAACCCTTTTCGCCCAACTTATCGAAGAGCGCCTGCCGCCCCTTGTAGAGCCAACAACCATCAATGAATATCATTGCACGAATGGCCATAACCATATCCTTTCGGCTATTTATAGTATGTGTGTTGTCCTTCCCAAGTGAGAAAGTGGCCGTATTATGGCACATCGCCCGCCAAAAGGCAACCCGCGAACGCGGGAGTGTACGGCAGATGCCTTGCCCATCTTGACGGTTGCCGTCCTCGGCGGCCACACGCCCCAATGGGCCGCGAGGCGAGAGACTGACAAAACGCCCCCTCTCCCTTCCATAGATATTCACGCGCACGCGCACGCGTTCGCGCGCGAGATAGGCCCTAGGTCGAGGCGAGGTAGGCCCTAGGTCGAGGCGAGGTAGGCCCTAGGTCACTTCGAGGTAGGGGCGGACAAAAATGTAAAAAGCCCGGGCATCGATTATTTCCCCGGCCGAGTCCAATTATTAACTCCCCCACTTATTGGAATTAAGAGGGCCTCTTAAGTCAATTAAGTGGTGCTGTTAATTGTTTTCCTTCGGGCGAGGCGAAATGACCTGAGCGTAAAGCTTGGGTTCACAAGCGCCCCAAGTACGGGTGGGGAAGGTTGAATGGAGGCTGGGATTTTGGTATGCTTCAGCGCGTTTTAACCCCCAGGAATTGTTAGTAAGAGGGACGAGCGGAACGATGACGCGAGCGGCATTGGAAGATGAAATCCGCGAGGTGATTTTGGCCTCGGTGGATATGGATGGTTTGACGGCAGCGGATTTGCCGGCGCAAGAGGCGCTTTTCGGCGAGGGGGTCGGGCTCGATAGCATCGACGCGCTGGAGATTGGGGCGGCGTTGCGCCGGCGCTTCCAGGTGAAGTTCAAGGCGAATGCCGAGGAGAACCGCGGTTATTTCTATTCGGTGCGGACGTTGGCGGACTTCATTGCCGCGCAGCGCGGGCTCACCTTGGAGTAAGGACGGCAGATGAAGACGCGTGAAGAGTTG
>JBJFFT010000057.1:0-37572 GCA_051891975.1 Candidatus Spyradenecus sp. | reverse complement strand
CAACGGTTACCACTTCTCGCCTCGACGGTTGGGCGCTGAATACGCGGTCTACAATCCTTATGCGATTTCCAGAACCTTGAAGAACCAAGAGGAAGACTTTAAGGCCACCTGGTCGACCACCGGCAAGCCTTCGATGCTGATCAACTATCTCTCGCGCGAGCAGTTGCTCAAGATGGACTACGAGAAGGTAACTGGCGTCACGGAAGACTTGATGGCTGCCGCCAACCTCACGAACCTCTCCGCCATTGGCCTCCTCTTCCAGTCTGGCTATCTCACCATCAAGGACTATGATGTCGATGACGGCTACACGCTTGGTATCCCTGATGAAGAGGTCCGGCGTGATCTGCTCTCCATCGTTGCGCAGTCGATTGCCCAGTGTGAAGGGGAGAGCCGCTGGATTGGCGAGACGATTACAGCCCTCACGTCGCGCGACTTCCCAGAGGTCTTTGCGCACCTTAAGACCCTTTACGCCGATCTTCCCTATGGCTCGACCGAGGGCACCGAGGTCCCCGAGGCCGCCTACCTGCGCTTGCTCTACTTCCTCATCCGCTCGCGCTTCTCCAATACAGAAGCCTGCTTCGAGCGTCAGCAGGCTGGGGCGCGGCCAGACCTCGTTCTGGTTCACAAGCGTAGCGTCTTCATCATTGAGTTGAAGGTTAACCGCGATGGCAAGACCAGCGCCCAGAACGCCCTCACGCAAATCCGCGAGCGCAACTACGCCGATCCCCTACGTAGCCACAACCTCCCCATCTACGCTATTGGCCTGGCCTTCGACCCCGAGACCCACCGCCTCATTGACTGCGCCGCTGAGGCGCTGTGAGCGACTTAAGACCGGGCGGTTTAGAGCGGCTCCAGCGCGAAAGAACGGCTCCAGTGCGAAAAAGTAGTTGACTTTTCCTGCAGGAGGTGTTATCCTTTGGTATAATGAATGGCGTGCAGAGTGGAAGGGCCGCTTTGCGTCAATTGTTGGAGTCGTAGATGGCAAAGAGCGAAAAGCGTGTTTCCGCCAAGCAGGCGCGTGAGGCAAAGAGCAGCACCAAGGGG
Source organism: Candidatus Spyradenecus sp. (assembly GCA_051891975.1). Taxonomy (GTDB): domain Bacteria; phylum Verrucomicrobiota; class Kiritimatiellia; order RFP12; family DVOR01; genus Spyradenecus. Next base: position 36,528 of record JBJFFT010000057.1, on the reverse strand, counting down.
AAGGCATCGAAGGCTAAGGCGGAGGAGGGGGAGAAGCTTGTGAAGGCTCCGGCCAAGAAGGCTCCGGCAAAGCGTGTCAAGGCGGTGGAGGCGGTGGAGAAGCCGGTGGCGGAGAAGCCCGCGAAGAAGCGCTCGGTGGCGAAATCGGAGGGCGTGGTGGCGGAGGTGCAGAGCCCTGCGAAGCCGGCGAAGGTATCGCGTGCCGGGCGGAGTGCGAAGCCGGTGGTGCCGCCAATCCCGCCGGAAGAAGAGGAGTCTGAGGCCGGAGAGGTGATTACGCTGGCGGATTATCTCTCGGAGGTGAATGAGGCGGCGGCAGCGGATGCGGCCGACGAGGCGGCGACGTTGGCCGAGGCGCGTGGGGAGGAGCTGGCGGAGATGGGGATTGGGGCCGAGGGGGTGCCGACTGAGGACGCGATGGTCGAGGATCTGGGCGACTATCAGGACTCCGAGAATGTGGGCGGCGAACTCTACGACAAGAATAAGCACTTGGGGGTGCTGAAGGGGGTGGACCGCGCGGAGGCGGAGAGCGACGACGAGGAGGAGCTGCGTGAGGGGAGCGAGGGGGCGGCCTTTGCAGGGTTGCGGCGGGAGTCGAGCTTGCGGACGGTCTTTGACCTTTCCGAGGAGGAGGTCAAGAAGCAGCGGGCGCTGGAGGATGTGGAGGCGCTCGAGGAGAACGAGGAGTGCCGCGAGCGCGTCAAGCAATTGGTGGCGCACGCCGAGAAGCAGAACCGGGTGCTTTCGATTGACCAGGTGAATGAGTATTTGCCCAAGGAGGTCATCAAGGACACGGCGATTGAGACCTACCTGAACATCTTGGCCACGATTGGCATCAAGGTGGTGGAGGCGGCGGACTTCGACCTGGCGATGGAGGAGGCCGAAGACGAGAGCACGAGCTCGCGGGTGGATTACAGCGAGGACCCGATCCGGATGTATCTGCATCAGATGGGGCAGGTGGCGCTGTTGACGCGCGAGCAGGAGGTGACGATTTGCCGGCGAATTGAGAAGAGCGAGCAGGAGATCTGCCAGCTCTTCAACTGCCTGCCGGTGGCTCCGAGGCTTTATGCGAATGTCTTGGCCTACCTGGAGATTGGTGGCGACCGGGGCGAGCGCTTTGACCGTGTGGTGACGGATAAGTATTCGGATAAGCGCGACCACTACGTGGAGGTGATGCACCCCGAGCAGGAGAAGCTCTGGGCGTTTGGCGACCAGATGGCCGCAGCCTACGCCGCGCTCGCCGAGGCCGCGCCGGAGGCAAAGGCGGCGATTGCCCAGGAGGTCGACGGCCTCTGCGCGCAGATGATTGAGAAGTATAAGAGCCTGCAGTTCAAGCAGAAGATGCTCGAGACGATTTGCGCCTACGCCGAGGAGTGCTTCTATCGGCCCTACAAGGAGCTGCAGATCCGCCAGCGCAAGCTCTCGCGTCAGGGCAAGAGCAAGCGGCGCGAGCAGAACCTCGAGGAGGTGGAGAAGTTCCGCGCGGCCATTGCCAACGGCTTTACGGTCCCCGAGAACCCGGCGGAGTGGACGCCCTTTGAGCAGCGGCTGGTGGCACAGTGGCGGCCGGAGGAGTTCAAACGCTTCCGTAAGATTATCTGCAAGGGCTTCGGCATGCCGGCCGAGGAGTTCATCGGGCGCTTCGAGGCGTTGCGCGCGTCGTTGCGCGAAGGGGCCCAGGCGCGTAAGGAGATGGTGGAGGCGAACCTGCGCCTGGTCATCTCCATCGTCAAGAAGTATATGAACCGCGGGCTGAGCTTCCTGGACCTCATTCAGGAGGGGAACACCGGGCTGATGAAGGCCGTTGAGAAGTTTGAGTACAAGCGCGGCTACAAGTTCTCCACCTATGCCACCTGGTGGATCCGCCAGGCCGCTACGCGCGCGATTGCCGACCAGGCCCGCACCATCCGCATCCCCGTGCACATGATCGAGAACATCAACAAGTTGATGCGCACCCAGAAGAAGCTCCTCCAGGAGCTCGGGCGCGAGCCGACCGCCGAGGAGACCGCCGAGGAGATGGGAATGCCCGTCGAGCGCGTCCGCCAAATCTACAAGATGGCCCAGCAACCCATCTCGTTGCAGAGCCCGGTGGGCGACGGCGAAGACGCACACTTCGGCGACTTCATCCCCGACACCCAGGCCGAAAAGCCCGAGGAGGTGGCCGCCTTCGCGTTGCTCAAGGACCGCCTCAAAGAGGTGCTCTACTCGCTCAACGAGCGCGAGCGCCAGGTGCTTGACCTGCGTTTCGGCCTGACCGACGGCTTTTCGCGCACCCTCGAGGAGGTGGGCAAGACCTTTGAGGTGACCCGCGAGCGTATCCGCCAAATCGAGGCCAAGGCCCTGCGCAAGCTCCGCCACCCCACGCGTATCAAGAAACTTGAAGGCTTCCTCAGCGAGCAATCCTAAGCCGAGGAGCCGACCCGCCGGCCGGGGCTGCCCTTCCCGGGGCCCCGGCCACACCCAGAACCCGGGGCCGGGCGTGCCGAAGGGCAACGCGGCCCCAGAACCGAAGAAGAAGAGAAGGAACCAACAGACATGAGCCTGTTTTCGTTCATCCGCAACCTCTTTGGCGGCTCGAGCGCTGCCAAAGGCCCCCAAGAGCTCATTGAGATCTACGTAGGCAACCTGAGCTACGATATGACCAACGAGCAGCTGCGCAAGGCCTTCGCCAAGTTTGGCACGGTCAAGAGCGCGCGCGTCATCGAGAACCACTACAACCACAAGAGCAAAGGCTTCGGCTTCGTGGAGATGATCTACCGCCCCGAGGCCGAGGCCGCCATCAAGGCCCTGCACGATAAGAATGTGATGGGCCGGCGCCTGCGCGTTAACGAAGCCCGCAATAAAGTGAAAGCCTAACGGCGAATGTGCTAACATAGCGCCACAAAAGGAGTTATCTTATGGCTAATGCAAAGTCTCCCGTCTCCGCCACCAAGCCTGGCGAAAGCGTGACCCTGCCGGGTAATCACCCCTCTGCCGAGCTGACCGCCGCCGGCCTCGCGCAGGACTTCCTCTGGAACATGCGTTTCTCGCTGGCCAAGAGCGGCGACCGCGCCACCGAGCGCGACTGTTACAAGGCCCTGGCCTACGCCGTGCGCGACCGTATCGTCGACCGCTGGATGGCCACGCAGGATGCCTACCGCACCGCGAAGGTCCGCCGCGTCTACTACCTCTCGCTCGAGTTCCTCATCGGCCGCCTGCTCGGCAACAATGTCATCAACCTGGGCCTGGAGCAGCAGTGCCGCGAGGCGATGGATTCGCTCGGGCTCGACTGGAACCGTCTGCGCGACTACGAGATGGACGCGGGCCTCGGCAACGGCGGCTTGGGCCGCCTGGCCGCCTGCTTCCTCGATTCGCTCGCCACCCTCAACCTCCCGGCCACCGGCTACGGTCTGCGCTACGACTACGGTATCTTCCGCCAGCGCATCGTCCAGGGCGAGCAGCGCGAAGAGCCCGACAACTGGCTGAAGTACGGCTATCCCTGGGAAATCCAGCGCCCTGAGTACACCTGCCTGGTCGGCTTCGGCGGTCACGTGGAGCACTACACCGGCCGCACCGGCCGCGATGAGTGGGTCTGGGTCCCGGCCCAGCAGGTTCAGGCTGTCCCCTACGATCTGCCCGTGGTCGGCTACAAGGGCACCACCGTCGGCACCCTGCGCCTCTGGAGCGCCCAGGCCACCAACGAGTTCTCGCTCGATGAGTTCAACCGCGGCGACTACATCGAGGCCGTGGAGAGCAAGGTGCTCGCCGAGAACCTCACCAAGGTCCTTTACCCCAACGATTCGACCACCCAGGGCAAAGAGCTGCGCCTGCGCCAGCAGTACCTCTTCGTGGCGGCGAGCGTGCACGACATCCTCCGCCGCTTCCGCGAGGAGGGCCACGAGTGGCGCCACCTGCCCAAGTATGTCTTCGTCCAGCTCAACGACACGCACCCCACGCTCGTCATCCCCGAGCTGATGCGTATCCTCGTGGATGTGGAAGGCATCGCCTGGGACGAGGCCTGGAAGCTCGTCCGCGCCTCCACCGGCTACACCAACCACACCGTCCTGCCCGAGGCGCTCGAGCGCTGGCCGCTGCCCCTGATGGAGCGCGTCTTGCCCCGCCACATGCAGATCATCTACGAGATCAACGCCCGCTTCCTCCAGCAGATCGCCAACCTCTATCCCGGCGACATCGCCCGCCTCAGCCGCATGAGCCTCATCGATGAGAATGGCGAGAAGTACGTCCGCATGGCGAACCTCTGCCTGGTGGGCACCTCGGCCGTCAACGGCGTGGCTGCGCTTCACACCGAAATCCTGAAACAGACCATCTTCAAGGACTTCTACGAGGTGATGCCCGACCACTTCTCCAACAAGACCAACGGCATCACCCAGCGCCGCTGGCTCCTGAAGGCGAACCCCCGCCTGGCCAACCTCATCACCGATGCGATTGGTGACAAGTGGATCACCGACCTCTCCGAGCTCTCCAAGCTCAAGAAGTTCACCGCCGACAGCGCCTTCCTCGAGCAATTCGCCGAGATCAAGCGCGCCAACAAGCAGATCCTCTCCAACACCATCTTCAACACCCTCGGCTTCCAGGCCAACCCCGACGCCATCTTCGACGTCCAGGTCAAGCGCCTGCACGAGTACAAGCGCCAGCTCCTCCTGGTGCTCTACATCATCGTCCTCTTCAACCGCCTCATTGAGAAGCCCGACCTGGACATCTACCCGCGCGTCTTCGTCTTCGGCGCCAAAGCTGCCCCCGGCTACTGGGTGGCCAAGCTCATCATCCGCCTCATCCACGGCGTGGCCGAAGTCGTCAACAACCATCCGCTCGTGCGCGGACGCATCACCGTGGCCTTCCTGCCCGACTACCGCGTCTCCCTCGCCGAGAAGATCATCCCGGCGGCCAACGTCTCCGAGCAGATTTCGCTCGCGGGCACCGAAGCCTCCGGCACCGGCAACATGAAGCTGATGCTCAACGGCGCCCTCACCCTCGGCACCCTCGACGGCGCGAACGTCGAAATCGCCCAGGAAGCCGGCGAAGAGAACGAGTTCATCTTCGGCCTCAAGACCGAAGAGGTGGAAGCCCTCCGCCCCACCTACAACTCCAAGGCCATCTACGAAAGCAACCCCGAGATCAAGCGCGCGCTCGACATGATCCGCCGCAACGTCTTCTCGCTGATGAGCCCGGGCCTCTTCGAACCCCTCCTCAAGAACCTGCTCGACTACAACGACTACTACATGCTCCTCAAGGACCTCCCCGATTACATCAAGGCCCAAGAGCGTGTCGAGGCCCTCTACCGCGACCCCAAGGCGTGGAACAAGGCCTCCCTCATCAACGTCGCTTCCGCCGGCAAGTTCTCCAGCGATCGCACCATCGCCGAATACGCCCGCGACATCTGGCACTTGGAGCCCTTCGTGGCCAAGTAAGCCGAGAAGCCTACATCCAAAAGCGCGCTCCGAGCCTTCCGCCCGGGGCGCGCTCTTTTGTGAGGGGCTGCTGTGCTCGCGATGACAGGTGACAGAAAGCCGAGGTGCCCGGAGAGGGCCTCGGCCGGGGTGGAGCGCCCCACGCGCCCGAGGTGTGTGGGGGCGAGCAGGCCTTGCGCCAACCCGCTTGTTGCGAACGCGCCACTTTGAGGTTTCGCGGCGGGGTGTGGTATACTTTGGGTGTCCTTTTTGGGCCAGCGCCCAAGTGTCTGCCAGCCGCTAACCGCTAACAGCTTATGAACTTCGACACCATCCTCCGCCAAGCCACCGTCATCGACGGCACCGGCCGAAGCGCCTTCACGGCCGACATCGGCCTTTGCGGCGAACGCATCGGGGCCATCGGCGACCTCTCCGGCGTCCAAGCCCCCGCCGAGATCCCCGCCGCCGGCCTCTGGGCCGTCCCCGGTTTCATCGATGTCCACACCCACTCCGATGCCTTCCTCCTCCTCGAGCCCTTCTCCCCCAGCAAGGTCCTCCAAGGCGTCACCACCGAAATCGGCGGCCAGTGCGGCGGCAGCGCCGCCCCCCGCCTCAACGGCGCCCGCCTCCCCTCCGACTGGGAGGCGCAAACCTATCCGCCCCGCCCCGGCCGCGAGACCACCGGCCCCAACTGGACCACCGTCGCCGACTTCCGCGAGGCCCTCGCCGCCTGCCACCCCGCCACCAACCTCATCCTCTTCGCCGGCCACAACACCATCCGCAAAGGCGTGATGGGCGACGCCCCCCGCGCCGCCGGCCCCGACGAGGTCGCCGCCATGTGCCGCACCCTCGAGCAGGCCCTCGACGAAGGCGCCTGGGGCATCAGCACCGGCCTGGTCTACCACCCCGGCCTCCACGCCACCCCCGAAGAGGTCCTCGCCCTGGCCACCACCTGCGCCCGCCGCGGCGGTTTCTACGCCACCCACATGCGCAGCGAGGGCGACCGCCTCCTCGAAGCCATCGACGAAGTCCTCGCCCTCACCCGCGCCACCGGCATCCGCACCCAAATCTCCCACCTCAAAACCTCCGGCCGCGCCAACTGGTCCAAACTCCCCGCCGCCCTCGCCAAGATCGAGGCCGCCCGCACCGAAGGCCTCGCTCTTCACTCCGACCGCTATCCCTACCTCTCCGCCGGCACCGACCTCGACATCGTCCTCCCCGACTGGGCCGCCGCCGGCGGCAACGCCGCCATCCTCCAACGCCTCGACGACCCGCGCACCTGCGCCCGCATCGCCGCCGAGCTCGACGCCTCCGGCCGCGACCCGACCGACATTATGGTCGGCGGCACCTGGTCCCCCGCCACCCGCGCCTGCTCAGGCAAAACCATCCGCCAGCTGATGGAAGCGACCTGCCGCACGATGGGCACCGTCATCACCTGGATCCTTCGCGAAGACCGCTCCCGCACCGGCGCCTTCTTCTTCGGCATGTGCGAAGAAAACCTCCTCACCATCCTCTCCCAACCCTGGGTGATGCCCGGCTCGGACGCCTCCCTGCGCGCCCCCTGGGGCCCCCTCGGCCGCGACTACCCCCATCCCCGCGCCTACGGCACGCACCCCACCTTCTTCCGCACTCTCACCGAACGCCTCGGCCTCTCCCCCGAAGCCGCCATCGCCCGGATGACCAGCCTCCCCGCCGCCGCCTTCGCCATCCGCGACCGCGGCATCCTTCGCGAAGGTGCCTACGCCGATCTCGCCCTTCTCCACCCCGCCACCTGGCGCGCCACCGCCACCTACGCGCGTCCCCACGCCTTCGCCCTCGGCACCGAAGCCGTCTTCGTCAACGGATCGCCCGTCGTCCTCGGCGGCCAACTCAACCCCTCCGCCCCCCGCAGAGGACGCTTCCTGGAGAGATAGACGGGAAAGAGTCGACTGTTCTCTGTCGACTTCGCTCGAGCGCAGCGAGCACAAAAAAGCCCCCGGAGCAACCTCCGAGGGCAAACTGGAGCCAACTGACGGAATCGAACCGACGACCTGCGCATTACGAATGCGCTGCTCTACCTAGCTGAGCTAAGTTGGCAAAACGCCGCAAATGATACCAAAGCCCTGCCCTAAAAGCAAGGGCTTTTTTTGTGCTCCCGCCCCGGGTGGCCTGGCGGAGCAGGCCACGGCAAAACACTTACCGGCACACCGGCCCCTCGCCCCCGCCCCGAGGTCGCCTTGAGGTAGGGCCTAGGTCGAGGTGAGGTAGGGCCTAGGTCGAGCCGAGGTAGGGCCTATCGCGCGCGCGTACACGCGCGTAAAGGGATTATGGCTGGGGGTGGCGGCCTAATGGACTAGGCCGCCACCAAAACCCTGAAAGTCCCCGGCGCCTGTCGCAATCGCCCAGCCCCCTAGCCACGCTCCCTGCCGCGTCCTTCTTCCGCCTCCACTGGGTCGGGAGGGGACCGCTTGCCAGGGTGCAGGGGCTTTAGTATACTCTCACCGTTCGCAAGTAGGTAATCCTTTGAGAAGGGATGGATAGATGAAGCGAAAGATGTGGTTTGGCCGACTGTTGACGGCTGCTTGTTTGATGTTTTCCGGTGCGCTGTGGGCGCAAGTACCCGCGCGGGTGCAGATGGCCTATAACTACTGCACGCTCTCGTACACGATGGCGTTGTGGTCGGAGAGCGACTGGGAGGCGGAGATTGACCGCCTGGCCGCGGCGGGCTTCACGCACGTGCTGGTCAACGCCGGGATGGAGGCGGTGTGGTATGAGTTTCTGACGCACCTGAGCGCGGCCTCTGATGGCGGGGGGGGGTAGTCTTTGCCGACTATACCGACGCGGAGGCGCGCGCGCACATTCCGCACCCGGCGTGGCGTGCCTGGTGGCTGATGGGCAACCTCGAAGGCGAGGGCGGCACGCTGGCTACGGACAGCTTGGCCCTCTCGGTGGACGAGATCAAGCGCCAGAAGCGGATTGGCCGCACGATTGTCCAGCGCTGCTGGGCGAAGGGGCTCACCCCGGTGGTCAATGGTTTCGTGGGCTTGCTCCCGACGAACTTCGACACCAAGTATTCCAGCCTCAGCTACCTGGCGCAGACGGCCCTCTGGTGCGGCTATACGCGCCCCGACCAGCTCCTGCCCACCGACGCCGCCTTCCCCAATCTGGCCAAGGCCTACTACGAGGCGCTCTTCTCGGTCTATGGCTTTGGCACCTATGGCGCAGAGGCTTCGGCCGAGGGCTCTAAGCCGCTCGCCTTCTCGGGCGACCTCTTCCACGAGGGCGGTGCCACGCCTTCGGACAATAGCGTGACGACCAGGAGCGCCACCGCCGTGCAGGATGCGATGCTCGCGGCGCGTCCGGGGTCCGTCTGGTTCCTGCAACACTGGCAGGACAACCCGACGGCCGCCCTCCTTGCGGGGTGCGATGAAAGCTACACGCTTGTGCAGTGCCTCGATAAGGATATGCGCCCGGGCCTTGCCACGGACGCCAACAAGAAGGCCTACACTGGCAAGAATGGCGGCAACATCCCGTGGATCTGGGCCGAGCTGACGAACTTTGGCGATAACCCCAACCTCTACGGCCGCCTCACGCGGATGGAGGATGCGAAGACCTACCTCGCCTCCGACAAGGCCACCAACACCCGCTGCGTCGGCTGGGGGATGCTCGATGAGGGCATCGGCTACCAGCCGGTCTACTACGCCAAGGTCCTCGACATCCTCGGCACCTTCGTCGACGGGGCCGCCAAGCCCGCCGAGCTCGCGCTGACCACGTCCGCCACCTCCAAGACCGCCTGGGACCTTCTGGAAGGCTCGGTCTACCAAGTGACGCGCCAGCAGGAGGGCTGCTCGGAGGGCATCCTCTGCGCCGAGCCCTACTTCGGCCTGCAGAACAACAAGACCTCCGCCTGGGCCTCCGGGGCTGCGCTCTACTATTACCGCAGCGATGTCTGGAAGGCCGCCCGCTTCTTGCTCGACCAACTGGCGGCCGAGGGCACCCTCATCGACAACGCGGCGTGGCGGGAGTTCGCCATTGATGTGCTGCGCCAGGTGGCCATCGACGGCTTCTCCTCGGGCGAGGCGCGCCGCAAGCCGGAGGCTTTCACGCGCCTGGATGCCCTGCTCCTGCGCTCGCAGAAGTGGACCCTCTGGAAGGTCTGGCAGCAGGCCCGGGAACTCTCGCGCGAAGTCATTACCGCCGAGGACGGCACCACCACCTTGGGCGACGTGGATAACGAACGCGCCCTGCGCCACTACCGCAACTACCTCTGTTTGATGACCATCTGGAAGACCACCGACACCACCAACGCCTCCAAGCTCTGCGACTACTCCCACCGCAACCTCGGCGGGATGATGGAGGCCTACTATGGCCGCCGCTGGAAGGCCTATTGGGCCGGGCAGACCCAGGCGCAGATCCGCGCCGTGGATGCCACCTGGTGGAAGACGGCCCCCATCCCCGCTGAGCCGGTCGCCGCCACCGCCGCAGACCTCCGCTCCATCGGCGAAGCCATTCTGGCCGATGCCCTCTACACCGACGCCACCGGCCTCGCCCCCGTCGATTGGTACGACTTTACCACCGCTGACGCGCCCGACCGCGGCACCTTCGCCCGTGGCTGGGCGGCGGGCGGCTCCTTCACTCTCGTCACTGGCAAGAACGGCACCCTCGGCGCCGTCACCGACCACAAGTGGAGCAACACCTCCACGAGCCTGCAGAACTTCACCCTCTCCATCGAGGCCACTTGCGGCACCACCTCTGGCGGCACCCTGTTCTCGACGGATGGCAAAGATTGGGCCATCAAGCGCGGCGATTCCGCCGGCGCGGTCATCTTGACCGGCCTCTTTGCTAGCGATCTAACCCTCTCCTTTGGCGATGACAAAACCTTCCACCGCGTCACCGTGGCCGTCTCCGGCAATGGTGCCACCGTGCAGGTGTGGCTCGATGGCGAACTGAAGAGCGAAGGGCTGCAAGCCAAGGCCTCGGCCATCAAGGCCTTCACGGCCTACGAGGTCAACAGCATGTGGGGCGGCGGCACCGCGTCGAGCGGCACGGTCGAGGATGTGCGCATCTACGACCAGGCGCTGACGGATGAGCAGGTGGTTGCGCTCTGCAATGAGCCGCTCGAGCCCTTCACCTGGTGGAACCCCGACGCGAGCGATGCCGAGAACCGTTGGAGCGTCCTGCGCCACTGGAGCCGCGGCAAGCCCACCGAAGGCTGGGCCGGCATCCGTACCGGCACCGAGCCCCTCACCCTCAAGATGGACGAAGCCCCCGCCCTCACGCGCCTTGAGACCGCCGGCGAAGGGGCCCTGACCATCACTGGAACCCCCTTCACCGCCACCCAGCTCGCCGTCGGCACTGATACCGACCTCGCCGCCGGCCTGGCCACCTTCGCCGCCGGCAACGTCTCCATCGCCGCCGCCAAAACCCTCACCGTGAACGACGACGCCACCGTCCCGCTGGCGACGGCAGGAGCGGTGAGTGGCGTTAACGGCACGCTCCGCGTGAAGGGAGCCTCTTTTGAGCGTGAAACGATTGAGGCGAGCGAGCCGACGCTGGTGCTTGCCGGGCAGAGCGCCCTCACGATGAAGACGCCGGTTCCCAAACCGGCGGGCGGCGCCACATGGGATGTCGGCAAGAGTTCGGCTATTCGCCGCACCCTTCAGTTGCGGGAGGAAGGGCAAGTCAACATTGCCGCCGAGAATATCCTCGGGTGGTCCAAGGACGCTGTCCTCTTCTCTGAGCCCGTCATTGAAGCGGCGGATAACGCGGTGGTCAATATCAGCGTGGCGCAGGTCGTCCACTACCCCATCGCGCTCTCTGGGAATGCCAGCCTAGTTTACGATGACACGAAAGCCTCGAAGCGTTCGCTCAAGTTCGGCGCGGCGGGGTCAATCCGAGTGACGAGTGGCTCGCCGACGGTGAGCGGCGTTGCCCTTGGGGTCCATAGCGATAGCACCTCGGAGGCCACGCTCTTTGATGTGGCGCAGGATGCCACGCTCACCTGTGCCGCTACGATTAATACTGAAGGCAAGACGGCGCGGAAGACGGGCGCTGGCACGGTGGTGCTCACGGGCGGCTTTGCGGGTTCGAGCGGCAGCGTCTCGCTCGACGCGGGCACGATGGTCCTCGCCGGCGAGGCTGACTACGGCGCTGTGCCGCTCAACACCGCGGCGGACACGACCCTCGCGCTGGGGACGGTCCGCTCGGCCAACCTCGGCACCCTCGCCGGCAGCGTCACCGTCACGCCGACCCCTGCCGAGGCCGAAGCCGGCTATCTGACCCTCACCTCGGGCGGGACCATTACCACCCTTGCCGTCGCCGGCGCCACAGGCGTGACGCAGACGGTGGAGGGCTCGGCCCTCAAGGTTGCCTTCTCGGTCGCTCCGGCCGAGTGGCGCGATGGCGATTGGGTGACCCCGCCCGCACCCGGCCTCAAGACCTCGGCCACCATCGTCTTCAGCGGCGAGCACACCTCTGCCGTCATCCCCGAGGGCGCGCTCTTCTCCACGGTGACGGTCACTGGCGCTGGCGAGCTCTCCTGCGCGGGCGATTGCACGGCTGATTCGGTGGAGCTCACCGGCGGCAGCAGTTGGACCCTCCCCGGCGGCCTCTTCACCGAGGAGACCACCCTCACGGCGGATGCCGGCTCCACGCTCACCTTGAAGCTTGGCGGGCAGGATGCCGCCCTCCCGGCGAGTAGCCTCACGGCCCTCATTATCGACACCGAGGGCGATGCCGCGACCCCCGTTACGCTCACGCTCTCCGGCACCGTGGCGCTCTCCGGCGCGCTCACCACCCAGGGCGCTTCGCCCTTGACCCTCGCCGGCCCGGCGGCGGCCCTCACGGCGGACTCCCTCGCGGCCAACGTCTCGACTGACCTCGCCGCCGGCCTCGTGGGGACCCCCTTCGCCTCCGGCAAGATCACCCTCGGCGACCAGGTCTCCCTCACCGTGAACGACGGCTCCACCGCCCCTCTGACGGTCGATGCCATCACCGGCTCCACCGCCAAACTCTGCGTGAAGGGTGCCACCTTCGAGCGTGCCAAGACCACGGATGCCGAGCCTGCGTTGGAAATTGCCACCGGCGCCTCCTTGAAGATGACCAACAGCAACGCACAGACCAAGTCGATTGCCAAGACCATCACGGTCTCGGGCAATGGCGCTGTGGCGGTGACGGGCGACAATGTCGGCGGCTGGGATGATAGTCAGACGCAGATTACGCTCTTCTCGTTGCGCGATGAGGCAACGCTCTCCTTCCAGGCTATCGAGGTGCTCACGCACATCATCGAGCTGCAGGACAGCGCGCAGGTTGAGATCGTCAAGGCGGGCGGGGCCATCTTCAAGAACGGCCGCATCCACGTCCTGGGCGGCGCGCCCAAGATTGTCCGCCCGGCCGGGAACGCCACCGGCTCCTTGAGTCTGCAACACCTGACCTCTGCCGGCGGCTTGACCCTCGCCGAGGGGGCCACACTGACCCTCGAGCTGCCCTTCACAGAGGTGATGGACAAGAGCCTCGCGGTGACGAGCAAGAGCCTCGCGCTCTCGGGCACGGGCACGCTGGCGCTGGCGGCCGATACGGATCTGCCCGCGCTCACGGGTACGGGCAGCCTGCTGGTTGCCTCGGGCACGGCCACCTTCAACAATGGCGCCAACAGTTCCTACTCCGGCTCGACCACGGTTGCCGAGGGGGCCAAGCTCGTCCTCAACTGCGCCAACAGCGGTAGCAACGGCGTCTTGAGCGCGAATGTCGCCGACGGCGCGGCACTGACCATCAACGGTACGCTCGAGGGCCGTCAGGGGGCCTTCTACCGTCAGGTCAAGGGCAGCGGCACCATCTCGGTGCCGGCGGGCGGCTCGCTGGACATCGGCTGCGAGAGCCAATCCGGTATTGCCGGTCTGGCCACCTTCCACGGGACGCTGGAGGTTGGCGGCACGCTGGGTCTGCCGGTCTGGGTCGGTTCGCAGACCTACAAGGTCTCCGGCTGCAATATTGTCTTCACGGGCTCGGCGGGCAAGATTAAAGGCACCGATAATAGCGGCAACAACGGCAAGATTGAGGTGACGCTCTCTGCCGGGAAGTCCATCTTCGGTGCGGGCTCCTTCATCAAGACCGCCACCAACGCGATGACCGTGGTCCTGGAAGCCGGGTCGACGCTCTACACGGCGGGCACGGCCGTGACGGTCGATGGCACGCTCACGCTGCCCGCGAGCGGCACGGTGACGGTCTCGGCAATGGACTACGGCCCGGTGCTCACGGCCAGCGGGCTTTCCCTCGAGAAGTTCGCGCTTCCCTCGGTGGACGCGCAGGGCATCTTCGCGCTCATTGACGCGGGTGCCACCCTCGCGATGGTCAAGAAGCCTACGCCCTCCGGCCAGCAGCCCGGCAATAGCAACGCCTATGCCGAGGAGACGCTCCGCCAGGTGGCCGACTTCGTTGCCGCCAAGGGGGTCTACGACAACTTCTCGGTGGTTGGCAAGACCGGGGCCGATCGCGCCCTCTCCTCGGGCGAGATCGATAGCGCCCTGAGCTGCTTCACCGACCTCCTGGCCTATGACGAGGCCAACAATCAGGTCCGCGTGGACTACGACTTCGGCGTGAACTTCATCTCCCTGGCCAAGCTCTCGGCTACGACCGGCTCCCTCGCCGCGGGCGACTACGTGGTGGTCTGCGCCAAGGTCGACGGTAACGCTGGTAGCGCCACCTACGCCGATGGTGCCACGGTCAAGCTCTGCCTCGATGGGGACGAGCTGAGCGCTGCGCCGCTCTCCACCGAGACGGTGAACGCCCTCACCGGTGCCGACCCCGCCATCGGCGAAGCCTGGTTCGCCGTCCCCACCAGCGATGTCCTTACGCAGAACGGCACCTTCAAGTTCACCGTCAAGGCCGTGAAGTAAGTGAGCGGCTAGCCGTTAGCTGTTAGCGGCTAGCGCGCGTTCCGCGACGAAAGGCCCCCGAGCTCTTCGGGGGCCTTTCGTTTGCCCCCTCAGGCGGGCGTTTTTCCGCTTCACCCCGAGGTCGCTTTTGGCTTGGGGTGGGTGGCCTGGCGGGGCAGGCCACGGCACAACGCTTACCGGCACCCCTGCCCCTCGCCCCCGCCCCGAGGTCGCCTCGAGGTAGGGCCTAGGTCAAGGTGAGGTAGGGCCTAGGTCGCCTCGAGGTAGGGCCTAGGTCGCCTCGAGGTAGGGCCTATCGCGCGCGCGTACACGCGCGAGGGTGTATTATGGCAGGGGGGGCGGTTGGGCGGAGCAGGCCGCTGTAAAACCGTTAATTTCCCCACTTGCCCACGCCCTGCTTCCGCCGTTCGGGCGTGGTGAGTTGCGCGGAAGGGGCGAGGCGGTGTATGATATGCGGCGATTTACCTCACGGTAGCGTGCGGCACGTCTGCGTGGTGCAGAAAAGGCGCGCTCGGGTAAAGGAGAGAAGTGGTTTATGTACAAGATGGATACGACGTTGCCCGCGGATGCGGTGGACTTCATTGACGATGCGAAGCTCGAGGCGATGGTTGCTGGGATGCGCGAGGATCCGGCGGCTGTGCGCGCGGTGATTGCCAAGAGCTTGCGCAAGGAGGCGCTGACGGTCGAGGAGACGGCGGTGCTGTTGGGGGCGGAGTCGCCGGAGTTGGTGGAGGAGATCTTTGAGGCGGCGCGGCAGTTGAAGCGCGATGTGTATGGGAACCGGATTGTCTTCTTTGCGCCGCTCTATGTGGGGAACTACTGCACGAACGATTGCAAGTATTGCGGCTTCCGGCGCTCGCTCACCGGCGCGGTGCGCAAGACGCTCAATGACGAGGAGCTCAAGCAGGAGGTTGAGAGCCTTGAGGACCTGGGCCACAAGCGCCTCATCCTGGTCTATGGCGAGAGCCCGATGTATGACCCCGAGTTCATCGCCCACACCGTGAAGGTGACCTATGGCACGAAGAAGGGTCGGGGCGAGATCCGCCGCGTGAATATCAATGCCGCGCCGTTGGACGAGGCGGGTTTCCGGATCGTCAAGGAGGCGGGCATTGGCACCTACCAGATCTTCCAGGAGACCTATCACAAGCCCACCTACGCGCAGTGGCACCCGGCCGGCACGATGAAGGCCAACTTCCTCTGGCGCCTGAATGCCTTTGACCGTGCCTTCCGCGCCGGGATTGACGATATGGGCTTGGGCGTGCTCTTCGGGCTCTACGACTGGCGCTTCGAGGTGCTGGCGATGGTCACGCACGCGCGCTATCTGCAGGAGAAGTTCGGCGTGGGGCCGCACACCCTCTCCTTCCCGCGCATCAAGCCGGCCGCGGGGCTGGACCTGAAGCTGGAGTGGCAGGTGAGCGACTGGGAGTACAAGCGCCTGGTGGCCATCTTGCGTCTGGCCGTGCCCTACACGGGGCTGATTATGACTGCGCGCGAGCCGGCCGAGTTGCGGCGCGAGGTGTTGGCCTTCGGCGTCTCGCAGATTGACGCTGGCACCAAGCTCGAGATTGGCGGCTACCAGGAGAAGCGCGAGAAGGACACCCAGACCCTGAACCGCGAGCAGTTCAAGGTGGGCGACACGCGCAGCCTCGACGAGGTCATCGGCGAAATCCTCGACGGCGGCTACATCCCTAGCTTCTGCACCTCCTGCTACCGCCTCGGCCGCACCGGCGAACACTTTATGGAATACGCCATCCCCGGCTTTATCGGCAAGTTCTGCACCCCCAACGCCATTATGACCCTGGCCGAATACTTGCAGGACTACGCCTCGCCCGAGGTCAAGGCCAAAGGCCGCGCCGTCATCGAGCGCGAAGTGGCCAAGCTCGAACCCAAGCTGCGCGAAGAGGCCCTCCGCCGTCTGGCGCGCATTGAACAGGGCGAGCGCGACCTCTACTTTTAACCCACAAGGACACACTATGGACAACATCCAACGCCTCCTCGCCCTTCAGACCGAAGACAGCCTCCACCGCGCCTTGCAGAACGAACTCAAGGTTCTGCTCCCCAAGCGCCGCGCCGAGGCCAAAGCCCGCCTCCAGGCCGCGCGCGACGCCGTCGAAGTCGCCGTCCAGGAAAACGAGGCCGCCGCCCGCACCTACAACCGCTTCCAGGATGACTTCAACCGCCATCGCGACCAGATGCGCCGCGCCGAGCGCAACGCCACCGGCCTGACCAACGCCCGCGCCCTCGAGGCCGCCCAGCGCGAGCACGACAACGCCCTTGCCGAGGCCAACCGCGCCGCCGCCGAGGCCGATCGCGCCGGCAGCTACGTCACCCCCACCGAGCGTAAGCTCGACGAGGCGCGCGCCTTCGAGGCCCAGGAGGAGGCCGCCGTCCAGGAGATCTACGACGCGATTGACGCGCGCAAGGCCGATGTCGAGGCCAAGGCCGCCGAGGCCAAGACCCGCTGCGAGGCCGCCGCCACCGAGGTCCCCGCCGACCTCTTGGCCTATTACACCCGCCTCAAGCTCACCCGCTGGCCCTGCGTGGTGGAGTACGACCGCAAGCGCAACGTCTGCCCCGGCTGCAACCTCATTCAGCCCCAGTCCGTCACCCAGGCGGTCCTCTCCGCCGAGCGCCGCGGCGAAGCCGGCACCGTCCACTGCCCCTCCTGCGGCCGGATCCTCATCTAGCCGCGTGCTAACTGCTAGCAGCTAACAGCTAACAGCTCTTTTTGCCGGGGTGGTCAATCGCCCGGGGCTCGACCTCGGGAGGAAAGTCCGGACTCCACAGAGCAGGATGGCCGGTTGTAATGACCGGCGGACGCAGGGCAAACCTGCGTGACGGAAAGTGCCACAGAAACAAACCGCCGTCCTCGGGCGGTCAGGGTGAAAAGGTGGGGTAAGAGCCCACCGGCGTGCGCCGAAAGGCACCGTGCAAGGCAAACCCCATTCGGAGCAAGCCCAAATAGGCGGAGAGGCGCTGCTCGCGCCGCCAACGGCCCCTCGGCCGCATCCGCGGGTTGGGTGCTTAGTTTAATGATTGACGCCCGCAAGGGAACAGAACTCGGCTTATAGCCCCGGCAAATCTCCTGCCCCGTGCCCCGCACGGGGCTTTTTTGCGATTGTCGGCCGCGAGCACTCCGGCGGAGCAGGCCCGAGCGCCACGCTCGCCAGCCCAAGACGCCTCCAGCCCCCTGCCCTCGGCCATCTGCCGTGCGAAAGGGGGTTGACAGGGTGGGGGGAGATGTGCTATCTTGCGCGCACTTTTCTCTTTGGAGGGAAGTAGACTTAACCGTTCTTTGACATCATTCGGTCCATTTGGAGCGTAGTAAGAGGATAGCATGGCCACAGGCATGGAACAGATTCGGAACATTGGCATCGTCGCCCACATTGATGCGGGCAAGACGACGACGACCGAACGTATCCTTTTTTACGCCGGGATGACGCACCGCCTCGGGAATGTGGACGACGGCAATACGGTGACGGACTGGATGATTCAGGAACGCGAGCGCGGGATTACCATTACTTCCGCCGCGATCACTTGCGCTTGGCGCAACACCCAAATAAATCTTATCGACACGCCCGGGCACGTGGACTTCACCATTGAGGTGGAGCGCGCGCTGCGCGTGTTGGATGGTGCGGTGGGGGTTTTTTGCGCGGTGGGCGGGGTGCAGCCGCAGTCGGAGACCGTCTGGCGGCAGGCGAATCGCTATCACGTCTCGCGCATTGCCTTTGTTAATAAGATGGACCGCATGGGGGCAAACTTCGAGCGCGCGGTGGGCGAAATGCGCGAGAAGCTGGGGGCGAACGCGGTGCCGGTGATGTTGCCGGTGGGCGCGGCCGAGAGCTACGCCGGGGAAGTTGACCTGATTACCTTGAAGTATCGCCACTATCTGGATGCCGAGGGGAAGACCTTCGAGGATGTGGCGGTGCCGGCGGAGTTGGCCGATGAGGCTCAGGCCGGCCACGAGGCGCTCTTGGAGGCGCTCGCGGAGGCGGATGACACCTTTATGGAGGCCTACCTGGAGGAGCCTGAGCAGTCGGCCGAGGCGGTGAAGGCGGCGATTCGGCGCGCGGTGATTGCGCAGTCGCTGGTGCCGGTTTTCTGCGGTTCGTCGCTGAAGAACAAGGGTGTTCAGGCGTTGCTCGATGGGGTGGTGGATTATCTGCCTTCGCCGAATGAGCGCAAGGCACCGGTGGGCACGCATGTGAAGACCGAGGAGCCGACCGAGATCGAGATGTCGGCCAGTGCGCCGCTTTCGGCGTTGGTTTTCAAGATTGCCACCGATTCGTATGTGGGGCGGCTTTTCTTCGTGCGCGTCTATGGCGGGGCGTTGAAGCGCGGGCAGCAGGTTTACAATCCGCGAACGAAGAAGCGCGAGCGCGTGATGAAGTTGCTGCGCGTGAAGTCCGACGAGGAGGAAGAGCTCGAGACGCTGGAGGCCGGGGACATCGGCGCGGTGGTGGGCTTGAAGGATGTGACCACGGGTGACACGCTTTGCGTGGAGAACAAGCCTGTGGCGTTGATGGGCATCACCGCCCCCGAGCCGGTGATGTTTATGGCTATTGAGCCCAAGAGCACGGCCGAGAAGGATAAGCTGGCCGGCGCGCTGGGTCAATTGGCCGCCGAGGACCCCACCTGCCAGGTGCGCGTGGATGGGGAGACCGGGCAACAGATTTTGTGCGGGATGGGCGAGCTCCACTTGGAGATCCTCGTCGACCGCCTGAAACGTGAGTTCAACGTAATGGCGAATACGGGCAAGCCGATGGTCTCGTACTACGAGACTGTGACGATGACGGCCCGCCACACGTATACGTTCGACCGAGAGATCGCCGGCAAGCGGCATTGCGCCACCTTGACCATCGAGGTCTCTCCGCTTGAGCGGGGCAAGGGGCGGCAGGCCCTCGTTGCAAAAAGTGCAATGAAGGGCTTGCCTAAACCGGAATATTCTGCTATTATTACGAACGCTTTATTTGACGCAATAGCGACTGGCGTGCTCGCACGCTATCCGATGACGGATGTCAGGGCAGAGGTCGTCGATTGCGCCATAATGGACGAAGAGACGGCTTCAGACGTGGCTTTTCGGAGCGCGGCCGTCATCGGCTTCCGCGAGGCGGCTTTGGCCGCGCAACCGGAGTTTCTGGAGCCTATCATGTCCCTCGACATCGTGACGCCGCCGGAGTACGTCGGCGACATCATGGGGGACATCAACGGCCGCCGCGGGCAAGTGCGCGACATGGAAATGAAGGGAGACCTTCAGGAAGTGCGCGCGCAGGTGCCCCTGGCGGAACTGTTCGGGTACGCCACGGCGATCCGTTCGCTCTCGCGCGGACGAGCCGGCTACACGATGGAAACCGGCGCGTTCGCGGTGGTGCCTCGGGCAGTTAAGGAAGAACTACTCAACAGGTAATGTGAGAATGCAAAGTCAGCGCATACGCATTCGCTTGCAGGCGTACGACCACAAGGTGCTCGACCAGGCCGTGGGTGCCATCCTTGACACGGCGCGCAGCACCGGGGCCCAGATTGTCGGCCCGATTCCGCTCCCGACGCGCATTGAGCGTTTCACCGTGAACCGCTCTCCGCACGGGGACAAGAAGTCCATGGATCAGTTCGAGATGCGCACGCACAAGCGGTTGCTGGATATCGTGAGCCCGACGGCCAAGACGGTCGACGAGCTCAAGAAGTTGAATCTGCCCGCCGGCGTGGACATCACCATTCGCATCTAAGGAGGATGACCCATGCAAGGCTTGATTGGCAAGAAGATTGGGATGACCCAGATTTGGGACGAGAACGGCGTTGCGGTGCCCGTGACGGTCGTGGAAGTCGGCCCCTGCCCGGTTGTTCAAGTGAAGACGGTCGAGAAGGACGGCTATGTGGCCGCCCAGCTCGGGTTTGAGGCCCAGAAGGCGCAGCGCCTGAGCAAGGCTGAGCGCACCCGCTTCGAGAAGGCGGGCGTGGAGACCACCAAGGTCCTCTCCGAGTTCGCTCCGGACAGCGCCGATGAGGTGAAGCCCGGCGACACGGTGACCGCTTCGATTTTCGAAGGCGTTGGTTATGTGGATGTGCAGGCGACGACCAAGGGCCGCGGCTTCGCGGGCGTGGTTCGCCGCTTCAAGTTCGCCGGCGGCCCCCACGGCCACGGTGGCCACTCCAAGCGCCGCCCCGGCGGTATCGCCGCCCGTGACCTCCCCGGTTGGGTTGAGAAGGGCAAGAAGATGCCCGGGCACATGGGCTGCGTGGTCCGCACCACCCAGAATATCCGCGTGGCCAAGGTCCTCGCTGCGGAGAACCTCATTCTCCTGCACGGCGCGGTTCCCGGCCCCAACGGTGGCATCGTCCGCGTGACGAAGGCTCTCAAGAAGGCTTCCAAGTAATGAGCACGATCAAAGTTTACGACAAGACCGGCGCTGTGACGGGCGAAAAGACCGTCGATGAAGCGCAGCTCGTCCTGGATCGCGGCGAGCAGGCCGTGAAGGACACGGTTGTGGCCATCCTGAACGGCTATCGCGCCGGCACGGCCTCCACCAAGAACAAGTCCGAAGTCTCCGGCACCGGCAAGAAGCCGTGGAAGCAGAAGGGCACTGGCCGCGCTTCCTTCGGTTCGTCGCGCAACCCTGTGTGGCGTGGCGGCGGTGTGGCCTTCGGCCCCGTCCCGCGCGATTACTCGCAGAAGGTGAACAAGAAGGTTGCGGCCTTGGCGTTTGCCCGTGCGCTGAGCGACAAGATTGCCGCCGGCGAACTCTGCGTGATCGACTCGCTGAACTTCGAGGCGCCGAAGACCAAGACGGCTGCCGAGATGTTCAAGGCGATGGGCATGACGCGCTCCTGCCTGGTGATCGTTGATGACGACGCTCTGGCTGGGGACGCCAACGACAACTTCTTCCTCTCGGTGAGCAACCTGCCCGAAGTGGGCGTGGCCGCCGCCGGTGAGACGGATGTCTACATGCTCTGCCGCTTCAAGAACATTGTGGTCACGGCGAAGGCCTACGAGGCGCTCGAAGCGCGTCTGGCCCGTGTGACCGGAAAGGCGGACAAGTAATGAAGACCATCATCCGCAAAGTCTCTGTGACCGAAAAGGGCACCCTGATCGGCGCAAAGAGCCAGTACATGCTTGAAGTCGCCCCGGAGGCGACCAAGCCCGAGATCCGCGCGGCTGTTGAAGCGCAGTTCGGCGTGCACGTTGAGAGCGTGAACACCTCGAACTACCGCAGCCGCACCGTCCCCACGCGCACCCGCCGCACCACGGCCACCCAGGCTTGGAAGCGCGCGATTGTGACGCTGCGTGACGGCGAGCGTATCGAAATCGTCTAAACTGCCAAAGGACACCCTATCTATGGCACTGAAAAACTACAAACCCCGCAGCCCGGGCATGCGCTTCCGCGTTTCCCAGGTGCGCACCCACCTCTCGAAGGAGAAGCCGGTTGCCCACCTGACGATCGCGAAGAACAGCGCGGCCGGCCGCAATAACCAGGGCCGTATCACCGTCCGCCATCGTGGCGGTGGCGTGCGTCGCCGCTTCCGCGTGGTGGACTTCCTCCGCGACAAGCACGGGATCCCCGCGAAGGTGGCCGCCCTCTGCTACGATCCGAACCGTACCGCCAACCTCGCCCTGCTGAACTACGCTGACGGCGAGAAGCGCTACATCCTCGCGCCCGAGGGCCTCAAGGTCGGCATGACCGTGGTTTCTGGCCCCAACGCCGAGCCGACGGTGGGCAACGCCCTCCCGCTCGAGAAGATTCCGCTGGGCATGGCCCTGCACAACGTCGAGCTCGTCCCCGGCAAGGGCGCTCAGATGGTCCGCTCCGCCGGCACCAGCTGCACGCTGATGGCCCGTGACAACGGCTTGGCCACCCTGCGCCTGCCTTCGGGCGAAGTGCGGATGGTCTCCTGCGCTTGCATGGCCACCATTGGTGCCGTGGGCGAGGGCGACTGGTCGGGCGTTAAGTTCGGCAAGGCCGGGCGCAAGCGTCTGCTCGGCATCCGCCCGACCGTTCGCGGTGTGGCGATGAACCCGGTTGACCACCCGATGGGCGGTGGTGAAGGGCGCACCTCCGGCGGCAGCCATCCCCGCAGCCCGTGGGGCAAGCTGGCCAAGGGCGGCAAGACCCGCAACCGCCGTAAGAATAGCAATCGCTTTATCGTCAAGCGGAGAAAGTAATCCACTATGGCTCGTTCGATTAAGAAAGGCCCTTACGTTGAAGCTTCCCTCCTGAAGAAGGTGGAGAAGATGAACGCTTCGGGCAAGAAACTGCCGATCAAGACCTGGTCGCGCCGCTCGATGGTGCTTCCCGAGTTCGTTGGGCACACCTTTGCCATCCACAACGGCAAGCAGCACATGCCGGTGTTCATCACCGAGAACATGGTCGGGCACCGCCTGGGCGAGTTCGCCCACACCCGCACCTTCAAGGCTCACGGTGGTCTCACCGAAAAGGCCGGGCGCTAATTAGGAGGAACAGACATGGAAGTGAAAGCCATTGCCCGCAACCTCCGCATCTCCGTGCGTAAGGCTCGCCCGCTCGCTCGCCGCGTGCAGGGCCAGACCCTTGCCAATGCGTTGGCCATTGTCGACTTCAGCCCGCTGAAGGCCGCTAAGTTCCTCGCCAAGACGCTGCGCTCTGCCGCCGCCAATGCGAAGAACAACTACAACCTCGACCCCGAGACGCTGACGGTCAAGAAGGCCGTCTTTGACGAGGGCACCCGCATGAAGCGCTATTGGTGCGGAGCCCGCGGCAGCGCCAAGCCGATCCAGAAGAAGCTCAGCCACGCCACCGTGGTGCTGACGAACGAATAAAAGGAGCCTACCTTGGGACAGAAAGTCAACCCTATCGGCTTCCGCATTGCCCTCAACAAGCAGTGGCAATCGCGTTGGTTCGCTAAGAAGCAGGACTTCGGCCTGAACCTCGCCGAGGACAACCAGATCCGCGAAACCGTGCGCAAGGCGATTGAAGGCGCCGCCATCTCCAAGATCGGCATCGAGCGCTTCGCCAACCGCGTCCGCGTGAGCATCTTCTCCGCCCGCCCCGGCGTCATCGTCGGCCGCAAGGGCCAGGACCTCGACAAGCTCAAAACCAAGCTCGTCAAGAGCACCGGCAAGGAGATCTACCTGGACGTCCAGGAAGTTCGTACCCCCGATGCCGATGCGCAGCTGGTGGCCGAGAGCATCGCTCAGCAGATCGAGCACCGTACCACCGTCAAGCGCGCCATCAAGCGCGCGGAGAAGACGGCGATGGAGCTCGGCGTGGACGGCATCAAGATCCGCTGCGCCGGCCGTATCAACGGGGCCGAGATCTCCCGCGTGGAGTGGAGCAAGAAGGGCAAGGTGCCCCTGCACACCCTGCGCGCCAACATTGACTATGGCTTTGTGGAAGCCAACACCACCGCCGGCAAGATCGGCGTGAAGGTGTGGATCTGCAAGCGCGACGATTTCCAGCCTGCCCGCCAGCAGCGTGGCGGTGATCGCGGAAGGAGGAATGCTTATGCCTCTCATGCCTAAACGCGTGAAGCATCGTAAGGTCTCGAAGGGCTCCCGTAAGGGCTTCGCGACCAATGGCGACAAGCTCGCTTACGGCGAGTTCGGTATCAAGGCGCTCGGCCGCGGCTGGGTGACCAACACCCAGATCGAAGCCTGCCGCGTGGCCATCAACCGCCACATGAAGCGCAAGGGCAAGCTTTGGGTGCGTATCTTCCCCGACAAGCCCGTGACCAAGAAGCCGATCGAAGTGCGTATGGGTTCGGGTAAGGGCAATCCCGAGTTCTGGGTGGCCGTTGTGCTCCCGGGCAAGGTGCTCTTCGAGGTGGGCGGCATCCCCGAATCGCTGGCCCGCGAGTGCCTGCGCCTGGCCGACACCAAGCTCGGTATCCGCACCCAGCTCGTCACCCGCTAATCCGGAGAAGACGCCATGAAGATTGCTGAAATCAAGAACCTCAGCGCCGAGGAGATCGCCGCCCAGATCCGTGAGAAGGAGACTGAGCTCCGCTCCCTGCGCCTGAAGCACAATTCTACTGCCCAGGGCGTTGAAAACCCCGGCACCATCGCCAAGCTGCGCAAGGCTATCGCTCAGCTCAAGACGGTGGCCAACCAGAAGAAGGTGAACCAATGAGTGAAACTACTGTCGAGCGCGGTTCGCGCAAGGTGCGCAAGGGCACCGTCGTCAGCAAGTCCGGCGACAAGTCGATCGTCGTGCGCGTTGAGCGCCGGCTGCTCCACCCTGTCTACGGCAAGGTCGTCAAGGCCTCTGTGAAGTTCCATGCCCACGACGAGCAGAACGCCGCCAAGGTCGGTGACACCGTCGTGATTATGGAAACCCGCCCGTTGAGCAAGACCAAGCGCTGGCGCCTGGTCTCCATCGAGGAGAAGTAAGCCATGATTACGGAAGAAAGCAAGCTTGTCGTTGCCGACAACACCGGCGCCAAGATCGCCAAGTGCTTCCGCATCCTCGGCCAGCGCAAGCGCACGGCCGGGGTGGGGGACATCATCCGCGTCTCCATCCAGGAAGCCTCTCCGACCGGCGCGGTCAAGAAGGGCCAGGTCTGCTTCGCGCTCATCGTGCGCACCGCGCACCCCCTGGCGCGCCCCGACGGCTCCTTCGTCCGCTTCGACCAGAATGCCTGCGTCATCGTGGATGCCAAGCACAACCCGATGGGCACGCGCATTTTCGGGCCTGTGGCGCGCGAACTGCGCGACAAGGGCCAGATGAAGGTCATTTCCCTCGCACCCGAAGTGGTGTGAGGCGAAGTGGCCGCTTCGTGACCGCAGGTAATACGTAAGCGTAAGCCGGGACACCCCAAGGAAGAACGGGACGTTTGCGAACTGCGTTCGTTACAACAGCGAGTTACGGATAAACCAATGAGTAAAGCACGTATCAAGAAGAACGACACGGTGTTGGTGATTGCCGGCGCTGACAAGGGGAAGACCGGCAAGGTCCTCTCCGTCAGCCCCAAGCACGGCACCGCGATTGTCGAGGGTCTTCACCTCGTCAAGAAGACCATCCGCCGCACGGAGCAGACTCCGCAGGGCGGCATCGTGGACCGCGAGGCCCCGATCGATCTGTCCAATCTCAAGCCGGTCACCGACGACAAGGCGCAGGCTTAAGGAGCACGACCATGGCTAATTTGAAAGAGACTTATGTCAAGGACGTGGTTCCCGCGCTCAAGGAAAAGCTTGGCGTGACCAATCCGATGCTGGTGCCCCGCCTCACTAAGATTGTGGTGAATATGGGCTTTGGCATCGTCGAGAAGGACGTCCAGAAGCAGATTGTCCAGGACCTCGAGGCCATCACCGGCCAGAAGGCTGTCCTCTGTAAGGCGCACAAGAGCATCTCCAACTTCAAGCTCCGCGAGGGGATGGTGATTGGTGCCAAGGTGACGCTGCGCGGGGACCGGATGTACGAGTTCGCCGAGCGCTTCTTCAACGTCACCCTGGCGCGCATCCGCGACTTCCGCGGCGTGCCGAACCGTGGCTTCGACAAGGCCGGCAACTACACGATGGGCCTGAAGGAATACGTCACCTTCCCCGAAATCACGGCCGTCACCTCTGCCTCGGGCCTCGATATCACCTTCGTCACCACCGCCCAGGATAAGACCGGCTGTAAGGCGCTGCTCGAAGCGCTCGGGATGCCGTTCATGGGCCGCTAAGGAGTAGACAACCATGGCTAAGACCAGTTTGATCGTCAAGGCGTCGCGCAAGCCGAAGTTCGGCGTTCGCGCGTACACCCGTTGCTCCCGCTGCGGCCGCCCCCACAGCGTGATTCGCAAGTTCCGCCTCTGCCGTCTCTGCTTCCGCGAGATGGCGCTCAACGGCGAGATTCCCGGCGTCACCAAGGCCAGCTGGTAAGAGAGAGGACATAACACTATGATGACCGATCCCATTTCCGATATGCTGGTGCGCATCCGCAATGCGCAGAAGGCCCGCCACCCCGAAGTCGTGATGCCCGGCTCGCGCATCAAGGGCGAGATCGCCCGCGTGCTCAAGGAAGAGGGCTACATCGTCGACTTCACGATGGTTGGCGAGACCAAGCGCACCCTCACCATCGAGCTGAAGTACAGCGACAAGGCCGAGCCCGCCATCCGCGGCCTCGAGCGCGTCTCGCGCCCCGGCCTGCGCCGTTTCTGCGGCTACACCGACATCCCGAAGGTCCTCGGCGGCCTGGGCATTGCCGTGCTCAGCACCTCCGGCGGCATTATGAGCGGCAAGACCGCCCGCGAGCGCAAGCTCGGCGGCGAACTGCTCTGCACCATCTGGTAAAGGAGTTCCCCCATGTCTCGTATTGGCAAACAGCCTGTCGCCATTCCCGCCGGCGTGACCGTCACGGTCGCCAACGGTAATGAAGTGACCGTCAAGGGCCCCAAGGGCGAACTCTCGCGCACCTTCCAGAAGGGCATCACCGTGAAGGTTGAAGGCTCCGAAGTCATCGTCACCCGTGCCGATGATTCGCGCGAGCAGAAGAGCTTCCACGGTCTCTCCCGCACCCTCGTGCGCAATATGATCGAGGGCGTCACCAAGGGCTACACCCGCGAGCTCACCATTGAGGGCACCGGTTTCAAGGCCGCCGTCCAGGGCAACAAGGCCATCTTGACCCTCGGCTTCGCCTCGCCCAAGGAGTACATCATTCCCGCCGGCTGCACCGTCACCGTCACCGCTGACGTGAACGTGAAGGTCGAGGGGATTGACAAGGAAGTCGTTGGCGAAGCCGCCGCGCGCATCCGCTCCTACTATCCGGCCGAGCCTTACAAGGGCAAGGGCATCCGTTACAAGGACGAGAAGATCCGCCGCAAGGAAGGCAAGACCGTCGCCTAATCGCGGCCAGGAGAATCGACACCATGAGTTTGAAGAACCGCAAAGAACAGCGCGCCGCGCGCCATCTGCGCATCCGCCGCCGCATCAGCGCCGGCACCGCCGAGCGCCCGCGCATGGCCATCTTCGTCTCGAACCGCTATATGTATGTGCAGTTCATCGACGATCAGGCCCAGAACACGCTCTGCTCGGCCTCGACCCTCAAGGAAGGGCTGAAGTGCAACATCGAGAGCGCCAAGGTCCTCGGGGCCAAGGCCGCCGAAGCCGCTCAGGCCAAGGGCATCAAGACCGTCGTGGTCGACCGCGCCGGCTACAAGTTCCATGGCCGCGTGAAGACCATCGTCGAGTCCGCCGTTGCTGCCGGGCTCTCCATCACGTCCAAGACGGAGGAATAACATGGCTGACTTTAACAACCGTGGCCGCGATGGCGAAGACGCGCTCGACGAGAAGACCGTCTACATCAACCGCTGCGCCAAGACCGTGAAGGGCGGCCGCCGCTTCAGCTTCTCTGCCATCGTGGTGGTGGGCGACAAGAACGGCAAGGTCGGCCTGGGCATCGGCAAGGCCAATGAAACCGGCGATGCCATCCGCAAGGGCGGCGACGCGGCCCGCAAGAATATGCGCTCCGTGTGCATGAAGGGCTCCTCCATCCCGCACGAAGTCTATGGCGTGTGCGATGGCGGCAAGGTCCTCCTCAAGCCCGCGCCTGACGGCACCGGTATCATCTGCGGCGGCGGTATGCGCCCCGTGCTCGAAGCCGCCGGCATCAAGGATGTGGTGGGCAAGAGCCTGGGCTCGAACAACCGCCTCAACGTGGTGAAGGCCACCATCAACGCCCTGCACCAGCTGCGCTCGGCCGAGACGATTGCGGCCCTGCGTTCCTAATTCGGGCTGGTTGCCGGGGCGGCCCCGCTTCCCCGGCAGCCTCTCCCCCAGAAAGGATTTGACAATGGATCTTTCCACTCTCACCAACACTCCGGGCGCCCGCAAGAGCCGCAAACGCGTCGGCCGCGGTATGGGCTCGGGCACCGGCAAGACCTCGACCCGTGGCCACAAGGGCCAGGGCTCGCGCAAGGGCCACAAGCAGAAACTCGGCTTTGAAGGCGGCCAGATGCCCCTCATGCGCCGTCTGCCTAAGCGTGGCTTCAAGAACCCCAACCGCGTGCCTTTCTACGGCATCAACGTCGGCGAGCTCGAGCAGTTCGATGACGGCGCCGTGGTTGACATCGATGTGTTGCTCGCGGCGGGCTTCGGCTACCGCGCGGCCAAGACCGCCGGGATCAAGATTCTCGGCGATGGCGAGCTCACCAAGAAGCTCACCGTGAAGGCTTCCGCCTTCTCCGCCTCCGCCAAGGCCAAGATTGAGGCCAAGGGCGGCACCTGCGAGCAGATCTAACTGCCAGCCGGTTTCCGGCTCCCGGAGGGGTTCCTTTCGGGGGTCGGGCCTACCTGAGGCCGAAGTCGGGCCGGGTTCACCCGCAACCCGGGCCGACTTCACCTCGAACCCGGGCCGGGTCCGTTTAAGACCCGGGCCGACTTCACTGCGAGGTCGGGCCGGGTTGACCGGAAGGTCGGGCCGGGTCCGCCTTGGACTAGGCCCGGGTTTCCAATCAGAGCGCCCTGCACCCGAGGAACTCTATGCTCAAGACTTTTGCCAATCTCTTCAAAGTGCCCGAACTCCGCGCCCGGATTCTCTTCACCATCGGCCTGGTGGCCGTGGCCCGTCTGCTCGCGATGATTCCGACCCCGGGCGTGGACTGGACTGCGCTTCAGACGCTCCAGGCCAAGTTCGCCGCCAACTCCTCCGGCGGCCTCATCGGCTGGTTCGACACCTTCACCGGTGGCGCGCTGACGCAGTTCTCCGTCGGCACCCTCTCCATCTGGCCTTACATCTCCGCGCAGATTGTCATCCAGCTGCTGACGGCCGTCATTCCCGCCCTCGGCCGCTTGCAGCGCGAAGGGGATGCCGGGCGCAAGACCCTCAACCTCTACATCCGCTACCTCACCATCGCCATCTGCATCTTCCAGGCTGGCGCGTTGGCCACGACGATGCTCAATCCCGCCTCCATTGGCTTGGGCACCGACGCGGTGGTGGCCATCGATCCGGTCCTCTTCTTCGTCTCCACGATTATCTGCATGACCGGCGCCTCGATGTTCGTGATGTGGCTGGGTGACCAGATCACCGAGCGCGGCATCGGCAACGGCGTCTCGCTCCTGATTATGATCAACATCACCTCCCGCCTCCCGGCGGCCGTGGCTGACGCTGCCCGCCGCTACTTCGGCGTGGGTGGGGCCTCGGCCCAGGGCACCATCTGGGAGCTCGCCCTCCTCCTCCTCTTCGGCTTCGGCGTTCTGTTGGGCACGGTGGCAATCACCCAGGCGCTGCGCAAGATTCCTATTCACTCTACGCGCGCCATCTCCCGTGGCTCGGCCTACGGCGGCGGCACCACCTACCTCCCCCTGCGCGTTAACTACGCGGGCGTGATGCCCATCATCTTCGCTGGCCCCATCCTCTCGATCATCGGCTTCCTGGCCAAGCTCGAAGGCTCCAATGCCGTCTCCGCTGCGCTCAAGAAGGTGGGCGAGCAGGTTGGTGGCGTGACGCCCACGCACATCATCCTTTACGCCGCGCTCATCCTCTTCTTCACCTTCTTCTGGGTGGCCACGCAGTTCAACGCGATGAACATCTCCGAAGGCCTCAAGCGCGAAGGCTCCTACATCCCCGGCATCCGCCCCGGGATGGCCACGGCTGAATACCTCGATGGCGTGATGACCCGCGTCACCCTCATCGGTGCCCTCGCCCTCCTAGCCATCGCCATCATCCCCTTGGTGCTCACCTCGGCGCGCGACATCTCCTATAGCATCGCCGGTTTCTTCGGCGGCACCAGCCTGCTCATCATCGTGGGCGTGGCCCTCGACACCCTCCGCCAGCTCGAGTCCCAACTTGTGATGCGCAACTACGAGGGCTTCCTCAAGCACGGTCGCATCGCCGGCCGCCACTAATCAAAGGAGTATGGCAAGATGAACGTGGTTATCCTCTTGGGCGCGCCTGGTTCCGGCAAGGGCACCCTCGCCGCCGAAATGGCCAAGCGTCCCGACATCGCCCACCTCTCCACCGGCGACCTCCTGCGCGGCGCTGTCAAGGCCGGCACCCCTGCTGGCATCGAGGCCAAGGCCTATATGGAAGCGGGCAACCTCGTTCCCGATGAACTCATCGCGCGGATGGTCGGTGACTACATCGCCGAGAACGCCTCCCTCTCCACCGTCCTGCTCGATGGCTTCCCGCGCAATGTGGCCCAGGCCGACATCCTCGCCGAGCTCCTGGCCAAGAACGGTGTCACCCTCCGCTGCGCGCTCTTGCTCGATGTGCCCGACGAGGTCGTCGTCCGTCGCATCTCTGGCCGCCGTGTCTGCCCGGCTTGCGGCGCGGGCTTCAATGTCGACACCCTGCCGCCCAAGCAAGAGGGCATCTGCGACGCCTGCGGCGCGGCCCTCATCATCCGCAAGGACGACACCCCCGAGACCGTCCGCCACCGTCTGGCCGTCTACGCCGAGCAGACCTTCCCCCTCATCGCCTACTACCGCGAGCGCAACCTACTGCGCACCGTTGATGGCTCGGGCGATGACCTCGATGCCAAGGTCAAGGTGGCCTTCGAGACCATTCAATGATCAACATTCTTTCGCCGGGAGAACTGGACCAGATGCGCGTGGTTGGCCGAATGATGGCCAACCTCCTCAACGCGTGCAGTCAGCAGGTCCGCCCCGGCATCACCACCGGCGAGATTGACGCCTTTGCGCGTGCTTATCTCCCGACCCTCGGCGATGGGTCGGCCAAGTCCGGCTGCCTGGGATACTTTGGCTATCCCGGGGCACTTTGCATTTCCGTCAACGAAGAGGTGATCCACGGAATCCCTGGCGCACGCGTCCTCCAGCGCGGGGATATAGTCAGCCTCGACGTTTGCGGCTCGTATCACGGCTACTTCGGCGACAACACCAGAACAGTTGTCGTCGGCGGGCCTGAAACACTCACTGCCGACATCCGTCGGTTATTGCGCGTCACCCGACAGTCCCTAGAAACGGCCGTACAGGCTATACGGCCCGGAGTCCACCTGTCGGATATTTCACACCTTGTGGAGAAGACGGTCGCAGAGGGCGGATGCTCGGTAGTCAGAGAATACACCGGTCACGGCGTGGGGCGTCACCTCCACGAAGACCCGCCGGTTCCCAACTACGGGAAGCCCGGCAAGGGCCCGATTCTGCACGAAGGCATGACCCTCGCCATCGAACCGATGGTCAACCTTGGCAAACCGGCCGTCCGCGTGCTCTCTGATGGATGGACAGTCGTATCGCGGGACGGCTCGCCGACCGCGCACTTTGAGTACACCGTGGCGGTGCTCAAGGAAGGGGCAGAGATCCTCACACCTTGGTTTGAAGTCGATCCTTGGACCGATGAATGGCTAAAAAAGTGAAGATTTCTGCTTTTTGTTGTGGACAGAGCGCATACAAATGCGCTATACTGCCCGATCATTTGAAAAGGAACAGGCCATGAAAGTTCGTAGTTCTGTCAAACGCATTTGTGAGCAGTGCCGCATCATCCGGCGCAAGGGTGTCGTGCGGGTCATCTGCACCAATCCCCGCCACAAGCAGCGTCAAGGTTAATCGGAGAAAAAGACATGCCGAGATTGATGGGTGTGGATGTCCCGGGAAGCAAGCGCATCGAATATGCGCTGCGGTACATCCACGGTATCGGCCCCAAACGGGCCATGGACATTGTTGAAGCGTGCAAGATTGAAATCGGGAAGAAGGCGGACGCCCTCACCCCCGATGAAATCCGCCAGATCGTTACCTACATCCAGGAAAACTATCGCGTCGAAGGTGACCTCCGCCGCGAAGTCTCCGGTAACATCCGCCGCTTGATGAGCATTGGCACCTATCGCGGCCAGCGCCACAAGCGCGGTCTCCCCTGCCGCGGCCAGCGCACCAAGACCAACGCCCGCACCCGCAAGGGCGCCAAGAAGACGGTCTCCACCGTCCGCGAAAAGTAATTCCCTCTAGAGAGTCTACATGAGCGAAGAAATCAAAGAACAAGTTCCCGCCGAGGAGCAGAAGCCTGCGATGAGCGAGGCTCAGGCGATTCTCGCCGGCGACACGGCCGCGCTCGCTGCGGCTGACGAAGCCGCCAAGAAGAAGTCTAAGGTCAAAGTGATGCCCGCGGGCATCGCCTTCATCCGCGCCACCTACAACAACACGCTCGTCTCCATCGCTGACGCGCGTGGCGGGGTGATCTCCTGGAGCTCCGCTGGCAAGGCCGGCTATAAGGGCTCGCGCAAGTCCACCGCCTTCGCCGCCTCCCAGGTGGCCCTCGATGCCGCCCGCACGGCCTTCGCCCGCGGGATGCACGAAGTGGAAGTGCGCGTTCAGGGCGCCGGCGCCGGCCGCGAATCCGCTGTTCGCGCCATCCAGACCGCTGGCATCCACGTCACCTGTATCAAGGATTGCACGCCCGTTGCCCACAACGGCTGCCGTCCCCGTAAGCGCCGGAGGGTTTAATCCATGGCACGTTACACCGGACCTCGTTCCAAAATCGCCCGCCGCTTCGGCGAACCCATCTACGGGCCTGACAAAGTGCTCGATCGCCGCAACTTCGCGCCCGGCCAGCACGGCCAGAACCGCCGCCGCAAACTCTCCGAGTACGGCGTCCAGCTCCGCGAGAAGCAGAAGGCCAAGTACATCTACGGGATGCTCGAGCGCCAGTTCCGCATCTTCTTCGAGCGCGCCAAGGCCAAGCAGGGCAAGACGGGTGATATCCTCCTCCAGCTCTGCGAAACCCGCCTGGACAACATCGTCTTCCGCCTGGGCCTGGCGCCGACCCGCGCCGCTGCCCGCCAGCTCGTCTCTCACCGCCACATCACGGTCAATGGCAAGGTTTGCAACATTCCTTCCTACATCGTCAAGCCCGGCGAAGCGATTGGCGTGCGCGAGAAAGACCGCACTATGAGCGTCATCGTCGACTCCCTCAAGAGCCCGCGCACTGCCGCCGCCTCCTGGCTGCAGTGGGACGAGGGGAATATGACCGGCTCGCTCCTCAGCGTCCCCACGCGTGAAGAGATCCCGGAAAACATCGACGTCCAGCTCATCGTCGAACTTTACTCTCGCTAATCCCCGTAGCCATCGGGCCGCGTAGATACCCTGCGCGGCCCTCGTCAGAAAGGACGGAACATCATGCCGATTCGTTTGAGTCGTTTTGAAATGCCCAACCGTATCGTCCGAGACGACGCCACGGCCACCGAGACCTACACCCGCTACACGGCCTCCCCCTTCGAAATCGGGTATGGCCGCACCATCGGGAACTCTCTGCGCCGCGTGCTCCTGTCCTCCATCGAGGGATTTGCGATCAAGGCCATCAAGCTTGAAGGCGCCGCTCACGAGTTCTGCTCGCTCCCCGGTGTCTCCGAGGATGTCACCGACATCGTGCTCAACCTGAAGAAGGTCCTCCTCAAGAGCTTCACCCGCGACACCCGCTGGATCAAGCTCTCCAAGAAGGGCCCGGGCATCGTCACCGCCGGCGACTTCGCCGTCGATAACTCCATCGAAGTCCTCAACCCCGAGCAGGTCATCGCCACGCTCGATGTGGACGGCTCGATTGAGCTCGAAGCCCTTGTCGGCGTCGGCCGCGGCTTCTGCCTGGCCGAAGGCAACAAGAACCCCAACTTCGCCATCGGCGTCATTCCGATCGACTCCGCCTTCTCCCCCGTCACCCGCGTGAACTACGACGTGGTCAACACCCGCGTCGGCCAGCGCACCGACTACGAGAAGCTTATCCTGGACGTCTGGACCGACGGTCGCGTCTCTCCCGACGAAGCCCTCAAAACCAGTGCCGCGCTCCTGCGCCACCACCTGGACGCCTTCGTCGAGACCACCGAGAACATCCTCGAGTTCGAGACCGCCACCAACAAGGATTCCAACGAAGTCGAAGACCTCCGCCGCAAGCTCAATATGAGCGTTAACGAGATTGAACTCTCGGTCCGCTCGGCCAACTGCCTCAACAGCGCTGACATCAAGACCGTCGGCGAACTGGTGCAGAAGACCGAAGCCGACATGCTCAAGTACCGCAACTTCGGCAAGAAGTCCCTCACGGAAATCAAGCAGAAACTCGAAGAAATGGGCCTCGGCCTCGGCTTCAAGTTCGACCTGAACCTCCTTGACAAGAATCCCAACGACTGATTCGCCCTTAGAAGGAACCATCCACCATGCGTCACAAACGCCTTAACAAGAAGTTCGGCCGCAGCCCCGAGCACCGCGAGCAACTCATGCGGATGCTCTGCGCCGCGCTGATCCTCAACGACAAGATCACCACCACCCTCCCCAAGGCCAAGCAGGCCCGCAAGGATGCCGAGAAGCTCGTCACCCTCGCGCGCAAGGGTACCCTCGCTGCCCGCCGCCTCGCCGCCGCCCGTCTCCGCAGCCCCGAGGCCGTCAAGCGCCTCTTCGACGTCGTCGTCAAGGGCCAGGAAGGCCGCCAGGGTGGCTACACCCGCATCACCAAGCTCGGCCAGCGCCGTGGTGATGCCACCGAACTCTGCATCCTCGAGTGGACCACCGTTGCTCCCGCCGCCCCCGCGCCGGAAGCCGCTCCCGCCGAGACTGCCGAAGCCGCCCAGTAAGCCGCTTATCTTCGGTTGAAAAAGGCACCCCTCCCCGGGGTGCCTTTTTTGTTGCACTTGGAGGTGTGCTTTAATTCCTATCCAACTGGCCTGGCGGAGCAGGCTTATGCAAAACGCTTATCCCCCTTATCCCGGATTTTGTCAGGGATAAGGGAGCGAGTTCCTCATTTGCCCTCTGCTGTATGCAGTAACCCCGCCAGCGTTGGCGCAATGCATAGCGCAGTCACATAGAAGAAGCGCGCGTCCCACCCAGTTAGCAGTAAAGCCGTGCCGGCAAGATAGACGAGGAAGGGCAGAAAGAGCGGCAGTGCACGCAGGCCATGGCGGATGAGCGCGTAGGCACCCACCACCACCCAGAGTAGCGCATAAAAGCCGGGGGTGCTGAAGAGCCAGCCGATGGGCGGACGCATGAGGGCCGTGCAGAGAAAAGCAAGATCTCGCCCCAAAAGGCCGTTGGCCACGGGGGGCATCTCCCACGCCGTGGCCGGGAAGGGAGCCCACGCAAGGGCCGTCAAATGCAGACAAGCAGCCAGAGCAGGTTTCGGCACCGCCTTGAAGGTCTCCCAGCAGAGCGTGAAAAAGGTCCGGGGCAAGACCTCTTCGTTAAGGATTTGGCCCGTGGTTCGGCGGCCGGGCTGCGCGTGAGCCTTTCCGTCGAAGGCGAACTTGACTGAGTTGAAGGTCCCCTGCCACGCCTCCCGCCATTCGGCCTCTGGCCCCATCTTAAGTAGCAGTTCACGCGCGGCCGGAGGCATTCTTGCGCCTTCCCGAACGAAGGTTTCGCCGAGCATTGTCATAGGTAGCCCCACCGACTCGGGGAAGGTCTGTGCCACGCGCGGCGGCTCAATGGGGCCGTCCGGCGTTGTCAACGCCCGTCGCGTTCCGATGTACCCCGCCAGGCAGAGCAGCGCCAATACCCCTACCGCTGCGGCAGCCAACTGCTGACGCAATCCATCGAAGCAGCACGGGAGCAGCGCGAGCAAAGGTAGTGTCAGAAAGAT
Organism: Candidatus Spyradenecus sp.; assembly: GCA_051891975.1. GTDB lineage: Bacteria > Verrucomicrobiota > Kiritimatiellia > RFP12 > DVOR01 > Spyradenecus. The sequence continues at coordinate 813 of JBJFFT010000057.1, read as the reverse complement.
ACCATTGTGCCGCAGGAAGGAGGCCATCACTACCGTCACAAGCAAGAGCGCAATATGTCCGGGGTGCCATAACCATCGGCCGCGTGTGTGCCACAGGTGTAGCGTGCAGATGGTCAGCGCCCACCCCGCCAGCGCAAAGGCCGTATCCTTCCAGAGTACGCGCAGAAGCAACATACTCCAAGGCGAGAGTGTCGCAAAGCCCACCACCACCCATATCGCTGCCGCGCGGTAGCCATAGCGCCGCATAAGCGCGCACTGCCAGGCACACAGTCCAGCAAAGAGCCCCATCTGTACCGCCACGACAAAACCTTGTGCCCGCCACACACGCGAAACCAGCCAGATGCACGCTGTGTGCAGTACTGGGTGCCAATCGTTGAAGCGTCCGCTGAGCACTTGTTGCCACTGGTTTTGGGTGTCGGGCGAGGTGAAGTAGCCGCACAATACGAGCGAAGCCAGATAGCCAAGCGCCACGCCCCAAAAGAGTCGCCAGGGCTGCGGTAGAGGCGCTTCCCCCGCGTGTGCTTCAAGCCGCATCTGCGCCAGCCGTCGCCAAATCCACGCCACCCCCATTGCCGCAAGCGCCAACACTACTGGCAAAAGCAGCAACGGCGGACGGCGCGGTTGCGTGCAGAGCACACTCACCACCACCACATACCCCGTCACGCCCGCCCAAAGGCTCCACGCGAACCATCGCCACATCTGCCCCTTTGCCACGAAGCCGCACAGCCACACCCATAGGCTGTGCCAGGACTCCAGTTTACTTACTCTCATGGTATTCCTCTTCGGTGTTGACGGCCCAGAGGGCGGATTTGG